>JAHJBY010000033.1 GCA_018813285.1 Candidatus Omnitrophota bacterium
CAACGCAATTATTATGAACACATAGTACGTAATGAACCCGAATTGGCTCGCACCCGCGAATATATAAAAAATAATCCAATTCGATGGGGCGTAAAAAAGGGCAAAAGATTTTTCGCCCTCCGTGATTAGCAAAGGGCGAAAGATTTTTCGCCCTCCGTGATTAGCAAAGGGCGAAAGATTTTTCGCCCCTACAGATAATTTGAAAGATTCGCGGTCGTTTTTGTGTCCATAATTACAGAAAAACAAGTAGGGCGGCTCACGAGCCGCCCCCACGTCGCGGCCAAAACGTATTCGGTTATATCAAAAATGGTGAAATGGTAATGAATGATATCGGGAAAATTGTTCATGGTTCATGGTTATGGTTGCCGGATCGATATGATTACGTTGATTTGGATGAATTTATCGTAATGCCGAATCATGTACACGGGATAATATTGTTGACCGATAAATTTGTAAAGGGCGGCTCGCATTCACGATTCAAATCCCACGAAAATCACGGCTAGGACTTGACAAAATGTAATGCGTAATGTATAATTTAAGGTGTACTATAAAAGTAAGGAGTAAATATGGCCTCTTCGACATTAACAAAAAAAGGGCAAACAACTATACCAAAACAAATACGGAAGTTCCTGGGCCTTTCTCCCATGGATAAAATTATTTATCAGGTGGACCCTAAAACGCAACAGGTTATACTCAACGCTATTTCCGGCAATATCCTGGAGTTGCGCGGCGTTGTTCCACACGCAAAAGGTTCCACTGATCTCAAAAAACAAAGAGTCAAAACAAAACAATTTATCTCCAAAAGGCATAAATGACCGATAAAACACATCTCTTGGACGCGAATATCCTGATAAGATATTTCACGAATGATGACCCTAAAAAGGCGGAAAGATGTGAGGCCCTTTTTAAAAAAGTCGCTGCCGGAAAAGAAAAAATCCTTTTAAACCATCTCACAATAGCAGAAGTTGTCTGGGTTTTAGAAAGCGCTTATACTTTCGGGAAAGATGCAATCGTGGATAGCTTGCTTAGAGTTTTTAATACCCCCAATATTGTTATCCCCGACGCGGACCTTATTCTTACCACTTTCAGTGTTTGGCGGCTAAGCGGTTACAAAATCGATTACATGGACGCCTATAACGCCGCGTGGATAATTACCAATGATCTTCCGGGCATTTATTCTTACGACAGGGATTTTGACAAAATAGACATCTCACGAAAGGAGCCTTGACCACTTGCGGCGCGTAACGCGGGACGAGATGTCGCCCCCCCTGTTTTATTGACGATATAATGATATCATGATATAATAATGGTGGAGGTGATACATATGTCATTTGTGACTACAAGCATCAGGTTGCCGGAAGAGGTCCTGAAAAAGCTGAAGATTAAAGCTGCTTGCGAAAGGAAAAGTGTAGCTCGACTCATAAGAGAGGCGGCAGCGACTATTGTCGGCGGAAAGTCTCGGCAAATGAGTACATCTCAGTTCAAAAGGGATTCTTTCTGGAAAATAGTGGGGATGTATGATGATGGCATTGAAGACGGATCCCGCCGCCATGATCGTGGATTATATGGAGGCGATTAATGGAATTATTTGTGGATACCAGCGCGTTTATTTCTTTAGCTAACCGTAAAGACCAGTTTCACCCCTTAGCCCGCGGGTTCCTGGAAACGATAGATTCCAGGACAAAGTTTCACTCTTCGAACTATATTATTGATGAGGCAATAACAAGAATCCGCATTACCGCGGGACATGCCAGCGCTACCGCTTTTGGCAAGAATATCTTTTCGAGCAAATTATATCAGATACATTATGTGAATCAGGAAGTAGAACAAGAAGCGTTCAAACTATTTGAAAAATATTCCGATAAGAAACTAAGCTTTACGGACTGCACAAGTTTTGCTTTGATGAAAGGATTGAATATAAAAAAAGCGTTTGCTTTTGACGAGGATTTTGTACATTCAGGCTTTGAAACAGTACCAAAGCGATAACCCATAATTTCCAGGACAACCCCGCCGTGTTCGCTCAATGTTTTTTTGGGCAATTCCCCTGTGTCCGCCCCGTGCGACGCGGGACGAGATGTCGTTTCGCGTATTGCGTCATGAGTTATCAGTATATCCCGGTTTCTCTTTTAAATTAGACTACTTTTTTAATTGTCGCGATATGTTTTTCCGCGCAGTAATTCCGGGGACACAATACTTAATTATCGCAGCAACGGGCGAAAGATTTTTCGCCCCTGCAGATAATTTGAAAGATCCGCGGCCGTTTTTGTGTCTACAATTGTAGAGGGTCAAACCAATGCCGGGAAAACGAAAAACAAGTAGATTAAAAAATTACGATTACACCGGACAAGGCGCGTATTATATAACGGTATGTTCCGATAACCACGCGCGTAAGGGCGGCTCATTATTTAGGGCGGCTCGCGCGTTGTAAAGGGCGGCTCGCGAGCCGCCCCTACGTTATGTAAACCATTGGGGCAAAATTATCCTACAAACTCTATTTTTATTTTTTTGTGACATACCCTTGCAACTTTTATCAACGTCTTGAGAGAATAACTCCTGTTCTGCGTCTCTTCTAATCTTGACACCGTCTGTTGCGTTGTATGTAATCTTTTCGCTAATTCTTTCTGTGTTAAATCCTCTTTCTCCCTCATCTTCGCTATCTGAATGGCAACAGTCGCATATACTTCCTCTTCCTCAAACGCTTTGCGGAATTCCGGATCTTTCAAATCTCTTTTTAGCCTATCTTTGAACCTTCTTGCCCCTTTCATAGCAGAATTTCTCCTTCTTTTATCCTTTTTAGAAAATCCTTCATTATTTTTGTGGCCTTATTGATTTCACTCACAGAAACTTTCTTTGTTTTTTTAAAAAATCCATGAGTAATGATTATCTTTTTCTCAAAGAAAAAATACAGAAAGCGATAATTGTCCGAACCGAACTGTACTCGAAGTTCCCTGATTTTTCCTTGTACTATATCAGCATACGGTCTGGGTAAATCCGGTCCCTCCTTTTCCAGCTGCTCAATCCATTTCTCTATCTTCGCGCGTCTCTTTACGAGCATCCCTTCGAGAAAATCATCTGCCTGGCAATTCCCCTTTTTGTCCTCGTACATTATTACCTCGTACATACTCTCCTTTTTTTCTATATCAATAATACACTAAAAATAGTGTATTGTCAACTTTTTGTTGTCAGCAGTGGTGTCTGGTTTCTGGCTTTTGGTTTCTGCTTTTTAGGGCATCTACTAACCTCTAAAAACTAACAACTAAAAACTATGTTGCCCCTTGACCCTTGTCGTCTTGCGTTTCGCGTTAACGCACAACGCGTAACGCCAGACGCGCGACGCGGGACGAGATGTCGTTTTTCGTCTTGCGTCTCGCGTTTCGCGTTCACCATTCACGAATCACAAAGGGCGGAAGATTTTTCGCCCCTGCAGATAATTTGAAAGATTCGCGGTCGTTTTTGTGTCTACAATTGTAGAGGGTCAAACCAATGCCGGGAAAACGAAAAACAAGTAGATTAAAAAATTACGATTACACCGGACAAGGCGCGTATTATATAACGGTATGTTCCGATAACCACGCGCGTAGGGGCGGCTCATTATTTAGGGCGGCTCACGAGCCGCCCCTACGTTACGGCCAAAACGTATTCGGTTATATCAAAAATGGTAAAATGGTAATGAATGATATCGGTAAAATTATTCATGGTTCGTGGTTATGGTTGGCGGATCAATATGATTACGTTGATTTGGATGAATTTATCGTAATGCCGAATCATGTACACGGGATAATATTGTTGACCGATAAAATTGCAAAGGGCGGCTCACGCGTTGTAAAGGGCGGCTCGCGAGCCGCCCCTACGTTATGTAAACCATTGGGGCAATTGATCGGGGCATTTAAAACGGTTTCAACAAAACGAATTAACACAAACCGCAACACACCCGGTATCCGACTCTGGCAACGTAATTTTTACGAACACGTCATTCGCGACGAATCTGATTTGAACCGTATTCGCGAATATATAAAAAATAATCCAATTCGATGGGGCATAAAAAAAGGGCGGGGGAATCGTTAACGCACAACTCGTAACGCCGGACGCGCAACGCGGGACGAGATGTCGTTTCGCGTATTGCGTTTCGCGGTTTGCGTTCGTTAACGCATAACGCAGGACACATAACCCGGGACGAGACGTCGTTTCGCGTCTTGCGTTTTGCGCCCCTCACTATTCCGTTTCGACGGACACTGAAAAAGTGGTGCCCCTGACCCCGACTATCGAAGTCGGCGTCTTGACCTCGAACTTGGACTTTTCAGACTGGAGTTTCTTCGATGTTATCAGGATCTCGCCGATCGCCAGGTCAAGAAGCGTCCTCTGTGTGGCTTCATCCTTATCCTCGAAAAATTCCGCCAGTCTCATTTCGGACCTTTCTTTTATCTCGACGTTCGCCGCATCCACTCCATGGAGCTGGAGAACCACCAGCGAATCCGTCTCGGTCCGCACCCTGCAACCTTCGGTAAGTTCCATACCAAGGTTCGCGGCCATCCATTGCCCGGCGTCGGGCATCTGCACTTCGGCCGTACCTTCCATTTCAACAATGGTCGCTGTCCTTTGAGTAACAGCGGCATCGGCCGCGACAGCAAATCCACACATAAGGAGCGCCATGATCGCGATTGTGAAAACTCTCATCTTACACCTCCACGTCAAACAGTTTAATTACGGTTCACTCTCTACCCGCATCTCTTACTCAAGTATACCTCATGTACCAAATATTGCAACTTTTTGATGGACTAATTACGGCTTTTACTTTTGTCCGTCCCTGACAAAAATAGTCTTCACGCCTCCACCGATCCGCTTGGTATCCTCCACCATACCGTGAATGGTCGCGCCGCATCCGGTAACCAGAAACGCTGTCAGCATCAACAATACAACACCCACAAACATTCTTTTCATTCATTCCTCCGTGATTAGTTGCAGGGCGCGGATGTCGTTTCGCGTCCTGCGGTTCGCGTTAATTCACAACGTATAACGCCGGACACATAACGCGGGACGAGATGTCTTTTCGTTCATTTTGCGGTGTGCGGCTTCCCCGCCCTACGTATCTTCAATATTCCCAACCAGTTCCTCTAAAATATCCTCGATCGTTATGATCCCCACTATCCCGCCGTCTATTTTCGTGACTATTCCCATCGGCTGCCTCTGATGCCGGAGTCGGGCAAGCGCTATATCCAGGCCATCATCTTCTTTAACATGGATCGGATCGCGTATGAAATCATCGATCCCCCGGGTATCCACATTGGTTTCCATATCGAAAAGCACATCGTAGATATTCACTATACCGACGATATTGTTCTTAACGTTATCGTACACAGGTATTCGCGAAAAACCGACAAGCGCGACTATTTTTTTTAGATCGCCGACGGTTTCATGTTTGCCAGCGGAATGTACCCTGCATAAAGGGATCATGCTCCCGGAAACTGTTTTTGCGCCAAGGTCAAGCACCTTATGTATGAGCTCAAATTCATCTTTTTCCACTCCTCCTGTTTCATGACCGAAATGCAGAAGGCTTTTAAGGTCTCTTATGGTAAGATCCATATCCCACGGCCGGGCATGTTTTCTGAACGGACGCAGCAACACGCCGGCTATCCAGTTCACGGCGGTGATCAAAGGACTAAATAACCGGTTAAAACCCTTTAGCGGAGCCATGAGGTTCAATGCCAGCTGATTGGCAAACTGGCGCGCGATGATCTTTGGTATTATTTCCGCCACCACCAGTGTAATGGGAACCATGACCGCCGTTACTATCATAGGGGAATACCGCGCGGGGAAATATTCGGCAAATACCCGCGCGGCCAAAGCGGAAGATATTATCACGGAAAGATTTGTGCCGGCGAGAGTGATCCCCAAGAATGCCCCTTTCCCGGATAAAAAAGCGTCCAGTTTCACTGCCTTCTGATCTCCCGACGCGACGAGTCCCTTGAGCTTGATCCTATTCACGGAGGTAAACGCCATCTCCCCTGCCGTAAAAAAAGCCTGGGCAGCGATCGCAAACAAAGCGGTAATGGCGTAAATGGTTATCATCCCTCTTACTATGCCTCCCCTTCAATTCTTTCGATCTTCAAGCCGGTTATCCTGTTCTTTGAAACATCTCCGACTGTGAGTAGATAACCGTTTATGGTAACGCTATCCCCTGACGCGGGGATCCGTCCCAGTTTCAATATAACAAAACCGCCGACGGTGTCGACTTCGTCCGTTTTGATGCCAACACCGATCTCGTCATTTATGTCGTTTATGTGGACCCGGCCGTCCGCCTCAAATGTCTTTCTGTCGATCTTACGTATCCTCGCGGGCTCAAAATCAAGTTCATCCGCGATCTCCCCGACTATTTCCTCGATAATGTCTTCGATAGTCACAACCCCGGAAGTAACCCCATATTCGTCGGTAACCACTGCCATATGTATCCTCTTTTTCTGCAAATTACCGAGCAGATCATCCACGCGGATACTCTCCGGGACAAAATAGGCCTTTCTCACCATTTTCTTCCGAGGTTTGGCGTTGTCAATAAGAAAATCCTTCGCGTGAACAATACCGACTATATTGTCGATATCGTGAATATACACCGGAAGCCGTGATTTCTTCGACTCCTTGATCTTGAGCGTCAATTCGTTTAGGGGTTTCGTCATATCAAGCGCCATGACATCGATCCTCGGTGTCATAATATCGGCAGCGTTCAGGTCATTTAATTTGAGAGCGTTGTAGATCATGTCTTTTTCTTTCTCTTTTACAACTCCTCTTTTTTCTCCCACGGAAAATAAATACCTTATCTCCTGCTCTGTTACTCGGGGTTTCTCGGATCTTATTTCAATGCCCATTGCTTTCAGTAATCCGGTCGAGATATGGTCAAGAACATACCGGAACGGAAAAAAAAGACGTTCAAAGAAACTCAGTGGGGCCGCGGCAAAAAAGGAGAACGATTCTGCTCGAGAAAAAGCGAGCATTTTGGGGGTAACCTCTCCGAATACAAGGATAAGGACCGTCATTGCCAGAATGGAGATCACAACGCCACGCTCACCAAAATACCCATAAAAACACGTCGCGAGCATAGCGCTCGCGGCTATATTCACAAATGTGTTGCCAATGAGTATCGTTATGAGTAATTTGTGTGGATCGGACAAGAGAAAAATGACCTTTTTCGACGCGGGGTGCGGCGAATCTTCCATACGTTTGAAGCGCACCTTACCAAGCGACAAAAAAGCCGTTTCAGAACCGGAAAAAAAAGCGGAAAAACCAATACATATGGCAATGAGTAGTATTATCACGATCTGTCTATGAAGTCCGTATTATTTCTGTCCGCGGCTTCGTTTCGCGCGGTGCTCGCCCCCGGTTGTTTTGCCGGCTTTCATCGGCGCTTCTATTGTATCCCTGACAGCAAAACCAACAGTATTGGCGGTTCCCTTTATCGGGGCCGTCACGATCCCGGGAGCTTTTTTGAAATCACCAGTAAGTGTCTCACCGGCCGCCTTACCGGTATCCACCACCATGCCGGCCGCGTTCTTCGCGGCTGTGCCAACAACGTTGACAGAATCGTTAACAAGATTCGCCGGATAGTTAACAGCCGCGTCACAAACAGTTTTCACACCGCCACCGGCGGCTTTCGCGCCCTCTTTTAAACCACTTTCATCTTCAGGCTTTTGCGCGAAAGCAAATGGCATAATGACTCCCGCGGCAAAAAAAAGCACAAAAACGAACACCATAGCTCTATAAATTTTAACCATGTTCCTCTCCTCCTTTTTTATCGTGTCTATGCCTCATGCAAAACGCGTGTTTCCATCGTCATTTCCAGGAGATTGCTTCGTTCGCTGCCGCCCTCGCAATGACGGGACGAGTCGTTTTACAGAACTTTTATCGTGTCTCCGAACCGTTTTTTTCGCATCTCGCGCTTAAACCGTCCGGCCGAAATAAAACGCGCGACCGGATTCATGTAGTCTATTATCAATTTTCCGTACAAATGATCTATCTCATGCTGGATGGCTTTCGCCTCCAATCCATCAAATTTTCCTGAAACAACATTCCCGTCCCGGTCTTTCGCGCGTATTTCTATTTCTTTCGGACGCGCCACATTCACACCGACTCCGGGGAGGCTGAGGCACCCCTCTTCCAGCGTATCCTTTTCACGAGATCTTTTAACCACCTTTGGGTTTATGAAAACTTTAAGCCCGCATCCGGCATCAACGATCACTATGCTTAACCCTAATCCGGCCTGCGGGGCCGCCAAGCCGATACCCTGATTCTTATACATCAGATCCGCCATCGCACGCACCATCCCTCTTGTCTCCTCCGTAAAATCTTTTACGTCCACCGTTTTGGTTCGCAGGCAGGCAGCGGGATATGTCTTAAGGTCAAGCGGATCCACTATTTGCTTTTGCATTGGTTATTTTTAGCAAGAGAGACAAGGCGCTGCTTCTGATTGTGGCACTCCTTAGTTTCCAGGAGGCAATACGACAGGATGACAAGTTCGTCTCCTATCTCACCCTTTCTGACAGCAGGCCCGTAAAGGACAATCTTGCCTGATCTTTCCTTCTCTTCGATTACGTATGTCTCAAAACGCTCACCATTATCCATGTTCAACACCTGAACCTGCTCGCCCGGCAGAAGATCCGCGTCCTCAAGTATAGCTTTGTCCACCCCTATACTTCCGGAGTGATGTTGAATTTTATCGGTTATAAAAGCATTCGTTATCTTTGATTTACACAGTATTCTCAACATGGTTCTTTTAACTCCCTGTTTTTTTCTCTTCTTTTCCCAAGGGCTTATAGCTGACATTTGTTAGTGAGCCGCCATCGAAATAGAGATAGAGATCTTTCGCGAGATATTCGGAGTTCACCGGAAGGCCGCTGATCCGTGCGGTGTAAAACCATTCTTCACGTGGAGCATCCCAGTCAGGGGAAGAAACCATGCTCTTGAAAGCGGGTTCACCGTACAACGAAATAACACGATCTTTGGACATACCGTGCCTCGCGGCATTAGGCCCTATCGGTTCCTTTAATATTGTTGTAGGTGTCGGAATATCCATATCCGCGCATCCGGCTAATATCCCGCACCCGACAATCAGAACGATCATCCAATGATTTTTCAATTCAACCTCCAAAAACCCGTTAATCAGAATGATATGACGAATCGTACAGCAGATCACACAAATACTTCAATAGCACGTTCTTCCCTTCATCCTCAATATGCGTTATTTCGAGGCCAACGTCATAAGGAGCGTTATCCTCCAGGGATGTCTTCCGCTGCCAGACGATCTTACCCTTAACGCGGATGGAATTATCCCCGGATGACGGCAGATACATGACCAAATTAAGGATCTCTGACTTTTTGAACTCACGAGCGGTCTCAAACCTCATGCCGATCGGCGAAATGTTCCTGGTTGTAGCTTCCTCCAACCAGCCATCCCCCTCGATCTTGATCCGCATGGGCACCTCTATGCGGATAAACCTCCGTCTCTCCGGCAATTTCAGTCTCATAAAACCCTTCCTCTTTTCCGAGTGAGTATAACATACAGGCGTCAAGGCGTCAATAACTCGTTATGTAAACGCCTTATTAGCGCTCCCGATGATAAAAAACGAGCGATCTGTTCAATAAATCGCTCGTTTTTTACCTGCTGCTAAACGCAAACATCTTATTCAGTGGCCGGGGCCGGAAAATCAAAAGCCGGCGAGATCGCTGACTTGTCGTAGGCCGGGAACGGAAAGGTAACCGCATCCGCGATCCCGGAGACTGTTCGCGCAACGGTCTGGCACGCGCCTTTCAATGTCCCGAAGATCAGCCCTTGAAGCAGATTGGTCTCTTTTGTCTGGTTTATTATACCCTTGGGAAGTTCGGTCCAGCCAAGAGCCATGTTCCCGATACCCCTTCCCAGTTTCTGCATGGGACCCGCGGGATATTGGCTTTCCTGACCAGCTACCTCAGCCACCGGTTTCTCAAGCGCGAACACGGCGGTACAGGTAAACGCGAAAGCTACCACAAGGATAAGCACCAAAAATTTCTTCATCGTACACCCTCCTTTTTATTATTAGTGAGGCCTCATGCAAACGCGTAAGGCGATAAATTTAAACCATAGGATGTCTTTTCTTATGAAAATATAGCATATGTGTTGATGTAAGTCAACTCGCCACGATAAAAATGTCACGATAAAAATATATCTCCCCGTCCATCATTTTCCTGAAGCCTCATCAGGAAGATTCTTTTTTATCCATCCACTTACAAGACGCGGTATCTCCGGGTTAACCCTAAAACGCCATTTTTTATCATACCATTCCATGTCCCCCATATGCGCGCCAAGCGAGCGGAATACCGCTATTTTCACGTTTTGCTTTTCAGAGAACATGGACTTCAGTTTATCATCAAGCCCCGAGTAAAAATTTGTGTCGTCCTTTCCAAAAACTACCAAAAGAGGCTTTTCGGACGCTACGATCTCGGCATACGGTTTTCGTAACAAATATTCGCGATACGCCTTAACCGGTAATTCTTTGCGCATAAAAAAAACGATGTCATCCCCCGACTTCCTTACATTTTCCATCTGGTTTTGAACAAGATCATTAATGGTCTTTATGTAGCCGGGGTCAAACTGCCCGAGATCGGCTGCTTTGACATAAGCGTAGATATATTTTTCTCCCGCGTCACGCCCCGCGCCATCCCCGGAGAACGTTGCAGGTAGCCCCAGAATAACTGAGCCGGCGACCGAGATCTCTTTCCTGGCGGCTTTGGCCGCGAGGTATCCGCCTCCTCGAAAACCTACCAGTGAAATATTATCCTTCGCGACAAGTGGATGTTTTCCGACAAAAGCAAACGCCGCTCTGATATTTTCGAGGTGCCTCTCGTCGTCCAGCTCCCTAAAAACCCCCTGGCTCTTTCCCTGCCCGGGATCGTCAAAATTGAAGACGGCTATGCCCTTCGCGCAAAAGGCCTCGGCAATCGATCCCAACAAAGATTCTTCACCACGCGTAACCGGCCCGTCGTCTGAAACAAAAACAACAGCCGGAAAAGGGCCATCTCCTTCAGGCACCATCAGACATCCGGAAAGCAGCGATCCTCCGCTTTCAAAAAAAACATTTTCCCGTTTAACCTTTTTTGCCAGTTCGGACAAAGCCGCTTTCGCCGCGCCGCGCGCCGCCGGGGCGGCCGTGTCAGATTGAACAGGAATAAACTCTCGCGCGAACTGATTGATTAATTTTTCTATCTTACCGGGCAATTCCGTAAGGATGGCCCTGCTTTTCATTTTGGGTATTTCCACAGAAACCAGCGCGTGAGCATACTTTGTCATATCTACGATCGCTTCCGGGATCCCATCTCCGGCTACGATAAAACGTTCAGTCTCTATCCTTTTTCCCATTACCGGCACATACGCGTCCTCTGTATACCTCACCTCTATCTTGCCTCGCAAAACCGGAATAGGCGCATCAACAGGTATCATCACTTCAAAAAACTGCACCCCTTTCCGCCAATAGTGGTATTGATCCATTACAGGCATATACAGCATTACATTGTACGGTGAGAACAGTGTGGTCTTTTCTCCTGTCACTAATCCTTTGAGTTCAAGGAACGCGGGAGGACGCAGGTATAACATATCTGTCTCGCCGCCGGCCTGATTTATGGAAATTGACCGAACCGCCCCTTTTCGTCCCATTGCCTCATCATAATACCTCACCGGAAGAAGGGTTTTTCTTTTTAGATAGAGCTCCTGCCGCTCGAAAGGATACCCGAGGCCACCCGAACGATCTTCCGCGCCCTTGTAGATCACCTTGTCTTCTGTAACATACCTGTCTATCCTGACGGTGCCATACAAGTGACCGGAAGAGTATAATTCATAGTTAAACGTTTGATGGCTCGTAACGGAGATGTACACGAACGCCAGAACAACAAGCGCCGCTATAAGCAACACTGATATGGTAAACAATACGGTGAATCTCTTCATGATACGCTCAATTCACGAACCGATATGTCAAATTGTATATTTTCGCCCCGTCCCTTCTTCGCGAAAACACCTTTTGTGTGTATCTGCTCCAATATCGCGGATGGACAGTTTCCGATGGCGTGTCGAAACGACATGTACTCTCCGGCCGCCAGCACCGCACCCTTTCTCTTCCTGCCTGAAAAAAAGGGAGACCGGCTCAAAACATCCCGGTCGAGAGGATAAAACCAGTCACGGTAGATCACAAACCCATCCGGACGTGAAAATACCACCTCCAGCATCATTGAAGTTATTGTCTTGCCGGAATTATTTCTTATCTTCCCATCAAGCACCGGCATACCTTCAGGCATCCCGGATGCCCCGTCATCTTCACCCGGTTTAACTGCCGCGTTGTATATCACAATTTCGTCCCTCCACATCCCGGCGGTCACTTTGCGCAGAAAACTCTGGTATTGCGCGGCGCCGGCATCTTCTTTCCATTGGAGGTAAATGCCATATCCGATCAGTACCGATAACATAACCACCACGACAATAAAGGAGGAAAAAAGAATAACTTTGAAGTGCTTGTTTTTGATCATTATCCCTCTATCAAACTTTTCTGTAAAGTTCTCGAACTTTATTAAAATACGATATCAATTCTGCCTGAGCGTAATCCGGATATGTCCACGGCCACGATCGAAAACTTCCGTCCCGATAAAACAATGTACTCTCGGCAAATATCCCTTTACCCACGTATATTCTGTGCGAGTAATCTTTCGTCGTTAAGAGAACCATTTTAGCTTCGGTAACGTACCCGGGATCTATATTCACATTCCGCTTTTCATTTATCCGGGTTCGATCCTCTATTCGATTTGTGACACGTTTAACATTACAAACATCGATAAGATCGATCGTTTTCTTAAAACAGATCAGTTTTCGCCGCAGGGGCCGGCCAAACTCCGGATAGTAGTAATCCGTAAAATCAAAAGATCCGCGCCAAACAACAAATTCGATCTTACCGTATTTTTTTTCAAGTTTCCGCTCCGTATTTTCAAGGATCCCTTCGTCCCTGAAAATAATACTCGTGAATAATTTAACCGGTTTTTGTTTGAGTTCGGCACCCATAGTGGTCTTTATTCCCCGATCGCCTGCAATACCAGTTCGCGTCCACGCGGCCGGGTATCAAAATCGCAAAAAATTATTTGCTGCCACGTTCCAAGGGTCAGCTCCCCATCAACAAACGGCACAGAAAACGACGGTCCCATCATAGTCGAACGGATATGTGAAGAACCGTTGTCATCGTTCCATGTCTTGCCATGCTCATAGGCCTTTCCCGAGGGGGCAAACATCTCAAGCGCTTCCTTAAGATCCTTAACAAGATTCGGCTCATATTCTATTGTGCTAATGCCTCCTGTTGAGCCCGGGCTAAAAACAGTCAACACCCCGCTTTTAAGACCGGATGCGCGAACAAGTTCCCCGCAATCGGGAGTTATATCCAGAATATCCGTGTCCCCGCGAGTCTGGATCCTCAAAGTTTTCGTAATGACCATGTGGGCTACTATAACTGGTGGTTAATGTAAGTGATCAATTTCTCCCTATCGCCCGGCTTAAGGAAGTTGAAAAATATCGCAACATCATAATGCACTGTCTTGCCATCTTTCACAACGGGATGTTCCCTCACAACAACACCTTCAATGTGAAGAAGGAGAGGCGCGGAACCTGCTTTTTTGCCCGGCAAAGCGAGGACTATGTCGAGCCGGGTCATCAACGGGATAGGATTGGTGATCTTGCAATATACTCCACTCGCGCTGACATCAAGGCTTTGGGTTATAATTCCGAACCCTTCGCCTTTAAGCTGCACCTCTATTCCCTTATCCTCTATGCGGGGGAACTTCCGCCGTTCCGCGCTGTCCTTTCTGCTCTCTTTTCTTCGATCAATTCTTTTTCCCATGTTACCTTTCCTTTTTTTTGACTTCTCTCAACCGATCATCCCGGAGGCCAGGTGAACTTTCGACCGCCCAGGAGATGCACATGCAAATGAAAAACTTCCTGTCCGGCATCACCGTTACAATTAACAACAATCCTGTATCCGCTTTCTGAGATCGATAACCCCCTGGCAATATCTTTGATCTTAACGAACGTCTTGCCTAACATCACAGCATCGTCATCAGAAAGATCATTAAATGATCTGATATGTTTTTTAGGAATTATCAGAAGATGTTCCGGCGCCTGCGGGGTAATGTCCTTAAAAGCGATCATTTGATCGTCTTCAAAAACAATATCAGCGGGTATCTTTTTGTCTCTTATGCCGCAAAAAACGCAATCTGTGCTCATGTTGAGAGTATTATAGCATCTCGTAAATATAGGGTCAAGGGGCGAAATAGTCCGTCGGTCAACGGTCGATAGTCCACAGATTGAAAGGCGAGAGGCGGAACGCGGAACGACATCTCGTCCCGCGTTGTGTGTCCAGCGTTATGTGTTGTGTATTGACGCGTGAATCGTAGGGGCGCGGAAACCGCGCCCCTACTTTCTATCTTCTTCGGCCTTCTGTTTATCGGCTTCGGCCTTCTTTCTATCGGCTTCGGCCTTTTTCAGATAGCATTTCTTGTTGCAATAAAACGCGTCATTTCGATAGTACCATATTTTTTTCGCGAATGTCTTTCCACAAGACGCACATTCGGTTGGTTTTTGTGATGTCTTACTCCTTGGCTGAAAACCCTTTTTTTCAGACACCTCTTCGGCTTTCGCTTCTTCGGCCGGTACTTCTTCGGCTTTCGCTTCTTCGGCCGGTGCTTCTTCGGCTTTCGCTTCTTCAGCCGGTGTCTGCTCTTCTTGTTCAACCACGTTTTCTTCCGCTTCCACCGGTTTCTCTTCTATTTTGGCGTCACTTTCACCGTTAGTTTTCTTTGCCTTCCGGTCGTCACTTTTACTCATTTTTCCTCCGTTTTACTACCTGTCTTCGACTTCATCCATTTGGAATAGATATAATTCAGCATTCGGCTACGATCATCACTTTTTATCTTTTTTATCTTTACTCCGCCTTCATGTCCGCTCGATCCACTCCTTTGCGGAACCGTCCAGGCGATCTCGCCCGTCACTATGACCGGTATATTGTCTCCCGGTATCATCATTTCTATCTCAACGTCCTCTCCCTGACGAATACTTTCCCCGCTCGCGACCCCCAGTCCATCCCTGCTGAAATTCTTGACAGTCACGCGCTTCCGCTCATTATTTTTTCCAAAAAAGGCGTCCATTAAGACATCAAATCTCATATAGTTGCGTTTTTCTTTCATATGGCTCCCTGCTAATATTGTTCGGTCATCCCGCACTCAAATACACGTCCCAAGTGTAACTGGGTATCGCTATAATACATACAAAGGCGCAGTTTGTCCAGTTAAAATACGCGGCCAAAAAAAAAGGGCGAAATTACTCGCCCCTTTTTTTGCCACCAGGATCATATTATTCGCTAAACACGAATTCGGGTTCCAGGACAGGCTGATAATCTTCCGGTATCGGGAACGGAAACATTACCACCTCATATACGCCAGCTCCTGTTCTAACTATGAACATGCCAATACCCTTCGCAAGCCCCATAGTTATACCGGCCAGAACATTGTCTTCAACACTTGTGTCATAAATGTTCTTCGGAAGTTCAACCCACCCGGTCAGTATGTTAGCAAGTCCCCTGCCAAGTTTTTTCGCAGGATCCTGTGCATAGCACTGCGTAGCCATGCCCAGCATGGCTACCACCATTAAACAAACCACCACCATTTTAAAAGCTCTCATAATCGCTTTCACCCCCCTTTAAATTGTTCTTCGTTACCTGCGTCTTGAGTATATCATACCCATTTTTCGTTGTCAAGCTCACGCGGTCAACACATCGTTGACCACACCCGCGATCTTTACCTTATCTTTGTCCGCAATGTCCGTAAATTCTATCCCAACATCATATTCGTTCACATCTTTTTTGTTGAGCAGTTTCCGCCGGATCACCCACACAATGGTTCCCTGACATGATATAGGCCCTTCTTTCTCGCTGAGGTAAAGATCCAGGTTTGCCGTTTTAAATAGATCGAATTCTTTCCTCAAAATAACACAAATACCCCCGACCCCTATATTTTCCGTAAAGGTTTCAAATACTTCTTCTTTGCCGCGACTTGACACCCGAATACGGCATCTATAATTGATGCGTGGAAATTTGCGTTTGTCTATACCTTCCCATAACATGATACATAGTAGAATACACTATGATACCCGTTCTGACAAGCGGGAAATGTGAAATAGACGTTTCAGGGCGGGGGAACCCCGCTTTGCGTCATGCCTCATGTCGTTCCGCGTTTCGCGTCTTGCGTCCTGCCCCTTGACCCTGTATTTACGAGGTGTTATAATGTGTCCATGTATTATGAATATTATGGATTCCGGGAGAACCCGTTCAATGTCACCAGCGACCCCAGCTTTCTTTATTTGAGCGATACGCACAAAGAGGCATTGAATCACCTGCGCTATGGCATTGAGCAAAGAAAAGGTTTTATAGAAATCACCGGGGAGATCGGCGCCGGAAAAACTACACTTTGCCGCTCCCTCCTGAACAGCCTCGAGACCAGCACAAAAACATCGCTTGTTTTTAATTCTAACCTGCCAGAAATACAGCTTCTTGAAGCGATAATGATAGATTTTGATATAATCCCGGGACGTCGAAATAAAATAACCTTTTACCGGCAGATAAACGAGTTTCTTCTTGAACAACTGAATATCGGCAAAAACGTAGTCCTCATTATCGATGAGGCTCAAAATCTCCGCAACCCTGCCCTTGAGTCGATACGCATGTTGTCGAATCTTGAGACTGAAAAAGAGAAACTCCTGCAGATAGTCCTTGTCGGACAGCCACAGTTACGTGAAAAGCTGAATTCCCCTGATCTCGCGCAATTGCGGCAACGGATCGCCGTCAATTTCCATCTTCAGGCATTGAGGTCGGAGGAAGTTAAGGAATACATTAAACATCGTCTGCGGGTTGCCGGTTCGATGGACACTGTGACTTTTAGCGACGACGCCGTCCGGCTTATCGCGGCCTACTCCGAAGGAATACCCAGGGTGATCAACATAATTTGCGACAAATCCCTTTTGCTGGGATTCGTCAAAAATGCTTCGGTTATAGACCGTTCCATAATTCAAACCAGCATTGAGGAGCTAAAGGGCAACGTAACTCTTGCCGCTGTCTGATATGAGCATTATTTCCGAGGCCTTAAAAAAGGCCCAATCAAAACGGGCCGAAAATATCTTCTTAAAAAGCGAAGACGACAGTACCCTTGTGCCGGAAAGCCGCCATTCCCCGGCCTCTGCCGCATACCGACGATCTAAGATCCTTTTGTATGCCGCAATAGCCTTTGCTATCTTCGTTCTCTCCGGTGCCGCTTTGCTATACCGGAACCAACACGCAAGCGGCATCGTCTCCCGCGTACCGGTAACCGGGGCAAATATGACAAAGGGCATAATTAAAGAACAGAAAGCATTTTCCGGCCCTGTCATCCAAAAAACCCCACCGGCGCTTGGCGGAATAATGTACTCTCCTTCAAAACCTCAAGCCATATTGAACGGACGGATAGTCGAAAAAGGAGACGCGGTTGGTGAATTCACTGTGGACAATATCCTTCCTGATGTAGTGAAAATAAGTTCCGGTGAAGATAAGTTTGATCTTCGCATGCGTTAATACCATTTTAACGCGAACCGCATACCGCAAACCCCTCTATTTCATTTCTTTCATTTTATTTGACGTATTGACGGATCACGCTCTTGACGAGGAATTCAGGAATATTTTCAACAACCTTAACCGACCCGATCCGCACCGGCAGGACAAAGCGATTGCTTCCCGCGGTGAATTTTTTGTCATGGAGGAAGGCGTTCACCACTTCTTTAAATGGGACATTTCGCGCTACGAAACGCAGGCCGGCATTTCGCACCAGGCATTTTATCCTGTCAAGATCATCCGCCTTAAACATTTCAAGCCTTAAGGCGATCTCGCCCGCCATAACCATTCCTATGGCCACTGATTCACCGTGATTAAAATCATCCGAGTATTTCGAGGCGGCTTCTATAGCGTGTCCCAGCGTATGCCCAAAATTCAACACTATTCTGATGTCTTTTTGGTCAAACTCGTCGTCCTTTACTATCCCCGCCTTTATCGCCGCGCATTCGCAGATGACTTTTTCAAGGACTTTCTTGTCCCGAGAAAGGACCTTTTTCACATTCGCGTCCAGGTAGTCAAAAAATGTACGGTTGCTCGCGATCCCGTATTTGATGATCTCCGCAAGACCGTTGCGCAATTGCCGTGCCGGAAGTGTGCTTAAAAAGTCCGGATCCATCAGAACAACGCGCGGTTGTTTGAACGCGCCTATCAAATTCTTTGCTTCAGGCAGATCCACCCCCACCTTTCCGCCTATCGCGGAATCGACCATAGCAAGAAGAGTGGTCGGAACTTGGATAAACGGTACACCCCGCCTGTAGGTCGCGGCGACAAATCCCGCCAGGTCCCCCACAACTCCACCGCCAAGCGCGACTATCAGCGGCCTATGCATCCGGGTCTTTTTGGCGATCTTTTGAACAATATCCTGATATATCGCCACGGACTTCGACAGTTCCGAGGGAGGCACTATGACGCGGTATACTTCATTCGAAAGTTTGCGTACGATCGGCGGGATCAAAGGAGCAGTCCTTGTGAGAACGTTACGGTCTGTTATGAAAATGACCGGACCGGTGAATTTCATCTCCTTGATAACGCCGGGTAACCGGGCAACCGCCCCGCGCCCAACCAGAATACTATAACTTCTTTCGCCGAGAGACACTCTTATCTTCTTCATGATACGTAACTATAGCACAAAAACTTATGAAAGGCAAAATTAGCAAGGGTGATGGGGCAAGTTCATTCAATTTCGATACTTATCCAGCAGTTCTTCAGGAAAACCGATATTCCGCACGATGACTTTACCGCAAACCACCGGGCCGTCTTTCTCAAAAAATCCGGTTTTAGGAAAACCGAATGTAATTGTCTGATCTGCCTTTATACAATTTTCGGAAGCCAGACCGGTGGTAGCGTCCAACCCGGAGGGAACGTCCACCGCATAACACAGGATATCCATCCCGTTGATGATCCTTCCTATGGCCGACACTTTCGGGGGTAACTCTCCGTGAAATCCCGTTCCGAAAATGGAATCGATCACAGCTGAAAATTTTTCACGGTGACATCCTGCTGACAAAAAATCGGTCAAGGGAAATATCGGTATGCCTTCCTTCCTCGCGATATCGTAATTATCACGTGCGCATCCCACGCCGTCATTGATCTCGCCGGATGAAAAAACAGCAGGACTTCCCGGCGATTCTTGCGACAGGCGACGGGCTATTACAAACCCGTCCCCCCCGTTATTCCCTTTACCGCAAAAAATGGCTATTCTTTTGTTCTGAAAAGGATTGAGCTCGGAAATTATGTGTTCCGCAACGGCTAACCCCGCATTTTCCATCAAACGAGACGCTGGAATACCATACTCATCCCGCGCCTTCCTGTCAATTTCAGACATGGTTTTAGCAGTAACCGGTTTTATCATAATGAAGGGATCATTTAATCTTCGGAGAGACGGAACAGTTTTCTTAAGGACCAGACAGGTCAAGCTGCTGAAACTCCTCGAATGTCATCATTTGGCTTTTCTCGTGTTATCCTTTTTGCCTTCGGGTCTGGCCGCGGCAGTTTCTTCCTTGACTGCTGCCGTGGCTCCTTCCGCGCCCTCTTCCTCGGCCGGACCCTTGGTTTTCTTGACCTTAAACTTAACGCGCTTCACTTTGGGGAGCTTGTATACCGAATCTTTTTCTTCGTCCCATCTGTCTTTTTCGACAAGCTCTTTTATCTTCTCATGCCGTTTTATCACCGAACGGTATTTGCCCGCGCTATCGCCTAATTTTAAACTGGGATGTTGTGTCATCTATTCCTCCTTACACCATATTTTAGTTGTACCCTTTCTATTGTTTCCTGATGTAACAATCCTGGTATTCCTCAATGAATTTTTCCTTTGCGCCCCGGGCTTCCCCGATGGTTTTATACCCCTTCACATAAGACTGGTACCACTTGCCGACCTTCACATACGCGGCATCGTTGCCGGCCTCTTTCAGCTTCGCTGTTTCCTTCTCAACATTTTCCTTTTCCGTAAAAGCCGCAAGCTGTATAGTATAGGCCGCCTCGTCCGGTTTAGCAACTGCTTTTTCACCTAAAACGCTTAATTCCCAAGGTTTCCGCGTCTCCTTCGTTTCTAATGTGTCCGTCGTTACATCTGACTCAGCCTTTTCTTCTCCTTCTTCATCCGGCGTCTCCCCGCCGGATCCGGAGATATCCGTGCTTCCCGCGTCTTTCGTCAATTCCGGCATGGTCTCAATAACCACAATGTCCGCCGGTCGTTGTTCCGGAACAGATCTCTTCCCGCTTTCGACACCGGCCGCGTATGCCACCACCAGTAACACAAGCATCGCTATCCCAAAAACAACGACATATTCCACCGGAATACGAACATGCGGCATAAACCTTACGACCGGATATCCGGCCTTAAAGCCGAGCCGCTTCCCGCAGCCTGAAGAGGCGTGGTTAAAAAAGTCGTCCTGAAACTGATCATCCGTCATGTCGGAAATCATTGTAGCATATTATCACAAAATCGCAAGAGGGTTGTTCATGTCGGGTGAGAGCACAAGAGCACACGACACAAGGCACATGGCATCGTCAACGGTCGACAGTCCACAGATTGAAAGGCAAGAGGCGAGAGGCAAGAGGCGAGGGGCAAGGGGCATCCCGGTGATGGGTGATGGGTGAATCGTAGGGGCGAGAAGTGATGGGTGATGGGAACTCGCGAATCGTAGGGGCGCGGTTTCCGCGCCCCTACGATTTTAAGGGCGAATAGTAGATAGCGAAAGTGAAGTGAAAACGGAGAACTCATTACAGAAATTTAGCTTTTTATTTGATCTTGAGAGCAAGATACCACACTCACAAATGTTCGAGCCCTCCGACAGCAAAAAGCCGGCGGATGGGCGAGTTTTGTGAGGCACGAAAGATCGAATAAAAAGCGTTAAGAATTTCTGTAGAGGCCGAATTTTTACTTCACTTTCTCATTTTTCGGATAAAAACTTTGATGGGGAGATATTTATCTCTATCCTGTCGGAGAGCAGGTGAAATGCTCCTGTCTTGAGATTGCCTTCCAATGTCAGAGACGTCCCATACCATCCGTCTTTTTCGGGGGTGAGAAACATCTGCCCGAAATTCTCTATCAGACCAGCCGAAATAGCCGGCGAAAATGACATGCGCATATCCAGCATAGCGTCCCCGTTTTCGGGCCGATAGTCGCTTCCTCCCCCAACAACAACATTATCGGAAACAGCGTCAAAGGGCCGAACGGATACACTGCCCTTATCAACAAGAACTGTAAAAGTTATGGATCGATACTTCCACCTGGAATCGAAAGGCACCCTTATCAGCGCGTCAAGCGACGAACCGAGACCACCCACCACCCTTTTGTCCGTGCCAACATTGAACCGAACCCCTTTCAACTGACAATCGAAAACAAGCCTTCTTTCACCCCTCAATTCATCCCACCGGATCCGGAATACAGCGTTTTCCGCGTTGATCGTGAATCCCGTTTTCGGCGAATTTATCTCAAGCTCACGGATGTATACTGACGTTAACGAATTACCCCTCCTGGCTCCGCAGGATACATGTATACCGGCAAGACGCCCGGCCAAAAATATGGCGATTTGATCAACACGCGAAAACGCGAAGTAAAGCCCCGCGGCAAGACACACGAAGCAAACCGAAAAAACAACAACAGGACGCTTCATTTTTTTAAACAACATCATGGCTTTCCCGGTCTCTTATTCTTACGCTTGAACTCTTTTTTTAGAAGTTTAAGGACATCTTTACGTTTCGCGGCCAGGCAGAAAGCATCGACCACTTTAGGATCGAACTGGACTCCGGAATTCTTTTTCACTTCTTCCACTGCCGCGCTGATGGAAAGAGCTTTTCGATACGGCTTTTCCAGTATCATCGCTTCGAACGCGGAGGCAACCGCCATTACACGGGCAGACAATGGAATCTCCTCCTTCTTCAAGCCTTTCGGATATCCTGTCCCATTGTAATTTTCGTGATGATACAAAATGATCGGAACAATGGGTTTTAGATGTTTTGACTTTGACAAAATATTGGCGCCCTTCCGGGGATGTGTTTTTACAATGTCCAGCTCTTCACCGGTCAATCCGCCTTTTTTCATCAAAACCTTGTCCGGAATACTCATCTGTCCGGCATCGTGAAGCATAGCCGCGTACTGGATCATTTTGATCTCGCTTTCGTTCATCTGGAATTTGCGGCCGATTATGCTGATAAGTTTCAGAAATGACGCCGCCGCGCTGCCCCCCCCGGCCGGCCTGGCCTTTAGGAGCATCGCGATACACCGGATACTGCTCATTGTAAGGCTTTCCTGCTCACGAAATAAAAGTGAATTCTTTATGGCGATCACCGCCTGCTCCGCCATTGTCCTCATGATACCTTCGTCATACGCGGTGAACGGCGTATTATCAAGCTTATCATAGAGTGTTATCACGCCCACAACATCCTCTTCTATGAGCGGCGTCGCCAGGTAGCTTTTTCCGCGTATCGTCCGGGCCTTTTTCACGGCTTTCCCGGGGGCATATTTGCCGATCTCCACTTTTTTTAGTTTGGCTTTTTTCCTGCGCAGATCAACGGTCGTCTTCGGCAACAGGGTCTTGCCTTTTTTGTCCAGCAATTTTATAGAACATCGGTTGGCCTTGATCACCTGAAGCGCGAGCCGGGCTATTCTCGACAACAGCTCATTTAAGCTAAGGCTGGAACTCATGAGTCTGTGAACGGTATGAACAGTTGAGAGCGCTATGGCCCGTGGACGTATCGTTTCGTTCAGCTCCGCAAGTTCTATCTCCTTCTGCGTCTCCCTGACTATCGTGTCTGAAAAAGATTGAAAGATAGCGCGCATATTCGCGGATATCCCGCCTTTTATTCCCACTAGTAAAATGAAACCAAAGACGTCCCCCTCAACCTTCAGGGGATAACACAAACCGTGGTAATTATCGCCATAGGCAAAAACTTCCAGTGTCTTTTTCCTCCGGGCGGATTTCACCACAGCAAAGATCTTGTTCTTATCCCGAACGCCTATTTTGTGCCCATACGCCTGTTCACGAATATGGGCCAACAACCTCTGCTTCGTTATCTCCATCTTGCTGTGGTGAACAAGCGACACCATCACCCAGACAGGATCATGAAAAAATCTGCCGAAAGCCGAAACTTCCTTGCGAAAGTCCCAACTCGCGTTAAGCCGTGTGAATAGTGCCCGGTAATATTTCAGTTTCTCTCTCTTCATGTGCTATACCCTCTCATATGGCTCAAAAAGCCTTTTGTATTGATCAAGCGCGTAGCGGTCGGTCATCCCCGCAATGTAGTCACATATCGCGCGATATTTTCCCCTTACCCGCATGGCCTCTTTTGCCCCGGGTGGAAGTTGATCGGGATCGGCACAATATATCTCAAAGAGACTTTTCAAGAAACGTGACGCTTTGCCGGACATGCGAACCACTCTGTAATGCTTATACAACCTGTCTACAAGCAGTTTTTTTAAAAAAACACGCCTCTCCTCCATTCCTTCTGAAAAACAAACGATCTTGCCGCCGCCCCCGGGAATATCTCCCGCCTTCTTCAATCGCAATGAATCGATAACCGCCGCCGTATTTTGAAGCAGATCCGACACCTGAAGGTCTATCAATTTGCGTATGATCTGTATCCGCCGGATCTCCGGGTTCGGTATTTCTTTTTTTCCGCCGACAGCCGCGTAGGCCTCTCCCCAGAGAGATACACCCGACAGATCGTCTTCGACGAGAAGCGCGCTTTTTAACCCGTCATCCAGATCGTGGTTGTTGTACGCTATCTCGTCCGCAATGTCAACCACCTGGATCTCGAGAAGCCATGGCCCCGGCACATGCGCCTTGCCCATTCTCTCCATATCGAACGGGGTGGAATGGCGGATGATCCCCCTTCGGACCTCGGCCGTAAGATTTAACCCCGGGAATTCCGGATAACGCTCCTCGAGCTCATCAACCACCCGGAGACCCTGGGAATTATGATCGAACCCGCCGTGTTCTTTCATCAACGTTGAAAGGGTATCTTCACCGGAATGTCCGAACGGCGTATGGCCAAGATCGTGGGCAAGCGCTATGGCCTCGACCAGGTCCTCGTTAAGCCGGAGAACGCGCGCTATGGCCCGCGAGATCTGCGCGACTTCAAGGGTATGCGTAAGTCTTGTCCGGTAATAATCCCCCTCATGGTTAACAAAAACCTGGGTCTTATACTCCAGTCTCCTGAATGATGTGGAATGGATTACGCGCTCTTTGTCGCGCTGATAGGCCGATCGGTAAGCGTGTTCCTTTTCGGGATGGACCCTCCCCATGCTTTCCGCGCTTTTCATCGCGTACGGAGCGAGCCACTCGGATTCGCGCGTTTCTATTACCTTTCGTGTAAGAATATCGCTTCCCATATCGTTCGTCTTGTTCTTTACCGCACAAAATATACTATCACAAAGCCGGCAAAACCTATAGCAAAAATCGCGGTTGTATCCCAGTTGAACCGAGAGGATGTTTCTTTTTTAACGAGCGAACTGACAACGAAAACCAACGATGTCACGAGCATCACGGCCGTGACAAACACCTGTCCTCTCGTAAGCATGCCAAGAATGGGGGTCTTATTAAGAATGTCCAGCAAGGGGATAATACAAATGTCGAACATATTGCTTCCCAGCACATTTCCAACGGCCATGTTAAGAGACCCCGCGCGCAACGCGGCGAAAGTAACTATTATTTCCGGAAGTGAAGTCGCAAGACCGAGAAAAAGAACTCCGGTGAATGTCTGTGACAATCCTGTCGTATTGACGATCGCCTCACCGATCTTCGCCATCCATGCCCCTAAACAAACAACAACAAAAAGAAGCCCGATGAATTTTCCCCAGATCATCCATTTTGACCCGGTGTTTTTTTCCGCCTCACCTTTTTCCGCCGTCTCCGTATTTTTAAACTTACGCAACGCGATAAAGTAGATCAAAATAATAATAAAATTTTCCGCCCCAAGCCCCATGAAAGACGGGATAGCGCGCCCCGACACGCGCGTAACACTCGCTCCCAGGACAACAAAACTAAGCAGCAGTATCACAACACCGCTCATTCGGTTGAGCCGTGATATTTTGAGGAGCATCCGGCCCTTTCCTGAAAAATAATCCACGCCGAAAAGGATCATAAAATTAATGATCACCGATCCTACGATATCCGCGTATCCAAGGCCGACTTTGCCGAGAAAATAAACAGAAGTCGCGGCCGTCGATATTTCAGGGAATGATGTAGCGATAGCAAGGAAAATCATACCGATGATGCCGGGAGAAATATGTGTTTTTTCTGAAAGAACAACGCCTTCCCGGCAAAGATGATAGGAGAACCATGTCAGCGCCGTACTGCATATGAGAAACTGTATCCAGATCATTATTTTGGGCCGTTTTCAATCAAGCCTGATTATCTCCGCCTTAATACTGCCAGGCGATATGTCAATTATACCGAAAGACCTGTACGGCGCGAACATTCTGTCCGACACGCTACCGGGGTTTAAAAAAAGTATTTTATCGATCATTTCGTTGAAAGGGATGTGCGTATGGCCAAAAATGATCACATCCGGTTTTTTGCCTTTGAAGGATTTTTTCGCGGTCTGGCGGGCGGCGTAAGAAGGTCCATATCCGTGCACAACTCCGATCACTTTGCCGTCGGCCTCAAAAAGCAATGTTTCAGGAAGCGCCTTCTTTACTTCCGGGCTGTCCATGTTGCCACAAACCGCGTGTGTTATGGCTTGAAGCCGAAGTTCATTTATCACTTTCATTTCAGTGGCGTCACCCGCGTGGACGACGCAATCGCAATCTTTGATCTGCTCTTTTATTTTTTCAGGGAGATCCTCGGCAGACGCGGGTATGTGTGTGTCGGAAATGACCACTATCTTCATAATGCTAACTCAAACTTTCCGAACAAGCGAAGTATCCTGTTAAGTTGTTCAATGTCCCAAACCCAAATATTGCGCTCTTTCGCCAGAAGAAACGCGTTGTTTTCTATGCCATTAAGCGGCATCATGATCCTTCGACTGACCTTTAAACCTTCGCCGCGCACCCGAAAGCTCGCCAGAAGCGCCACATCCGCTTCTTCCGCTATGTCCCCTTCTTTAATATGGCACACCCACGCGTTTCCTCCCGCATGCCCGATAATTTCATTTGTATTCCCTGATATCCGCCTGGATGTGACAGCATCCAAAACCGGCACCTTGCGTTGATGCGTCCCGATATAGACCATCTCGCTATGAAAAGAAGAAAAAAGCGCGCTTACAATGTCCGTCACGCTCCTTAAATTAAACTCGCAATACT
Organism: Candidatus Omnitrophota bacterium; assembly: GCA_018813285.1. GTDB lineage: Bacteria > Omnitrophota > Gorgyraeia > Tantalellales > Tantalellaceae > JAHJBY01. The sequence continues at coordinate 26,425 of JAHJBY010000033.1, forward strand.
CACTGAAATCGCTGTCAACAGAGTGGCAAAATTCCAGATATTTAATGTCCATCTCGTCAACAACGGCATCCGCTTTCAACCCATAAACGTTCTTTAACCAGAATTCGAAAAGTCTGTCCTGCACCTTATAAAATATGCCGCTTTTGTAAACAAGATCCATGTTCCGCAATTGTTCGAGCTTCACCCGCAACTCTCTATCGGCCCTCGCCATGTCTCCCTTTATATCCTTTATCCGTGAATTTCCTCTTGCCAGAGACACTAATATCGGAATGAGCTGTTTGCGCGTCTTTTTTTCAAGAAAGAAATTGACTGTGTTAGAGAAATATTGATTGAGGACACCGTTCGCTTCATATAGCAGCTCAGAAAACGAATTCATGAGGCACGCTTTCGGATTTTTTCCTATTCCGTCATCAGCCGCGCTCGCGGCATGAACATATCGCTTCAGTATTGTCTCGAGATAAAAAGGATTGCCCTGAGAAAGCTGGATCATGTAGTTTTCAATATTGTTCGGGATCAATATATCAACCTGTTTGTCAGCAATAAATGACCGGGCAGTCCGATTGTCAAATCCATTCACCTCAATGACTTCAAAATTACCGAATAAAAGCGATAATTTCCTGGAAAGTATTTCTTTCAACAGCGTTTTTTGTGAGCTGGAAACAATGTACATGGTGTTTTTCTGCACCATAATGAACTTACCGAACACCTGAAACGGTTTCTTTAGGCCAAAACCTGCCAGATTATGGAATTCGTCGAGTACGATCACGCATTTCTTCCCCGTTTCGGCCTTAAAAACGGATGTGATATCCAGGAGTTTCTCATACGCGACGTTCTTTCTCCTCCTCGCCAAAGAAATGAGCACTTCATCTATCTGTCGCACTGTAGAAGGGATACTCTCCCTGCATGCTACGCGCAACGGATCAAGCTCAACAGGCGGTGTGGCGTTTTCTCCCCGCAAACATTGATATTGATAAAGAAGCGTAGCCATGAACCTCTCGCAGAAAGAGCGAAAATCATCCCCGACCATCTCTACGTATACCGGAAGGATATCCGAGGATTTTACGGTCTTGAGAAAATGCCTGAGAATGGATGATTTGCCGGCAAGCATCGGTCCGGTAAGCGCAAGATTCTGCCTGTAACCGCCTTTTACAGCCGTCACCCTTTTATGCAAGGTCGCAAGGATATCTTCTCGTCCAAAAAATTTTTTGCCAAATACCGGTTCAATAAACATTATTTCTCAACTATTCGTTTCGTGTACAATGGAGCGAGCGAGGGGAATCGAACCCCCGTCACCAGCTTGGGAAGCTGGAGTTCTACCATTGAACCACGCTCGCTAAAACCTCGTTATACGTCCCAAGCACTTATACCGTCCGTCAATATCTCTCCTGGAAATATCCACTAATCCATCTACGCTGAATTTTTCAACGGCATAAGACGCCAATATACTACCATATACCAACGCGCTTCTCAAGTCTCTATCGGTTATCGTTCGTTTTCCGGACAGGTACCCGATCATCCCCCCGGCGAACGTATCGCCGGCCCCCGTTGGATCCTTCACATCATGTATCAGAAAAGGCGGCACAATAAAACTAAGCCCCTTAGAAAAAAGCAACGCGCCATGCTCTCCTTTTTTGATCACAACCGTCCGGACCCCCCTGGACGCGATGCTTTGCGCCGCTTTTAAAAGATTAAACTCACCGGACAGCTGACGAGCTTCCTCGTCGTTCAACAGGAGAAGGTCCACCTTTTTCAGCAGTTTCAATAACGCCCGCCGCTTGGTATTGATCCAGAGGTCCATTGTATCGCATGCCACCAATCCGGCAGGCTTAATTCTCTTGAATATCCAATCCTGAAGTTCCGGATCAATATTGGCCAGCAGCAAATAATCCTCCGAACTGACGTTCGCGGGGATCTCCGGACGAAAACCGTTAAAAACATTAAGATCTACGCTCAGCGTCTTTCTATGAGTCAGGTCAGAATCATATTTCCCCTTCCACCTGAAGGTCTTACCTTTCTTTCGTGTAAGCCCCGATGTGTCCACCCCCCGTTTCTTGAACATTTGGAAATATTTTTCCGGAAAATCGGTACCAACTACACTTATAAGATTCACCGGCGCGAAAAACGACGCGCTAAGGGCGGCAAACACAGCTGATCCCCCGAGAACGTTAGCCCGCGAGCCCCTTGCCGTCTCGACGCTGTCGAAGGCGACCGAACCTATAACCGTGACTTTCGTCTTTTTCTTCATTTTTTACCCCGGGCGCTTTTTTTCCCAAGGCCCTCCTCCATCATTTTGATCGAGCAGAACTCGGCGCACATCGCGCATACATCTTCCTCTGTCGGTTGGGACTCAAGGCGCATCTTCTTCGGCAGTTCCGGGTCGAGAGAAAGCCGGAACTGGGTTTTCCAATCCCTTTTCGCGCGTGCCTTCGATATTGCCAGATCTCGTCTGGCCGCGGATGGGATGCCCTTAACAATATCCGCGGCGTGTGCCGCGATCTTTGAAGCAATAACGCCTTTTTTTACGTCATCCACATCAGGAAGCTTCACATGTTCCGCCGGCGTCACATAACACAAGAAATCCGCCCCATGCCACGCGGCAACAGCGCCTCCAATGGCTGAAGTTATATGGTCATATCCCGGCGCGGCATCGGTAACAAGCGGTCCCAACACGTAGAACGGCGATCCGTGACAGATCTTTTTCTGTAATTTTACGTTCATCTCTATCTGATCAAGGGGCATATGGCCCGGACCTTCTATCATAACCTGCACACCCCGGGACATCGCCCTCTGCTGCAACCTTCCGAGAACAAGAAGTTCTTGTATCTGCAGGTGATCCGTAGCATCCTGAATAGCGCCGGGCCGCAAACTGTCACCAAGGCTCAATGTGATCGAATACCTTTTCGCTATCTCCATCACCCTGTCAAACTGCGTCAGAAAAGGATTTTCCCGTCCGGCATCTAACATCCAGGACGCAAGCAACGCTCCCCCTCGTGACACAATGCTAATTACCCGTGGTTTTTTTACCGCGAAACGCGCGGCATCGATCGTTATTCCCGCGTGGATAGTAAAAAAATCTACGCCCTCATCGGCCTGTTTCTCTAACACGTCAACAAAATCGCTTTCGCCCAGAGATCGGAATTCTTTCTTTTTTCCGCAGGCCAGATCATAGATCGGTACTGTCCCCACCGGAACGGGGCAACAGCCGAGTATTTTTCTTCTCAGTTTCCGGATAGACGATCCGGTAGAGAGATCCATTACCGTGTCGGCCCCGGCTTCCACCGCGGCATTCATCTTCTTCATTTCAAGAGCGACACTGGAGTTACCGGATGATAGACCGATATTCGCGTTGACTTTTGTCGTCATGCCCTTTCCGACCGCGCAAGGCCGGGCAACCCCGCGAGTGTTGTTCTTTAGCACGACAATCGTACCGTCGGCGATCCCTTTTTTTATTTCCCGTGCGGACGCGTCTTCAAGTCGCGCGGCTTTCGTGATGAGTTTGTCAGGAAGTGTTATCATTTGATCTCCGGCGCCGCCTTTCTGTCTTTTTTTATTGTGATGAGCGTTTATTCATTATTCAGCAATGCCTTATTTCCTTAACCGCCTGTTTCTCGATCTCGTAAAGTTTGAACCGGAACTCTTTAAATCGTTGAGACAATTCTCTGTCAAACAGTTTCAGCACCTCTTCAAGCACACGCAGGGATTCTTTCCCGCGCTGCGTATTCGCCAGAAACAGGTCCGCAAGATCGTCTCTTGTTTTTTCGGAATCCGTACTTTTGGTCCCCACATCCCGGCCGGTATCCCTCGAATGGACAAGCTCTTCGAAATGCTCGTTACGCAGATCTTTGATGGCGGAAAAAACGCTGTGGCGAAGTTCTTTTAACCGCAAGGTCAAGACTTCATTGTTCGTTGAGAAACGAATGATATCCTCACATACCCGAACGCCTTCCATTACTCTGTTCAGATTCGCGTCAATAATTCTGTATACGCCCGTATCCATGATTTAGTCCATAAATAAAGTATTGCGTTTAGTTTTTAGTTTCTAGTTTTTAGTTTTCAGCATCACCCATTACTTTTTGACCCGACGTTTCAGGGCGGGGGAACCCCGCCCCCACTTGCCCCTCATTTTCTCGATGATCGCCGTCGTCGAAAAACCTTCCACGTACGGAATTATCCTCACCGACCCGCCGTTAGCCTTTACGTGCCGGGCCCCGACGACAGAACCCTCTGTCCAGTCTCCGCCTTTAAACAGGATACGCGGCCTCAGGTACCGGATGAGTTCTTCGGGCGTGTCTTCATGGAACAGTGTCAGAAAGTCCACACATTCCAGTTCGGCCAATACTTCCATCCTGGCCGATTCATCGTTGATCGGACGGCTTTCTCCCTTTAATCCGCGTACTGAATCGTTACTGTTGACTCCAACAACAAGAACGTCGCACCCGGATTTCGCGGCCCGCAGGTATTTCACATGACCCGCATGCAGAATATCAAAACACCCATTGGTAAACCCTATGGTCTTGCCGTTATCAGCAGCGCTCTTTAACGCCTCTTTCAGCTCGGCCCGTGTTTTGATCTTCGTCGTCATATGGCCTCTTCAACCAGTTTGCATAACGCATGAATGATCAAAATATGCGTTTCCTGCACACGGGCGGTATTATTCTCTCTCACGATTACCGGGATATCGGATAACCGCGATAGTTTCCCGCCAGATCTCCCGGTGAGACCGATAACCGTAATCCCTTTTTCCTGCGCTGTCCGAACGGCATCAAGAATGTTGGGAGAATTACCGCTTGTGGATATCGCGACGACCACGTCATTCGGACGGGCCAACGCGTCTATCTGGCGGCTAAATATTTTTTCAAACGCGTAGTCGTTGGCGGCAGCCGTTATATTTGAGGTGTTGGCGTTAAGGGCAATACATGGAAGAGCCTTCCTGTCTTTCTCAAATCTTACCATTAGTTCCGCGGCCATATGCTGGCTATCGGCGGCACTGCCTCCGTTACCGAAAACCATCACCTTACCGCCTTTCTTCAAACAGTCGGAGATCACCCCGGCAGCTTTAACAATAACGGCCACGCCTTCTGTATTGCCCAAAAACTCCGTTTTAACCCGTATGCTTTCTTTGAATATCTCTTTGACCTTATCGACCGCGTCCATATCTATCCCCTATCTGAAAGGAACCTCATGAGGTGATCCGGCGCCTTCTTCTGCCTCGCCCGCGCTGAACGGCAAACGCCCGGTGATCTTATTGACGCGCATTACCATAGTTATCTGCTCTTCAACCCCAAGCATCGTTTTTACTTTATTCTTGATCTCAGACTGGATCTCTTCGGTTAATTTAGGGATATTCGATCCGGCGTTGATCGTAACTTCGCTTACTATATTGATCCCTTTGCGGCCGAACGAAACGCGTGAACGCACATTGCTTATACCGGAGATCTCTTTCGCGGCCCGGTATATGTACTCCTCGATCGCTGCTATGGAGATCGTCACTTCGCCGTCAGGGTTCTGAAAGGTTATCTGCCGCCTCAAGCGTGTGTTTTTCGACACTCGAAACGGAAGAATAACAGCAGTGATCATCATTATCCCCCCGAAACTCATAAGGGCGATCTGATACGCGGCCGACCGCGAGATATTGCTTATCATTCCAGCCCAGTCTTCCGCGGGGACCAACGCGGAGGCCGCTATAACAAGCACCACGCCTATCGCAAAGAATAGAACCGAATAGAAAAGCGCCACCAGTTTTCTGATAAATGCCATAACTTCCTCCCTTTCTCTAATTTTCGTTTTTAGGGAAAAATTTTTCGATGTAATGCGTCGATATTTTTCCATTTTTAAAATCGGAATCCATCAATATTTTACGATGAAAATCAACCGTGGTCTTTATCGGCGCGGCTACAAACTCGTCGAGAGCCCGGAGCATTATCCTTATTGCCTCTTCACGTGTCGGAGCGTGGGATATAAGTTTCGCTATCATCGAGTCATAGAACGGAGGAATTGTATACCCCGAGTACACATGCGTGTCAACCCGTATACCTCTTCCTCCTGGGACATATAGAGATTCTATCTTGCCCGGACATGGGCAAAAATCATTTTCCGGATCTTCCGCGTTGATGCGGCATTCGATCGCGCACCCTTCAAACCGGATATCTTTCTGTTTATAGGGTAATTTCTGTCCCGCGGCTATCTTTATCTGCGCCTGGACCAGATCTATGCCTGTCACCATTTCCGTTACCGGGTGTTCTACTTGTATGCGCGTGTTCATTTCCATAAAATAAAATTTTTCTCCTTTAACCAGAAACTCCACAGTTCCCGCTCCCCGATACCCTACCGTTTCCGCGCAATGGACGGCAGCTTCTGCCATCTTCTTTCTCATTCCCCCGGTGATCGCGATCGACGGGGATTCCTCTATTAACTTCTGGTGACGCCGCTGAATGGTGCAATCCCTTTCTCCAAGATGGACCACGCCTCCGGCGCCATCGGCGAGTATCTGAAACTCGACATGCCGGGGGCTATCAACGTATTTTTCCATGTAAACCGCTGAGCTGCCAAACGCGGCTTCCGCCTCGCTTTGCGCGGTCATGAACGCCCCTATGAGACGCACATCGTTGTGGCAAACACGCATTCCCTTGCCGCCTCCACCAGCCGAAGCTTTTATAATGACCGGGTAACCGATCTTTTTTGCTTCCGTGAGCGCCGCTTCTTTCGACTCGATAAGCCCCTTGCTTCCAGGTATAACGGGTATCCCTGCCTTCACCATTCGTTCCTTCGCGGTCATTTTATCGCCCATGAGGCGGATGTTTTCCGGTGTCGGTCCGATGAAAACTATGTTGCAGGACTCGCATATCTCGGCAAAATGGGCGTCCTCGGCCAAAAAACCATAACCGGGATGAATTGCCTCGACGTCTGTTATCTCCGCGGCGCTTATCAGATTCGGGATGTTCAGATAGCTGCTGCTCGCCATTGCCTTGCCGATACAAACCGCCTCATCGGCAAACCGCGTGTGCAAAGAACTCTCATCCGCTTCGGAATGAACGGCCACTGTCCGTATGCCCAATTCCCGGCATGCCCGGATTATCCTTAGCGCGATCTCTCCCCTGTTAGCTATTAGTATCTTTCGGAACATGGTAACCTTTCGTCACGAGACATTACGCCGGTTCGACCAAAAAGATCGTCTGTCCAAATTCTACCGCTTCGGCATTCCCTACAGAAATACTCGCTATTTTTCCGTCAACTTCGGATTTCACTTCGTTCATCAGTTTCATCGCTTCGACAATGCACAGCACATCCCCTTTGCGCACCATGTCCCCAATCTGAACATAGGGGCTGTCGTCCGGTGCGGCCGATCGGTAAAACGTGCCAACCATCGGGGATTTCACCTCGATCAGGTTGCTTTTTTCGTCGGCCGGTTTCTGACCAGCATCCGCGGATGCCGCCAAGACCTCCCGCGCCGCCGGCATGACCGGGGCCATCTGATATTCCACACCTCCGGCAGGCTTCTTTATGAGCCTTATCCTGGTACCTTCTGTCTCTATTTCGATCTCTGAAAGATCGTTATCCGCCATCAACTGTATCAGTTCCTGTATCTTTTTGATATTCATAAGACTCCCTATCATGTTATTCGCTTTTTCCGCGATTTCCCGGCGCCTACGCTCTTTCTATGTATTCTCCCGTCCTGGTATCTATCTTCACAAGTTCGCCTTCCGCAACGAACAGCGGCACCTTTATGATCTTACCAGTTTCGAGAGTCGCCGATTTAGTGGCGCCGGATACGGTGTTTCCGCGAGCGCCGGGTTCGGTTCGAATGATCTTCATAGTTACATGCACAGGGGGAGTTACCGTCAGTATCTCCCCGTTAAAAACATTGGCGGTAATGGTCATATTGTCTTTCAAGTAATCGGCTACCTGTCCCATCTTTTCGGCGGGTATATGCGTCTGTTCGAACGTAGTCTCGTCCATAAAACAGTATCCCATATCGTCCTTGTAGAGAAACTGTATCTGCTGTTGCTCGATGTATACCTGTTCAAAGGTGTCGTCGGGTCTTAATGTCTCGGAAATTATCGATCCCGTCGCTACGTTCCTTAACTTGGCCCGGACAAAAGCCCCTCCCTTGCCGGGTTTATAGTGCCCGGCCGCAACAACCTCGTGAAGTTGGTTATTATACTTAATGATGGTTCCCTGCCGAAGCTGTTTCGCGCTTATCATCTCGTCAACACCTCAGATCCTTTCGAAGTTATGAGCAATGTGTCTTCCTTCCTTATGCCGCCCAATCCCGGGATATACAAGCCCGGTTCAATCGTTACTACCATGCCTTTTTTCAGCCTAACCGTCGACTCGATCCTAAGAAACGGCGGCTCGTGAATATCCAATCCCACACCATGACCAAGCCCATGATATATGTATTTGCCCAATCCGGCGGCGACAAAGGCCTCTTGCGCGCGTTTTGCCAGGGATCCGGCTTTTACCCCGGGCGCGGCGCGGCGGATCGCGTCGTCATGAACAAGATCGACGCATTTCCGCAGCTCCCGGATTTTGCGATTCATTCTACCCTTCACCCATATTCTTGTCAAGTCCGAACAATAACCGCGTTTGCGCACCCCAAAATCGAGGAGAGCATGTTCGCCGGCCCTGAGGCGGCGATCCGTCGGGACGGCATGCGGATCCTGAGTATTTACGCCCACAGCGGCTATTGTGGGGAAAGATAATGCCGACCCCCTGCCCCGTATATTCGCGTCGATCATCACCGCGATCTCCCGTTCGGTAACGCCCGGTAAGATCTTTCCCCGTACATCACGCCATATTTTTGCGGTTTCCCTGCCGGCGGCGCGAAGCACCGCTATTTCTCCGTCATCTTTTAAGACACGCATCGTATTAATGACATCCGGGGCCTGTACAGCTTTCCATTTCCTATTCGAGCGGAACAAGCTACAATATACAGAAACCGTTATGTCTTCCCTGTATATGCCCACTTTGCGGATCCGCCTCTTTCGGAAATACGCAGAGAGGTCTTTTAGCACGCGTCCGGCAGTAACATGAATACCCGTCCCTTCGAGCTCTCGGCGCGCGAGATTTTCGTTCATGCGGTCAATAAAATAAACGGGCGCTTCTTGAACCGAAACAAACAGCATGGCGCCTTCCGAAAAGAATCCGGTGAGGTACTCAATGTCATGACGTTTACTGACAACGACCCCATCAATTCCGGATCTCGCGACAGCGATAGAGACTTTTTTCAGGCGATCTTTGTATGTCATATCTGGATGTGCCGCGTTTACCTCGCGGCGTCCTTCCGATTCGCGATTATCGACAAGAGGCCTTTCAGTCCGAGACAATAACTGTTTCGTCCGAAACCGCTGATCTCGCCGGCGGCAACCGGCGCAATAAGCGACTTGTGCCTGAACTCCTCTCTCGCGTAGATGTTAGAAAGATGTACCTCGACAACCGGAACATTTTTCGCGCTTACCGCGTCTCTTATTGCCACACTGGTGTGAGTGTATGCCGCGGGGTTTATCAATATCCCATCGGCTCGGGAATCCCTGATCTTGTCCACGATATCGCCTTCGTGGTTTGATTGATAAAACTCGCAATCGGCGCCCTCTTCCCCTGCCACCCGCGATATCTCACCATTAATGTCCTCGATCGTATCGGTCCCATAGATATCGTTCTCCCTGGCTCCCAGAAGATCAAGATTAGGCCCGTGTATCACCAATAGTCTGGTCATCGTATCATCTCCTTTTTTTGAAAATTGTCCAGTGCAGGTAAATAATGCCGCCTGCAAAGCTGATAAAAAAAAGACCGAAAAGAAGAAGAAGACTGACGGCAAACGCGGAATCCCTCCCCACAATGGGGGAAAAGAACGCGAGTATCGCCCCCTCCCTCACTCCCAGGCCGCCTATTGAAGGTATCATGCTGATGAAGGTGACTACCGGCATCACCAGAAAAACGCTCCCCACCCGTATCGAGACTCCCATCGATAAAAAAAACATATACACAGTGATAAAATAGAGGCTCTGGGAAAACAAGGATATCACGAGGGCCCTCGTCACAACATCCGTCCTGTTGCGGTAATCATACACTATCTTGTACAGCGAATTCAACCGTTCTCCCGGCTTGCCCATTTTTAACCGGCCGAAGAAACGTTCCATGCGTAAAGAGATCTTTTCATGCGTCATAATAACAAAAAGCGCCACACCCAGCGCCAACAATGAAAAAACTATCGGTTTTATGAATGCTATCTGAAACCTTCCGCCGTCAACCACAAGCGCGACTGCCGCAAGGATCAGGAACGAATAGAGCCCTATGAGCCGGTCCATCATTACACTAGTATACGACCGTATCCGGTCTTCGCTGTTTTTTACGGAAAGATGCGCCTTCACTATATCTCCGCCAACAGCGGTAGGCATGAAATTATTGAAAAAATAGCCCAGATATGTCAACTGCATCGACTCCTTAAAGCTGATGTAAAGGTTCTCACCATGAAACACAGTTTTCATGCGATATGCCATCGCCGCCGAGTTGCAGACAAAAACCCCCAGCGCGACGATAATATACCGTTTATCACAGAATGCGATAGTCTCCAGGATGCTTTTCGCGTCCTTCCTCATGAACCATATCAGACCGCCAAGCAAACCAAAACTCACAATTATTCTTAAAGCTAATAAGCCCTTTTTCTTCAACCGCGCTCCTTGTTTTACCCCGTCAACGTATGAAACCACAACTTGCGTTTCAGTTCTTTCATGCACTCGCGGGCCGCATCTTCGCCCCGCGCCATAATGTACCGCGCGCGGTCGAAATCGAACTGATGTATATTCTTGAGCTCGGGTTTTATCACAACATTCGCTATCCCGGCCTGATATTCATTGAGTTCCTCGCCCATTATTTGAATGGATTGGACCAACGCCTTAAAAACGTTATCGATCTTTTCGTCCGATATGGAAAAACCCGGGTTGGTTGCCACAACAAAGGTCGCGCCCATCGCGTACGCGGCCTTTGTCGGAACGGAATTGCGTATTCCGCCATCGGCAAGCAATCTCCCATCGATCTCGGTCGATGAGAAAAAACCCGGCCACGAACAACTCGCCCGGACAATCCGTACGAGATTTCCGGACGTATGCACTAACTCCTCACCCGTCTCGATATCCGTGGTGGTCACCGCGAACGGTATCTGAAAGTCATTAAATCCCTTTCCATCCAACATCTTCGATATGATCTTCTCAAGTTTTTCGCCTTTCAAAAGCCCTGTCGAGTTTAACGAAAAATCCACAAGCCGCGATGAGCTAACCTTAAGAGCCGCGTCCTCAATGTCCTGAACCGGCACGCCCAGACAGTACGCCGCGCCCACCAGGCCGCCGATACTGCTGCCTACCATCATGTCAAACGGCATCTTCTCTTTTCCGAAATTCTTCTCAAGTTCTTTAAGAATGCCCACATTAGAGAGCCCGCGAGCGGCACCACCCCCGAGCGAGAGCGCTATCATCCTTTTTTTTAGCATCCTCATAAAAACCCCCCTTTAGAGGCATCTTGTCGTTTCGCGTTTCGCGTCTTGCGTTTCGCGCCAATACACAACGCATAACGCCGGACACACAACGCAGGACGAGATGTCGTTTCGCGTCTGACCTTTCAATCTGTGGACCGTGGACTATTGGCTATTAGCTCACAACAATACCCGCGTAACCAACGACGTCGGAACAGTCCCCTGTCACCTCGCCGCTGTCGGCATATTCAACTAACTCGGCCCGGCCCGCTCCTAATTCCCTCGCGGCGGCCAGCATCACCGTTACGGGAAGAACCCCGCACATCGATATGCCTTCATCCCTAACAATGTTGAAAAGCCCTTCAGCGTCCAGTTCCAGCATCTTTTCTATCGCCTGCCGATCCTTCACTCCCGCGGCCTCCCGCGATTCGTAATGTGTCATATCGCTTGACGCGATAATCATGACTTTTTTTCCGGCATCCTTGACGGACATAGCGACCGCGCGCGCGGCATCAAACAATTCGGAATAGATCCACCGCTGGACCGTTATGGGGACTATCAATGATCCGGGAGACGTCTTCTGCAGGAACGGAAGCTGAACTTCGATCGAATGTTCACCAACATGTCCCGCACGATCCACCCGAAAAAGCTCCGAATTACCTAACAACAACTCAACAAGACCGATATCAACGTTTATATCCCCCAACGGTGTGTGCCACGGCTCGTCACTCAAGGCAAAAGGCAATCCCAAACCGGTATGGCTCGGTCCCAGGATGATATATGTATCCTTTCGCTCCAACCGGGCATAAACTTTGCCCGCTATTCCCCCCGAGCACATATACCCCGCATGCGGCACCACCGCGCCGATCGCGTCCACTTTATCAACATCCCGCGGTATCATCGCGTAAAGATCCCTTTCAAGAGACCTCCGGTCTCCCGGATAGAAGCGCCCCGCGACAACCGGTTTTCTGCTCATCACTACCCCCTGACATTTAATTATAATACAATCGTCCGATTTTGCAAGGGGCCTCACGCCGCGCACCGCAAAACGAGCAAAACGACATCTCGTCCCGCGTTGTGTGTCCGGCGTTATGCGTTGTGTATTAACGCAAACCGCGAAACGCAAGACGCGAGACGCAAAACGACATCTCGTCCCGCGTTGTGTGTCCGGCGTTATGCGTTGTGCATTGGCGCGAAACGCAAGACGCGAAACGACATGGCGCGCTTGCAATAACACATATTTTGTGATACATTCGGTGCGTCATGAAAAAGATTTACTGGATAATTTTGCCGGCGGTGGTTTTCTTTGCGGGGTTCATGGCGATCTGTGAGCTTTTTGATTCCAAATTCGCAAACCTCACTATAGATTGGTTCGCGTTCTTCGCGGGGATATTTCTGGTCGCCGAAGGACTCTACAAGATACTGACATCAAAAACAGCCACACCCTTCAATCAGTTCCTCAGGTTCATACGCGTAGCGATCGGCACCTGTGTTTTCACCGTACATCTTCTGCAATTTACGCGTCTGTAGGCTGAAGGCTGATAGCTCTATTCCCTTGCCTTCCGGCGCTTTCCATGATAACTTTGTAGCCATGGAAAGACGCGCGACTTTCATGGTCATCCTTCTTATCTTTACCGCGGTGGTTGTCTGCTACGGCAACACATTGACCGCGGGGTTTATTTGGGATGATCAATTTTTGATCGGCAGGAACCCTATTATCCGCGCCCCGCTTTTGTCCTTTTACATTTTTAAACAGGATATCGTCAACTCCAGCGGCACCTTTACGATCTATTACCGGCCCCTTCAAATGCTTAGTTACGCGATCGATTATCGCGTATGGGGGATGAACCCCTTTGGTTTTCACTTGACAAATGTCCTGCTGCATTTCCTGAACGCGGTTTGCGCGTTTTTTCTTACAAAAAAACTCACCAAACGCGGTCCGATCGCGCTTCTTGCCGCCGTTTTTTTTGCCATTCACCCGGCGCATGCCGGCGCCGTCTCATACGTTTCCGGGCGGGCTGATCTCCTGTTATTCCTCGCCGCGTTTTTGTCGATATTGTGTTTTGTTTTGTTTCGCGAGCGAAAGTCTCCCGTGTATCTGGCGGGGAGCACCGTGTTTTTCGCGGCCGCTCTTTTGAGTAAAGAAATAGCGATGATCATTCCCGTACTTATACTGTTAACGGACGTCATGCTATCGCGCGATCCGCGCGAAGATAATTTATGGTGCCATATACCGAATTTTTTTCTGGTTGCCTGTTATGCCGCACTGCATCATTGTGTTTTTGGAAGCAGGTACGGCGTCCTTATGGATTATCCGTCTTTTTCCCGAAACATCGTTAGCTGCCTGAGAATGATGAAAGAATTTTTTGGCCTCGGGATCATTCCGTTGGGTTCGTATATGCGGCGCAGCGCGAACGGCGCGGAAAACATCCTCCCGTTCTATATCGCGACAGGTGCCGCTATAATCATTTTGGCCCGTTACCTTAAGGACAGCCGGAAACAGATCGCTTATTCCCTTATGTTCTTCACGACGGCCCTCCTTCCCCTCTTTTTTGTCATGCGATATTTTCAGGTATTTGCCGAACACTGGATGTACATGGCGTCTTACGGCCTGTTCTTTTTTGAGGCGTTAGTGCTTATCGGCCTGTATCGGCAAAGCGGAAAATTCGGCAGAGTCCTTGCCGTCAGCCTGATCATCACCGGCGTGTGCGCCTTTTCTGCCTGCACCATTCATCAAAACCGATACTGGCGGGAAGACTGCTCTTTAAGTGACCGGATTCTTGAGTACTCCGAAAATGACAGAGCCGCGCTGCATTACAAGGCTGTTTCGACCTTCCAGAAAGGACAGGAACAACAGGCGCTTGATATCGCGGCACGCTACGCCGGATCTAACCGGCATGACCCGATGCCCTGGTACACAAAGGGCCGTCTGGAATTCGCCGCCGGCAACGTCAAAACGGCCCTCTCTGATTTTCAAACCGCTGTCGGGATCGACCCTTCGTACGCCAACGGTTACCTCGGCATGGCCTTTGTAGCTTTCGCACAGAAAAACACGGAAAAAGGCATCGATCATCTTAAAGAAGCCCTCCGGATAAACCCGTCACACAGAGAGGCGCTTATGCTTCTCGCCGCGACATATCTCAGTACGGAAGACTATCAGAAAGCGGCGGAAACTGCGAAAGACGCGAAGAAAGTGAACCCGTACGGCTACAACGTCCTTCTGAACCTTGGGACCGCCTACACCAGGCTCGGAAAAACGCAGGAAGGCGCCTGTCAATATCTGGAAGCCGTACGACTTTACCCTGAAAAAACCGTCGCCTATTACAACCTCGCGTATCTCTTTCATGAAAGCGAAATGAATACCGAAGCGCTTGACTATCTAGAGAAGGCGCTGAAAAACGATCCGAATTTCTCGCCGGCCATCGAGCTGCTCCATAAAATACGCGGTCAGGGGATAGAGGCAAGAGGCTAGAGGCAAGGGGCAAAAAAGGCACAAAGGCACAGAGGCACAGAGGCACATGGGCATCGTCCACGGTCAACGGTCGATAGTCCACAGATTGAAAGGCTATAGGCGAGACGCGAAACGCAAAACGACATCTCGTCCCGCGTTGTGTGTCCGGCGTTATGCGTTGTGTATTGACGCGAAACGCAAGACGCGAAACGCAAAACGACAAGGGTCAAGGGTCAAAATTGATGATCCGGGAGATCCCCGGTGACCGCGTTCGGACACTTTGGCACTGAATTTTTATCGCCGATAATATACGTCGTCTGTGGCCCTGCCGGACACTCAGGCTCCCACTGTATATACTCCATCATTACAAGATCAGAGACATCCCCCGCGTCTACCCCCTCATGCAAACGATACAGGTCCTTCGCCCCCGCGATCTGTTTCAGATTATCTATGCACGTGTTGGCCATAACCTTTTCCTTCGCCTTTATAAGGTTCGGGAGAGCTATAGCCACCACTAAACTTATGATCGCGACAACTATCATGATCTCGACAAACGTAAAACCTCTCTTATTCGACAGTTTTCTCGGATTCATTTCTCTCACCCCTTTCACCCCAAGTATGTGCGCCCTGCCGGGCGCACATACAAAAAAGACAGGACATAAAGTCCTGTCTTTTTCTTCACGCTCGCTCGATCACAGATCAAAGCGTATGATCTGTAAGCGTCGCAACATTCGGACACGTCGGTGCCGCAGTGCCAGAACCAATAACATAGGTAGTGGTTGGTCCCGCCGGGCACTCAGGCTCCCGCCTGATATACGCCGTCACAAGATCAGAAACAGCAGTCGCATTCGTACCCTCATCCAGATGATACAGGGTCTTCGCTCCGTCGATCTGTTTCAGATTGGCTATACACGCGTTGGTCATAGCCTTTTCCCGCGCCTTCACAAAGTTCGGGATAGCTACAGCCGCCAATAAACCTATAATTGCGACAACGATCATGATCTCAACAAGCGTAAAACCTCTCTTACCCAACATTTTTCTCAGCTTCATTTTTCTCACCTCCTTTCAAAAAACAGATTTGAGGGACACTTCCCCCCATACAGAGCAAGTATACCACCGTAAGATCCGATTGCAAGTCATGTTAAAAGTATAAAAAGCCAGTATCAATAGTCTAAAAATTCACGATATCAGACATCTTAAAGATCGGCAGAAACATACAAAGAACCACACTGCCGATCACTATTCCCAAAAACGCGATTATCAACGGTTCTATCAGGCTTGTCAGGCCATCGACGGACGTGTCGACCTGCGTGTCGTAAAAATCCGAGATCTTCGCGAGCATTTTTTCAAGTTGGCCGGTCTTTTCGCCCACGGCGATCATCCGTGTAACCATGGAAGGAAAAATATCGCTCCTCTCCAGCGGTGCCGCGATGCTTTCGCCGTCCCTTACGCTGTCCTTTACGTCGTTTATCGCCCTCTCTATCGCGACGTTTCCGGCAGTCTTCGCCACTATTTCCAAAGACGCCAATATGGGAACACCGCTTTTCACAAGCGTGCTTAAAGTGCGGCTGAATTTACTGATCGCGACCTTTTTCATCATGTCACCAAAGATCGGGGCTTTAAGCTTGAAGCTGTCAGCAATAAGCCTGCCACGGGGAGTTTTAAGATACCATTTAATAACAACTACAATAGCCGCGATGAAAATTACGATGAGAAAAAAATACGCGCGCATAAAATCGCTGAGATTGATCAAGAATTCTGTCGGGGCCGGCAACTTTGCCCCAAACCCTGAAAAAATATCTTTGAAAACCGGAATGACTTTCAATATCAGGACAAGCGTGATCACGACAGCCATGCCCGAAACTACCGCGGGATAGATCAACGCGGACTTTATCTTTTTCTGAAGGGCGTTCGTCTTCTCTATGTACGTCGCCACCCTGTCAAGTATCACATCAAGGGTTCCCGAGGACTCACCCGCACGGACCATATTCACAAAAAGCGCGCTGAATATTTCGGAATGCCCGGCCATCGCGTCCGAAAGGCTTGATCCGGTATTCACAGAGTCCCTCACTTCAGTCAACACGCTCTCCATCGTTGAGTTCTCCGATTGATCTATCAGAATATCAAGGGACATGACCACCGGGATACCTGAATCTATCATAGTGGCCAGCTGCCTGAAAAAGATCACAAGGTCATCCAACTTGACCTTCTTTTTTTTCGTGAACACAGAAAGTGATCTCCCCCGCGCGGCCTCTTCCAGTTTCAATATTACAAATTTTTTCTCTCTGAGAAGATCCAAAGCCTGCTTTTTATCGGCCGCTGAGACATTCCCCTTCACCGTTCGCCCCGCTATGTCCTTTACCGTATAATTGAATTTTGCCATCTTATGTTCCTTTTTGGCCAAGTTCCTGTTTCAGCAGACTTAAATTAGATTCTTCGTCGCGCTGCTCCTCAGAATGACGGCGTGTAAGTCTGTCATTCTGCCTGTCCCGAGCGAAGACGAGGGGAGCGAAGCCGAGGGGAGTCCGAAGGACGAAGAATCTCAAAACATTGAAATTCCTATACATCGAGTTTTATGTGACCCTTAACACCTCTTCAAGCGTTGTCCACCCCTTACACAGCTTGGTTATGGCATTCTCGCGTAAGGTCCTGAAATTCTTCGATCTCAAGTATTCTTTGATCTTCTCCTCAGACTCGCCGGAAGTGACCAAATTGCGCATTTCGTCATCCATAAGAAGGGTTTCCAAAGTGCCAAGACGTCCCAGGTACCCCGTGTTGTCGCATTTTGAACATCCTCTTCCTTCATAAAACTTGTCCGCCTCTTTAACTTCCGGATATTTTGCCGCAAGCTCCTTCCGAACATCGAGAGGTATGGAGATCTCTGTCTTGCAGGCGGGACATATCCGCCGCAACAGGCGCTGTGCACACGACATTATGAGGCTCGAGGCAACTAAAAACGGCTCCACTCCCATGTTAACAAGACGGGTTATCGCCCCTATCGAATCGTTCGTGTGAAGCGTACTCAACACGATATGCCCGGTAAGAGATGACTTTATAGCGGTATCGGCGGTCTCGTGGTCACGTATCTCACCAACCATAATAACATCCGGCGTTTGCCGAAGAATTGATCTTAATCCGGCCGCAAAATCCAAGCCGATGTCTCCCCTGACAGCCATCTGTGTTATCCCCTCAACCTGATATTCCACGGGATCTTCAATCGTTACGATGTTTTTTTCGGGAACATTGAGCTTATTCAGCACGGAATACAATGTGGTGGATTTACCGCTGCCGGTGGGACCGGTCACAAGTATTATCCCGAAGGGAACTTCGAGCGCCGTTTTGAAATCCGCAAGCGGCCGGGGCAAAAAACCCAGAGACTCAAGCCCCACAGAAAGATTGCTTTTATCTAAAGCCCTTAACACGATCTTGTTCCCAAAAACCGTCGGCAGCACTGACACACGAAAATCGATTTCTTTTCCAACCGTTTTTATCCGGAATCGCCCGTCCTGCGGTACACGATTTTCAGTGATATCCAGCGTCGACATGATCTTCACCCGGGCCAGCACCGCATTCTGGTATTTTTTAGGCAGATCAAAAACATCATGAAGCTCACCGTCGATCCGGTAGCGAACCCGCAATGAATATTCCTGAGGTTCGATATGTATATCACTCGCCCTCTTTCTAATGGCTTCACTTATTATAACGGCCACCATTTTCACTATAGGCGCGGCGTCACTGTCTTTCGCGTAATCAAGATCGCGAAAACTGTCCGGCGCCTCAAACACTTCGATGTCGTGCTCCTTTTCGCCGCCCGTGTCAATGATCGTCGATATGTCCTTGCCGCAAGCTGAAAAATATTTCTTGAGCGTCGCGAGAATATCCTGCCGCGTCGCAAGGGCGAGGTGCACATCGCACCGGGCAACCGTTTTTACGTCATCGATGGCAAGAATATCCGCCGGATCGGAAACTACCAGGGTTAGATTATCCCCCACACGTGATAACGGGATAACGTTATACTTTTTTGCTATCTTTTCAGGCACCATCCCCATTGCCACATCATCAAGTTTAATCCTCATCGGATCAACAGGTGGAATTCCTGTCTCCAAACTCAAGACCACCAAAAGATCCTTCCCTCTAACCGCGCCACTCTCAACGAGTTCTCTCATAAGATTGCCGCCTGAGGTCTTGATCGTTTCTGAGATCGCGTCAAGCGCGCCTTTATCTATAAGCCCTTTTTCCAAAAGAGCGTTAACTATATCCTTTTGCGCGGGTGTTTTCATGTCTCTTCGCCTCTACTCTCTGTCCTCCGCGGTAATTCGCACAACCTCTTCCAAGGACGTCTCCCCTGCCAAAACACGCTCGATCCCATTTTCCCGCAACGTAACCATTCCTTCATCCCTTGCCATTTTTCGTATCTCCGTTTCCTCCTGGCGTCTAAACAAAAGGTCCTTGATATTCGGCGTTACGCGCATACACTCAACGATCATTGACCTTCCGTGATAACCGGAATTAGAGCACCGTTCGCATCCAGAGGGTTCATACAACTCAGGGACCTTCCCATTAGCGTCAAGAAGCCCGTACTTTTCGACGACATCCGCCGCCGGCGCGTATGGCTTCTTACATTCCGGGCACAGTATCCGAAGCAACCGCTGTGCCACAACAAGTATGACCGATGACGCTATGAGGAACGGCTCAACCCCCATATTGACCAATCTCACAACAGAACCCGGGGCAGTGCTTGTATGCAATGAACTTAATACAAGGTGACCGGTCAACGCGGACTTGATCGCGATATCCACTGTCTCAAAGTCTCTGATCTCTCCGATCATAATATCATCCGGGTCCTGCCTCAATATCGACCGCAAACAGCCCGCGAAGGTCAGTCCGACCGCGCTATTCACAGAAACCTGTCCGATCCCCTTAAGCTCATATTCTACCGGATCCTCAACCGTGACCAGATTCTTGCCGGGACTATCAACATATTTCAAAATGGAATAAAGTGTTGTTGTCTTCCCTGACCCGGTCGGACCGCATGCCAGAATCATGCCGTAAGAGCTTTCGGACGCGGAACAGATGGTGGCCCGGTCTCTTTCGCACAACCCGAGTTTAGTTATATCCACCATTATCTGTTGCCTGTCAAGGACTCTAAGGCTCGCTTTTTCTCCTAAAATAGAAGGAATAATAGAGAGACGAAAGTCAACACGGTGGTCATCCGCCCTCAGCTGGAACCGCCCATCCTGAGGCAGACGGCTTTCCGCGATATTTAGATCCGCCATCACTTTAAGCCGTGAAATGATGGCTCTGTGATATTTTCGAGGCGGCGTATGACGAACATGCAGTATTCCGTCAATTCGATATCTGACTCGAAAATTTTTCTCCATCGGTTCGATCAAAATATCACTCGCCCGTTCGCGAACGGCCTGACTGATAATCAAATTGGCCAGTTTTACGACCGGAGCTTCCTCCATTATCCTCTGAAGATCACCGGGGTTGAGTTTCTCTTCTCCCCCTTCATTCACCATTTCCACTTGAGCGGCCGTCATGCCTTCAACCAGATGGCTTATTTCTTCGTCCGCGGATTTCTCATAACAGTTTATGATAGCTTCGGCCATATCGTCCCGGTCGGCCAAAACAGGTATGATCTTCATGCGGGTTAAAGCTTTTATATCATCAAGTGTGAAAATGTTCGACGGGTCTACCATGGCCACAGTAAGATACTTCCCGAGGCGTGAAATGGGCAATACCTGATACATTTTTGAAACTCGCCTTGGGATAAGCTTAAGGACTTCTTTTTCTACCTGGATCCGAGACATGTTGACAGGCGGAAAACCTGAGATCTCGCTTAAGGCCGCCAGAATATGCTCCCTGCCGACAACGTTCATCTTCAAAAGAATGTCACTTAATTTTCCGCCCTGCCTGCCATAGATCTCTTTTGCCTGTTTTAGATCATCATTGGAGATCAATTTGTTCTTGATCAAGAGATCACACGTTTTGTTTGTCAGCGATAGCGCCATTTTTTTATCTCGACTCCGGGTCAATCCTTGTTTTGTTTCGCGTACAGCTTGTTTATCGCTTCATTAATTGATGTGATCACTCCGATGAATACCTGAACTTTCTTCCCGGACAACATTTCCACGTCTTCGATCGCGCTCGAATTAAGGGGGTTTGGCATCACGACAATGAGGATGTCCCCTATCACGTCGACAGGCAGTATCCTGTACTGCCGCACGACGTTCTCGGGGACAAGCTTCGCCGCTTCCGGATTGAGCGTATAATTTTCTACCATCATAAAAGGAAAACCATATTGCGCGACAATGGCCTGTGCTATCTCCTGTTCGCCCGCGTACCCTAATTGAATGAGTATCTCTCCGAAAAGTCCACCCTCTGTCTGTTGAAACTCAATGCCCTTCTTCAATTGATCCTTTGATATCGCGCCCTGTTTCAGCAATATCTCCCCGAGTCTTTCTTCGATGCGCTTTTTCAACACCACAATATTGTCCTCCCGTTTCAGTATCATTGCCCGGATCAAGCGGAATGTTCGATCAGTTTCTCAAGTTCCGCGGGATCCAGAGATCTGGACATCGCGCTCTCATATGTTATAACCCTCGACAGATATAGATCCGAAAGTGATTGATTCATGGTTCTCATGCCGGATTTCTGTGACGTTTGGATCGTCGAATATATCTGGTGGGTTTTTTCATCGCGTATCATGGTCCGTACAGAAGGTGTCGCCACAAGCATTTCCGCGGCAAGAACTCTTCCACTTCCATCGGCTTTATCGACCAACTGCTGTGAAATGATACCAAGCAGATCGAAAGACAGCTGCGCCCGTATCTGGCGCTGCTGATGTGACGGAAAAACATCCACTATGCGATTTATCGTCTGCACACTGTCGGCAGTATGAAGTGTCGCGAGAACAAGATGTCCCGTATCCGCTATTATCAGCGCCTGTTGGATGGTCTCAAAATCCCGCAGTTCTCCGATCAGGATGACATCCGGATCCTGTCTCAGCACCCGCATCAAGGCATCACTGAAAGAACGAGTATCAAGCCCCACCTCCCGCTGGTCTACAACAGCAAGATTGTTCTGATGAATGAACTCCAAAGGATCTTCCACCGTAACAATGTGGCATTTTCGGGTGCGATTTATTTCATTCACCATAGCCGCTAATGTGGTGGATTTTCCGCTGCCGGTAGCACCCGTCACAAGAACCAATCCCTGATGTGCCCGGCAGAATCCGATGATGGTATCACCAGGCAACCCGCACTCTTCAATGCTCCGGATCCTGACAGGGATCATCCTGATCGCGCACCCTACCCACGAACGCTGATAGAATACATTCACCCTATACCGGGCGACATCTTTGATCTCGAAGGAAAAATCCAATTCTTTATCTCTTTCCAGACGCACCACCTGTTCATCGCTCATCAGGCTATACGTGATCTCCCGGACGTCATCCGGCGTGAGAACACGATCACAGGCAACGACAAGATCACTGTTGATCCGGTAATGCATCGGCGCGTTTGCCGCAATATGCAGATCCGAAGCATTGTTTTCTTTCATCTTGATCAGCAGCTTCCTTATATTTCCATCCATACCGTCTCCTTCTCCTTTCCCTGAGCTATTCTCCCATGACCATGTTCTTCCCCTCTCCGGTCGCCTTTTTCAAATTCTCGGCCGCTTTCGCGATAATAGCCGCAGCGTCAATACCGTCAATAGGGTTCTCCCCCACACCCGCGCTAACGGTAACCCTGTCCTCTATATCGGCCGATAGCTGTATTTTCGACACATGATCGCGAATATTTTCCGCAACCTCTATACTTTCCCTTTTATTCGTCTCCGGCAAGATCACACCGAACCCGCTGATCCCAAACCTCGCAACTTTGGCGACCGGAGACAAGAGACCCGGTACAAGTCGCGCGACCTGTTTTAAAAGCTGCCCGGCGCGAGCCTCCCCGTAACGTTTGGAATAAGCGTCAAAATCATCGATACCGAAAAGAATAAGAGAACAGGCCTTCTGGTAAAACGCGGCCCGTTTTATCTCGTCTTTCATCTTGTTTTCAAGGTATGTTCTGGAAGGAAGCCCCGTTACGGTATCCACTACATCCGCCGTCTTTTCCGTAAATATTTTGCTGGCCTGATACCCGATGACCAGAATCTTCTCGAACGCCTGAAGAACCTGCACATATCCGGCATTAAACTCATGGCCGGGCGCAAAATTCCCCAACATGATCATACCCACGACCCTCTCCCAAGAGATCATCGGATAAAACAACACATTTACCAGATCCAGATCTTCACGAAGCTCGATCTGACAGTGTTTTGTCAATGGGCGTGAATCCATAGAAAAAGTTTCCCCATTCTCTATGAACAGCTGTTCCAAAAGAGACAGTTTTTTCATTATCTCATGAGAAGGCACATTTTTTCCCGACTTATTGACAAAGCTTCGCGTAGCGTACCCACCACTGTCCTCTTTCACAAATATCCCGCAGTAACTTCCCTCCAATTCGTCCGTAAGTTTCTCCGCGACAAAACCCAGAACTTTATCAAAACCGGAACCGGCTGTAACTAACTCACCGGTCTCGATAATATTCGTCAGTGTTGCCACTTTGTCGCGTATCTGCCTGTTCAACACGGTAGTCGTTCTGCCATAACGTTTAAGTTCGTCCACATAACCGACCATCCGATTTCTCATCATATCCACGACTTCGGCTATTACACCAAGCTCATCATCCTGGCACACTGTGATCCTGGCCTCGTAGTTGCCCTTCGCGACTTCCCGCGTAAAAGCGGCAAGATCAATGACGGGCATGATCATGCGCCGCACGATAATAAACCCGAGGATAGCGATCCATAGGGTCAGCAACATCACTATAGAAGCCTGCATAAGATTGGACGGCTCCACAAAGACATAGTTCACAGTGAAATAGAGAATGATAAGAAGGGGTACTATCGACATTAAAGAAAAAGAGAGCACAAGCTTACGGCGTAATCCCTGTTTTTGCAACGTAAACATGTCGGTCAATTCCATATGCCTCTCCTCTTTTTTGTAAAAAAGATACACCCGGGGCATCTATTTCCCCGCACAGTCTATCAATATTACCCTACGCATCGCTGAAAGTCAAAGAGGCAACCAGCTATCAGCTGTCAGCTGTCAGCTAAAAAAAAGATGGAGACTTGCGACTTTCAGCTAAAAAAGGCGCAAAACGCAGTTCAGGACCCGAAGCCGCTATCGACGAATTCTTGTTTCAAACACGCCTCAGATGTCCCTGTCTTTATATGCCCCCATGGAAGGGTTTCCGCGATGGAGAATGTCTTTTGTGCTTCATCCCTGATGTCGAGACCGTTCTCCTTGAATGCGGCTTCCCATATGGAAAGATCGAAAAAATCCGACCACCCATCCATCTTCGCCCCCCCGCGCCAGGCGGAATAGATAACATCCGCAATCCTTCGGTCTCCGCGGGACATACAGGTTTCCAGAATAGACCGTCCGATATCATGAAATTCCACTTTGACCCGTTTTGAACCCCTCGCTAATAGCTGTCGCCTCGTTTCCCGGAGCCGTTCCTCCGGCGCCATTCCCATCCACTGAAAGGGTGTGTGAGGCTTGGGTATGAATGGGTTTACGCTTACTTTTACATCGGCTGCCCGTCCCTGCAGCTCTTTCCTTAGAACGGAAACATCATTGGCCCATCGCATGATATCATCAACTTCGGCGTCAATCCGTCCGGGAAACCCCACCATAAAATAAAGTTTCAATCGCTGCCACCCGTGCCGGTATGCCACCCGTGCCGATTGACACAGTACATCATAGTCCGTTTTCTTTCCAATGGAACGCTGAATATCCGGATTGGCGGCTTCAGGCGCGAACGTAAGCGCCGCTTTTCTCTCCGCCGCGATTATCTCGGGGATCTCATAGAACGCCTCATCCACTCTAAGCGAAGGGATCGATATCCCCACCCCACGCCCTTTAAAATCCTCATTTAACCCTTTCACCAGATCCGCCAGATACGGATAATTAACGCTGGAAAGCGACAATAACGTTATCTGCGAGTACCCCGTATTTTTGTATGCCTCACGGCACAAAGCTCGTACCATTTCCGGTTTTCTGACGCGAACCGGACTGTTTATGGCACTGGCCTGACAAAAGCGGCACTTGTTCGGACATCCCCTCATTACCTCAACCACGATCCTGTCATGAACGATCTTAATGAACGGGACCAGTTGTTTCACCGGATAATACGCGCTGTTAAGATCTTTCACTTCACCCTTTTTTACACAACGCGGGACATCGCCATTAGCGGGAACTATCTGATCAAACCTGCTGCCGGCGTATTTGGCGTCGTACAAACACGGCACATATACCCCTTTTAATAACGACAATTTTTTCATCTTCCGTTTTCTGGTTAAAGACAATAAGCTGATCTTTCTGTACTCTTCTATGAATTCGGGCAGTGTCTCTTCCGCGTCCCCTATGAAAAAAACATCTATGAAGCGGCTCATGGGCTCCGGATTAAAGCAGCATGCTCCACCGGCAATAATTATTGGTTCATCCTCGCCGCGTTGATCCGCGAGAACAGTTATCCCCGAAAGGTTCAGCATATTGAGAACGTTGGTATACGTAAGTTCGTAGGAAAGCGAAAATCCGACGATGTCGAATTTATTTATGTCGGTTTTGGATTCAAGACTGAACAGCTTTATCCCGGACGTGACCAGTTCCTTCTCCATATCGTGCGCCGGAGCAAACACGCGTTCGCACACCACGTCGTCCCGTTCATTGAGCAAATGATACAGGAGCTTGAGCCCGAGATAGCTCATGCCTATTTCATACATGTCAGGGTATGCCAACGCGACCGATACACGGCCCGGACGGAAATCCTTTCGGCGGGCGCCCGTTTCCCCGCCTATATACCGTCCGGGTTTTTGCACCTTATCTAACATATCGGTTAATTTCGTCACTTCCCTCCCCATTAGCTTTCAGCTCTCAGCTTTCAGCTTTTCCTTGAATCCATTCACTATGGACGATTCACCGCCTCGCCCCATTAGCTCTCAGCTTCTCCTTGAACCCAAATAACATCGCTTATAACTTGTTGTTATCTTTCAGCAAAGATTATCCTTCTAAAGCTGACGGCTGACAGCTGAAGGCTGATAGCTGATAGCTCTATTGATAGCTCTCCTACCTCTTCCTTCTGCGGCTCACGCTTAGCAGAAAACCTATACCTATCATGGTCGCCATGATGTTTGATCCGCCATAGCTAATGAACGGCAACGGCAACCCAACCACCGGCATCAATCCAACCGTCATGGCGATGTTCGTCAGCACCTGGACAGCTATCAATGTAACTAACCCGGTAGCAATAGCCTTCCCATAGGTATCGTCCACACCTGAGATTATCCGGACCCCGCGTGCTATGATCAAACAATAAAGGCCAAGCAGCATCATTGCGCCAACGAAGCCCCATTCTTCACCGATAACGGAAAAAATAAAATCCGTGTGCCGTTCCGGCAGAAACCGCAAGTGACTTTGCGTACCGCCGAGCCATCCCTTCCCCCATACACCGCCGGATCCAATGGCTATCTTTGACTGAATAATCGTATACCCGGCCCCGAGAGGATCGATATTCGGATTCATGAATACCAATAGGCGGCTTTTCTGATAATCTTTCAAAATATTCCAAAACACCGGCATACTTAAAACACCAAACACCATCGTTGTCACTATGTATTTTATGTTCTCACCCGACACATAAAGGACAGAAAACAGTATCGGCACAAGCACCAACGCCGTACCGAGATCGGGCTGAAGAAATATCAAAAGAAACGCCGGAGATACCAGCAAAAGCGCGTAAACATAATTACGCAGCGTACCGGCTTTTTCTTTTCGTTCGCCAAGAAAAGCCGCCAACGCGAAAATAACAGTGATCTTCACAAACTCTGACGGTTGAAGAGAAAAAAGGCCGAGGTCGATCCATCTTTTCGCGCCATAGCGCTCTCCCCCGAACAATAGCAAAAACACAAGCAACAGAAGGTTAATGCCGTAAGCGATGTACGCAAAATCAAGCATGCGGATATAATCCATTCCGGCAACACATAAGAGTATCGCGAACCCCGCTCCAACCCACAAACATTGACGCGCCACCAGTGGATTAAGCGATCCGGTTTGAGCTCCTCTCACATACGTCGCACTGTAGACAAACGCGAGGCCCAAGATGACGATCATAAAAACCGCCAGCAGCAGCACCCTGTCCATTCGCCCGTGTCCGGGTTTCATCAGATTATTCTCCTTTTACTCATCATATGATCCCAAGCTTTTTAGCTTCCCGAAAAACTTTACCCGCGGTCTCCGCGGCATAATACCCGCCCTTGCCGCCATACTCATCAAATACCACGACCACCAGGGACGGTTTATCAAAGGGAGCGAATCCCACAAACCACCCATGGTTCCGGCCCGTAGAAGTCTCGGCTGTGCCGGTCTTCCCGGACACGACAACCTCGGAAAGCCGGGCTTTCATCCCGGTTCCATGGCGATCATTAACGCATCTCATCACCCCTTCGCGAACGGTATCAAGCGCGGCTTCTCTAATACCGGCAGGCTGTCTTTCAAAATTGTTTATCCTTACATCGCCGATTGACTCAACCACGTAAGGCCTCACCAGGTAGCCCCTGTTCGCGAAAACCGACATCATCTCCGCAACCTGAATCGGTGTAACAAGCAAATATCCCTGCCCAATCGCATAATTTACGGTTTCCCCCTTATACCATTCGTCCTTAAACGTCTCGACCTTCCATTTCGGGGATGGAACTGTTCCTGTCACCTCACCGGGAATATCTATTTTCGTCAGTTTCCCGAAACCAAACTTCCGCGCGAAAACAGCTATATCATCGGCTCCCAAAAGCAACCCCAGCCTGTAAAAATAGACGTTGCAGGAATTCATGATCGCGTCTGTCATGAGCTGTTCGCCGTGCCCATTCTCCTTCCAGCACCTAAAAACCCTTTTACCAAGGGTAATGTATCCCTCACAAATCGACGAAGTTTCAGGACGCGCCTTTCCGCTTTCAAGCGCGGCGGCAGCTATAACAAGTTTGAAGATCGACCCCGGCGGATACGCGGCTCTTACCGCCCTGTTCACAAGGGGATATTGTTTGTTATCCAAAAGCTCCTTCACTTCACCTGACCTTTTGCGATCAACGAACACTTCTGGATCATAGGACGGCGCGCTTGCCATCGCAAGTATTTTTCCCGTTTCGGGATCCATCGCCACGATGGCTCCACGATTGTTTTTTAATAGTTTACCGCAAAATATCTGGAGATCCAGATCAAGCGTGGTGTGGATATCTCTTCCTGGATTGGGTTCTCTGTATCCGATAGTCGCGATCTCACGCCCGCGATTGTCTACTTCGACCTGCTTACCGCCATGTTTGCCGCGCAGATAATTATCGTATTGTTTTTCCAATCCGGCGCGGCCTATCATATCGTCTATCCGATATCCATAGTGTTTCAGCCGGTCAAACTCGGGCCTGTTAATGCGGCCAATATACCCTAAAACACTTACTGTCGCCGACCCTGAGGCGTATTCTCGTTTCGTTGTCGCCTCGACAAAAAGACCCGGATGTTCATATGCCGCTTCTTCAAGCTGGATAGCGGCCCTTGTTCCAATATCCGAGACTACACACACCGGCGAATATGGCCGTATCCGGCATCTATCCATACCGTCATCTATCGTCTTTCGGTCTACATTAAGTATCTCCGCCATCAATCCCGCCAAGGCATCCTTATTCCTGATCTGACTATAGATTATCGACGCGTTAAAACTCAAAGCATCCCTGGCCAACATCTTTTCGTGTCTGTCGAAAACACCGCCGCGAGGAGCCGTTAACGGCGTTACCCTGAGCCTGTTCTCTTCCGACATTACGCGGTACACATCATGCCGTATGACTTGTGTGTAAAGGAGTCCGGCAATAAGAAATGTCAGGCCGCTCAGCAATATTTGGACAAATACTCGTACCCTCATGGTAAATACTTAAGTAAGCGCGCCTATTTTTTGAATATTCAACGCAAAATGCAAATTGCAAATTGCAAAAGTTAAAATTATTTGTTCTTCTTTGCCGTAATTACTGACTTTTCAACAATGCTTATGGCACTTGTTCTACTGTCTTCATTTTACACTTTTCATTTTGCATTTTGCACTTTGCAATCGACTGTACCTTACTGACTATTTACCCCTCATGTCACCTTTCTGACGCCCATAGCCCGCGAATGGTCAAAAACACCAGCGGCGAAACCAATATTGTGCTTACGATAACCCGCCAACTGCCGGCGAGTACCACATGCAGTCCGGGACAATCCCCGAAGATCGCGGCAAAATATAAGGTGTGAACTATCATCAACAGGCATATGGATATGCCTGCCACCAACATGTTCATAATGGGGCTTTGTCTGTAAAATGTCTTCGACAGGATCGCCGCGGCAGCACCAAGCACAGGGAATATAATTATGTCCGCGGAAAAAGTATGCACTGAAAGCAGTCCGCGCAGTATCCCGGCCGCGAGCCCGAACGCGAGAGCTCCGAATACCCCGTTAAAAACCGCGGTGAAAATAACCACCAGTAGAACCAGATCCGGAAACCATCTTGAGCGCCCGGTGAAGCTTCCCTGGATCATAAACACCGCTACCAGCAACGCGCATATGTACAATATTTTTCTGTTGTTGCCTTCCACTATTCGTTGTCCACGATGCATAAGACTTCTTCTGTGTCAAAAAAACCGGCGAACGGTTTTATTTCCGCTATCTGATACAACCCTGTTTTGCTCTTTCGGACATCCGTGACCTTTCCCACCAATATGCCTTTCGGAAATACCCGGCTTAGTTCTGATGTCGTGACAAACTCTCCTTTAACTACCTCGGCATCCATGGGAATATACAACATCCTGACGGTTCCACTCGCGCCACCGGCGATAACCCCATTAACACGGCTTCCCTTGATAACCCCGCCGGCTCTAAAACTCGGATGTGTTAAAAGCGCTACAAAACTACTGTCGTCTCCCGTTCGGACGACCTTGCCAAGTAATCCCTTTGATGAACAGACAGCAGCCTGCGGCTTTACCCCATCATCCGCGCCTCTGTCAATAACAAATGAACCCGTCCAATCGTTCGGCCCTCTCTCGACTACCCTGGCGGAAACAGTCTTGAACCTGAAGTTTTTCTTGAACTCGAGCAAAGCCCTCAAACGATCGTTCTCTTTCTCGACATCCTCGAGGCGCGCGATATTTAATGAAAGATTATCGGCTTTTCGGCGTAAAGCGGCATTCTCCTTAAAAAGCGCGTCTCGACCCGCAAAATAACGCGCTACCCCTCCGCAAACAATCGCGGGCGTTGAGAATATCCGTGCTGTAAGGAATTTTATACTGCCGAAAAGTGGAGAGTTGAAGACAACAATAAGAACTGCCACGAAGACAGCCGCCATAATGGATCGATTTCTGTATTTTGGAAATATTTTAGGCACATCAATTTAACTGATCCGCCGCCGCGGGCGCGGCAAATCCGTTATTTGCGCAGTCTGGGAGCCACCGACAGGCGTTTTAGATAATTTAGTTCACTTAGTACCTTGCCGGCACCCAACACAACTGCCGTAAGTGGATCATCCGCCAGATGGACAGGCAACCCCGTCTCATCCGAGATAAGTTTATCCAATCCCCGCAACAGTGACCCACCGCCCGCCAAAATCAACCCCTTCTCTATAAGATCGGCTGATAATTCCGGCGGGGTTCTTTCAAGTGTGATCCTGACCGCTTCTATGATCTGTGACACCGGCTCTACCATCGCTTCCCGGATCTCCTCACTGTTGATCGTTATCATCTTCGGTAAGCCGGCAACCTGGTCGCGTCCTCTGACTTCCATCGTGATCTCCTCGTCCAGAGGATACGCGGAACCGATCTTGATCTTGATATCCTCCGCGGTGCGTTCTCCGACCATCAAATTATACGTTCGTTTTAAATAATTTGTGATCGCGGCGTCAAGTTCGTCACCGCCTACGCGAATAGACTTGGAAAAAACCACGCCTGCCAGAGAAATTACCGCCATCTCCGTCGTGCCGCCGCCAATGTCTATAATCATATTACCGGACGGTTCCTGTATAGGAAGTCCAACCCCGATCGCGGCGGCAATAGGCTCTTCTATCATGTACACTTCACGGGCGCCGGCATGAAGAGCGGAATCTTTCACCGCGCGCCTTTCAACTTCTGTGATCCCGGATGGAACAGCCACAACGATCCTGGGACGCACCAAGCCGCGCGAGCTGTGAACTTTTTTTATAAAGTATCGTAGCATGCTTTCTGTTATATCAAAGTCGGCTATTACCCCGTCACGCATAGGGCGAATTGCCACGATATTGCCGGGTGTCCGACCGAGCATGCGTTTGGCTTCTTCTCCGACGGCCAAAATTTTCAATGTCCCCGCTTCAATCGCGACAACAGACGGTTCGCAAAGAACGATCCCTTCGTTCTTTACATATATAAGAGTGGAAGCCGTGCCGAGGTCTATCCCGATATCACTCGAGAAAGCACCCATTAAATTTCCTAAAAAACTGGATATGCTTTTATGCACCATGTGACGCACCTTTTTTTCGTAAAGATCCGCGATTACCCGATCCGTAAGATCCCTTTGACAGAATAGAATCTTAACAAATATAATATCCGTTGTCAAATTGTTTCTTAGGACGGGGTCATCCCCCGGCTACCAGGGCCGTGAGATCCTTCAAAAAGCCGGGATAAGATGTATCAACGCAACCCGAGTCCACGATGACACATTCATCGTCTGAGGCGAGAGATGCTATCGCCGCGCTCATAGCCGTTCGGTGATCACCAAAACTTTTTACCCGATGTGCCTGAAATCTACCAATGCCCCCGGAGATTATCAAAGTGTCATCTTCTTCCCTGAGACGCGCTCCAATAGCCGTCAAATTATCCGTTATGCTTTTTACCCGATCGGTCTCCTTGACCTTAAGTTCCGATATGCCCATGATACGGGTTTCACCATCCGCCGCCGCCGCCGCGACAGCGATCACAGGTATCTCATCGATCAGTAGCGGAATTTCGTCAGCGGTAACAACAGTGCCTTTAAGAACAGAATATTTTACCTCCAGATCCCCCACCGGCTCAAGCGTTTCCCTTTCGTCAAGGATCTTAATATGCCCACCCATTCTCCTTAACACGTCAACCACTCCGGTCCGGGTAGGATTCAGCCCCACATCACGCAATATGATATGTGAATCTTTCACCAAAAGACCGCCTACAATAAAAAAAGCCGCACTTGAAATGTCACCCGGGATGTTGATGTCATTCGCCTCGAGATATTTACCACCGGTTATACGCGTGGTCAAACCGTCTTTTTTAATAACCGCGGAAAGATATTCGAGCATCCTCTCCGTGTGGTCACGCGACAGAAATGGCTCTCGCAGTGACGTCACTCCATCGGCATACAAACCCGCCGCAAGCACACAGGATTTGATCTGCGCGCTGGCAACCGGTGTCACATAATCGATCGGAGACAATGGTCCCTTATGCCCATAGATCCGGAGCGGCGCGTGATCGCCTCCCTCCATTGGTTCAACTTTAACTCCCATCCGGGCAAGAGGTTCCATAACGCGGCGCATCGGACGCCGTCTCAATGATCCGTCTCCCGTCAAAACGCTGTTAAAAGGCTGCCCGGCCAGTATGCCGGGGATAATGCGCATGCTTGTCCCTGAATTTCCGAGATAGATATTGCCTTCCGGCGGACGCAGTCCCCGCAACCCTTTACCGGACACAATGACCATATCTTTTTTGACCTCTATTTCGATCCCCAGTGAACGGAACGCGCGAAGCGTATGCATACAGTCTTCACCCCGAAGAAAATTATTTATCCGCGTATTTCCGTTTGATATCGAGCCGAACATGATGGCTCGATGCGAAATACTCTTGTCCGGCGGAACCGTTAATTCCCCTTTGAGACTTTTCGCGGGTTGTATCTTCCAATCCATTTTACTCCTTGATCAAGGGCGAAATATTTTTCGCCCCTACGATTCACCCTTTACTACCTTCCCGCTCCTGATCTTTTCCATTATATCATCCGGAACCGGAGAATGGAACTCTACATATTCGCCGGTCTCGGGATGCGTAAATCCGATCATCTCGGCATGAAGCGCCTGGCGGACCATCCCGCCCTCCTTGCCGTACGTTGCGTCTCCCAATACCGGATGCCCGATATGTCTCATATGTACTCGTATTTGATGAGTTCTGCCCGTTTCTAATTCCACACGCAAAACCGTGAACTCCTTGAACCTCTTAAGTACATGATATATCGATCGCGACGGTCTTCCTCTTTCATGATCGATAACCATTTTTTTGCGATCGATCACACCTCTCGCTATGGGTTCATCTACAACCCCGTTGTCTGCTTCCACCCGTCCGCCTACGATCGCTATATACGTTTTCTTGACCGCTCTCTTTTTAAATTGTCCCGACAATGACCGCAAAGCTTTATCATTTTTCGCCGCTACCAGCACGCCGGAAGTGTCCTTATCAAGCCTGTGAACAATGCCCGGACGGAGCTCATTTCCGGTATCTGCCAGAGACTTTGTGTGATGAAGAAGAGCGTTTACCAGGGTCCCTCGCCTGTTTCCCGCCCCCGGATGAACGATCATGCCAGCATGTTTATTGATAACAATGATCCAGTCATCCTCATAAAGTATCTCCAGGGGTATTTCTTCCGGTTTCATATCATTTTCAGATGCGGGAGGTACACTGACATGTATCAGATCACCGGAAGAAATAATGTAACGCGGCTTGACACCCCGGCCATTAACCAAAACGTGTCCTCGATCGATAAGCGTCTTAGCGAAGGTGCGCGAATATCCCTCGCCCAATCTTAAAGCGATACACTTGTCAACACGTCCACCGGTCGCGTCGGCGCTGACCTCGAACTCCAATTCCGTCATCTTTTTACCCTTTTAACGGCAAACAACACTGTAAACAATATTACGCTGACCGTAAACATCGAGGCGCTTATAACCTGCGGCAATGTCATTCCAAAAGCAACCGACGGATTGTCGCCGCGGAGAAATTCGATAAAAAACCTGAAAATGGAATACATAACCAGATACAGCAGTATTGTAGATCCGCTGAATAATTTCGCTCCCCGCACACGCAAAAGCGCCAGGTACATAACAGCGAGCCCAAGTGCGGCATACGCCTGAACCGGCAGTCGCATAGAGACCTCTCCTGGAAACGTTACGCCAAAACCTGATCGCACAACTTTTCCGTAACAACATCCGTTCAAAAAACACCCGACGCGTCCTACAGCCTGACCAAGCGCGATATAAGGAGCAATAATATCCGAGGTTTCCGCGAATGACATCTCTTTTCGCCGACAAACAATCGCCGCGGCCGCGGTGCCTGCGGCTAAACCGCCATGGAACGCCATTCCGCCGTCACGAATGGCGAAAATGCGCATGGGAAACTGTAAATAATATTTCAAATCAGTGCATACGAATAGAAGCCTTCCGCCTATGAGGCCGCCTACCAATATCCACAAAAGACAATCTAAAACCTTATCGAACGGGAGGCCGGACCTAACGCAGTCTCTTCGTATCAGCAATGTAGAGATCAAAAACGCGGCGGCCACACAAACTCCATAGCTATAGACCGAGAACGAACCGATCTCGCACAATATTCGGTGCATATCAACTCCCGTGATCGTAAATATTAAGTAAACAAACCACGTCTAAATTCTCTTGAATATTCAATGCAAATTGCAAATTGTAGAAGTTAAAATTACTTACAGTTTTTTCCGCAAAATTTAACAACCGTTCACTAAATTTATTCTTCATTATTTTACTGTTTTCATTTTGCACTTTGCATTTTGCAATAGAATGCACTTTACCTACGATTTACCCGAGGCCGGCAACAACGACTTCCCCCTTTGCCATCATATCCTGTTGCCACCATTCGTATGATCAGCATCCCAGCTCCCGTCGTAATAAAACAATCCGCGATATTGAACACCGGCCATATTCTGAAGTCTATAAAATCAATGACATGTCCAAACAATAACCTGTCCGTAAGATTCCCCATGATCCCGGCAAGCATAAATACCAGTGCGCACTTTTCCGATAGCCCTAATCGTTTATGCCCCACCAAAAGAATAACAGAGATCGAAATGAGGGCTATAACAGCGACAATGATGAACAACCACGGCATGGGCTGAAAAATACCGAAAGCGCCTCCGGTATTGGACAGGAGGGTGAGATGTAAAAAGTTTTTGATCACGGGAAGTGTTGCGCCCGCGGTCAAAAATTTCATCGCGAAATACTTCGAGGCGCGATCGAAAAAATACACGAACAAAAACGCCGATAAAAGCGGTATTATCGGCGAGAACTCTTTTCTATTTTTTCCTGGCATTTTATGCAGCATTGGGCTTGGGGCATAGCTTTCAGACGTCGTTTTGAGATCGGTTCACCACATTCGTCACACACACCATATATCCCCTCGTCTATCCGTTTTATCGCGTCATCAAGCGCGAATAGCATTTCTCTTTCGCCCTCCGCGAGCCCAAGCAGGAACTCACGCTCATAAAGATCGGTGGCCATATCCGCCATGTGGAACGAATACCCGGACAGATCCCCCGACGCTTCTTTCTGTGACTTCCTCAATGAGTTTTCCTTAATGCACATCAATTCCTTTAAAATGCCGGTTTTCTCTTCGACAAGCCGTTTTCGTATTTTTCCAAGCTCGGTTTTTACGCGGCCTTTATTTTTCGATCCCTTCGCTTTAGCCGTCATCCTCACTCCTTTTTCTCATCACGCAATAACACCGCTCACACAATTCCGGAAATTCTTTGTCCGTTCCAACCGTCTCGCTATAGTTCCAGCATCGCGGACACTTAAGTCCTCGCGCCCTTGAAACATCCATCTGAAAAGAAAGTCCTTCCACTTTCTCCGGCTCCGTCATCCCGGGTTCCGGCGCGTCCAAAACAACAGCCTGGGAAACCCTGAAAAGGAACGGAAACAAACCCACATTCGACGCGAGAAACATCCGCGTCTCCCCGTCATCGGAATGCAAGCTTATCTTTGCCTCAAGCGGGCTTCCGATAAGCCCTTCGGCTCTCTTCACCTCCAGCGTCGAGAGTACGCTGTCTCTCATTGCGAGTATCTTCTTCCACTTCGCGTCAAGCTCTTTATTTTCCCAGCCTGTCATCTCTTTCCCCGGATCCGGCCAGGCGGACATATGAACACTTTCTTCTTTAGCGTCAAAGACCATATGATCCCATACTTCTTCGGTCGTAAAGGCCAGTATCGGCGCCATAACGCGGGTCAAAACATGAAGTATCCGGAATATCACCGTCTGTCCGGAACGCCGCTCCGTTGAATCCGATGAAACAATATACAATACGTCCTTCAATACGTCCAGATAAAAAGCACTTACCTCCAAAACACAAAAATCATACACCGCCCTGTATGCCCGATAAAATTCCCAGGAAGCGTAATGTTCGTTCACTTCTTTTGTAAGCCCGCATAACCTCGACAGCATCCATCGATCCGTTTCTTTCAGCTCCCCGGCCGCAACAATGTCGGTTGCCGGATCAAAGTCATAAAGATTGCTCAAAAGATAACGAAACGTATTCCGTATTTTTCGGTACCCATCGGACAGGCGGGCGAGTATTTCGTCCGACAGTTTTATGTCTCCGTCGTAATCGCTTGAAGCGACCCAAAGCCTGAGAATATCGGCACCATATTTCTCTATCACATCACCCGGTGAAATAACGTTTCCGACAGATTTTGACATCTTCTTGCCGGCCGCGTCCACAACAAACCCATGTGTAAGCACCTTTTTGTAAGGAGGGCGGCCGGCGATCGCCATAGCCGTTATCAAGGCCGCTTGAAACCACCCCCTGTGCTGATCGGAACCTTCAAGATAAAGATCGGCAGGGGAATTCAGTTCGTCTCTCGCGTCAAGT
This sequence comes from Candidatus Omnitrophota bacterium, assembly GCA_018813285.1. GTDB lineage: Bacteria > Omnitrophota > Gorgyraeia > Tantalellales > Tantalellaceae > JAHJBY01. The sequence continues at coordinate 63,334 of JAHJBY010000033.1, forward strand.
ACCGCCCGATGGCTCACGCCGGAATCGAACCAGACATCAAGAATGTCCTCTTCTTTAACCAAATCCGTTCCGCCGCATTTACAACAAACCATTTTTTTCGGCAAAAACTCGCTAATGTCCTTCTCGAACCACACATCCGCGCCTTCCTGTTCCGTCAGGGAAGCGGTTTTACGTATGATCTCAGTATCTGTAAAAGTCTCGTCACAATCAACACATCGGATCGCCGGTATTGGAACCCCCCAGTAACGCTGTCTCGACAGGCACCAGTCCGGCCGATTTTTCACCATAGCTCCTATGCGTTCCTCCCCGGCGGCCGGGATCCATTCGACATCATTCCTTACGGCGCTGATCATATCCTCACGTAAACCGTTGTGATCTATGTTCATGAACCATTGTTCGGTGGCACGGAAAATAATAGGGCTTCCGCATCGCCAGCAATGCGGATACGAGTGGGTGACATTTTCCGCGAGCACAAGCGTCCCACCTTTTCGCATGCGGTCGATTATAGGGCCGTTGGCGTCAAAAACATCCTGCCCGGTGAGATCCCCGGCTTCTTCAGTGAACCGGCCTGCCTTATCAACGAGCATAATGATCGCGAGATCGAACTTTTTCCCGGTTATATAATCGTCTTGCCCGTGGCCCGGCGCCGTATGTACACACCCGGTCCCTTCTTCTTCTGTAACATACGCGGCAGTGACCAGAACAGAATCCCTCTCAAGGAACGGATGACGCGCTTTTTTTACGAACGCTGCTATCCCGCTCCCCAGCTTCGTTTCCACCACACGATGCCGCTTTATGCCGAACTTTTTCATCATACCGCCCGCGAGGTCAGAAAGCATGATCCATACTTCCTCACCGACATCAACAGCCGAGTAGCTAAGATCCGGATTGAGGGCAACCGCCGCATTTGCCAAAAGCGTCCACGGAGTGGTGGTCCATATTATGAAGAACGTCTTTTTGCCGGCGAATTCCACCACGGAAGGAAATTTAACATAGACAGAAGGTGATGTCCTATCCTTATATTCCACCTCGGCTTCGGCGAGTGCCGTCTCACATTCCCAGCACCAGTTAACAGGTTTTAATCCTTTGTAGATATACCCTTTCTCGTATAGATCCGCGAGAGAAAAAAGGATACTCGATTCATATTCCTTTGTTAACGTCAGATAAGGGTTATCCCAGTCACCTAACACGCCGAGCCGCTTAAATTCTTCTTTCTGGATACCTACAAATTTCATCGCGTAATCATATGCCTTCTTTCTAAACTCCACCTGACCAATATCGTTTTTGGTCATACCCAACTCTTTGAAAAGCTGATGTTCAACAGGCAATCCGTGGCAATCCCAACCCGGCACATAAGGAGCATAACACCCTTTCATGGCCGAATGTTTTACGCAAATATCCTTGAGTAATTTGTTCAGCACGTGCCCCACATGAATGTGCCCGTTGGCGTACGGCGGCCCATCATGAAGTGTAAAAGTTTTACCGCTCCCGGCGCGCATGTCGAGAATGCGTTCGTAAATACCCATCTCGTCCCACTTCTTGAGGATCGCAGGTTCCTTCCGCGCGAGACCGGCCCTCATCTTGAACGATGTTCGCGGCAAATTAAGCGTATCTTTGTAGTTCACTTTATCATCCATTGGATCACATAAACCCCTCAATTATCGGCTTAAGTTTTTTTAACGTCTCGCGCGGCACAGCGTCTTTTGGCGTCAATATCGCGTGTTTTAACGCGTTCCTGCATTCGCAGGACGGCTCTTCGGGAAGAGCGGCGACAGTGTTTCTGATCAGTTCTTTCGCTATCTCAGTATTCTTTCTTAGATTCCCCATAATCATTTCAACCGAAACTGCTTCCACATCCAAGACCTCATACCAACAATCGTAGTCTGTTATCATCGCGACCGTCGCGTAGCAAATACCGGCCTCGCGCGCCAGTCGTGCCTCCCAGAGGTTTGTCATGCCGATCACGTCAGCCCCCCAGCTTTTATAAAGAAAAGACTCCGCTTTTGTCGAAAAAGCCGGCCCTTCCATGTTGACATAAGTCCCGCCATTATGTATCTCAACGTCAAGATGCCGATTCGCCTCGTATATGGTCTCCCGAAGCTCCTTGCAAACAGGATCCGCGAACGGTACGTGAGCGACAATACCCTCTCCAAAAAACGTCATATTCTGGCCGCGGCTCGTTCTATCGATAAACTGGTCCACAAGAAGAACGTCCAGCGGACGCACCTTTTCGGTAAGACTTCCAACAGCTGAAATTGAAAAAACGCGCCCTACCCCCAGAGCCTTGAACGCGTACATATTCGCCCTGTAATTGACTTCGGACGGGAGTATATGATGCCGTCTTCCGTGACGCGCAAGAAAAACCACTTCTCGTCCGGCAAGTTTTCCGATGCTAAACTCGTCTGACGGCCTTCCAAAAGGCGTCTTCACTCGAATGTTCTTCCCGATCTCGAGGCCGGGGATCTCATAGAGCGCGCTACCGCCGACAATGCCGATCTTGTTCATTTGCCCAATACCTCCACTGTTTTATTTCTGCGTGTTTCCCCGGACACTATGGACACATGGCTCTTTGGCACACCATATTCTTTTGCCACAAGCTCCACCAACTCACGGTTTGCCTTACCTTTGTCCGGGGCGGCTCTCACATACGCCCTGAACTCGCCGTCTTTGCTAACAAGTTCACTGCGCGATGATTTGGGGATGACCTTTATCTGAACCTTCATATTGAACATCTCTTTTCTGTCTATCCCAACCGATACGCTATCTGATACAGAATATTGGTTATAAAATTCTTTAGAACACTCAGCAGGATAAAAGCGACCACGGGAGAAAAATCCAGCATACCAATTTGCAGCGGAAGCCGTTTTAGCGGCGCCAATATCAGATCAGTTGCTCTGTAAATGATTTGAACGATCTCGTTATAGGGATCGGCGGCAACCCACGAGAGGATGATCCTTGTAACCAACAAAAAATACAGGATGTTAAAAACAAGCGATATTAACAACGCTAGACTTTTAACCACCTCCGCGACAACAAACATACGTTAACCCCTCTCCGGCGCGCCGGTTTTTAAACATTCACGTTTCTATATTCATACATTCGGCGGCGCTAAACCCCGCCGTTTATGGCGGGGATACATGTGAGCCGCCTCAGTATGAATCCCTACCTGGAAACTCTGGGCTTCAGCCCGGGGAGTTGAAAGGATTCATTATCCCGATAATTCCCCGGATCTCTCTTTTGCCCGAATGACCGCTCGCGCGATTATATCGTCCATCCCGTTCTTTTCAAACACCGCAAGCGCCGCCTGAGTTGTCCCCCCTTTAGACGCCACCTTCCGGATCATGTCTTTTATATCGATGTCTTCCCCGGATCCACACCCGTTCTTCATCAGCAGCGACGCGCCGTAAACTGTCTGCGCGACAAGCTCCCTCGCGACCGCGCGATCCAGCCCGATCTTCTCTCCAGCGATTATCAGACTGTCCGCAAGGTAGAAAAAGTATGCCGGTCCGCTGCCCGCGATGGCTGTCGCGGCATCCAGCGCGAATTCGTCAACTTCGATCACCGTTCCAACGCTTGAAAGTATCTCTTTAACTTCTTTTTTTCGCGTGAGAGCGGCATTAAAAGAAACGCACGTAGCGCTTTCACCGACCATTGCCGCCATGTTGGGCATCGCTCTGGCGATCGGGGTCTCGTTCTCGTTTCCCAGGATACTTTCCATTGTGCTGATCCTCACACCCGCCATTATCGAAATGATCGTCTGCCCGCTGATATTTCCGCTGATCTCAGAAAGAAGGCCTTTTGAATCCCACGGTTCGACAGCGATGATCAGATAATCGGAGCCGTCAATAACGGCGGAGAGGCCGCCCGCACGGCAACCCGACACCCGCTTCGCCTCTTCCATCGCGGAGTTGCGCGTATCGGTCACAATAATGTTATCGATGTGTGTAACATTCTTTTTGACTATTCCTTTCAGAATAGCGTTACCCATATTCCCGTGACCTATTATCCCTATCCTCAGGCCTTTCATATAATGCCCCGCCTCCTGAAGTTATGACCGAATGGTAGAAAATATCACAATTCGCGTATGTTGTCAAACAATAGTGATGAAATAGGATTTAGCGGCAAAAGTGTTCTAAAAGTACTCATCCATAAAGCCGATAATCCGATCAAAAAACCATTTAAAGGGATTCACCTCTCCGCGTTTCAATCGGTTAGCCGCCCGCAGATGGTCCAGCACGCCCAAACATCCGATATATCTCATACGGTCGGTTGGCAGGTACTCAAGTGGCATCGAAGAACAGGTCCCGTGCCTGACAGACCGGCCGGTCGCGAGACGCAAGCCTTCTGCAATCTCTTCACTTATTTCACATTCTCCTGAGACGATGATCGTTTTCGCCCCATTCCACCCTGACATGGAGGTTAATATCTCTATTAACTCCCGTGTTCCTCCTGTGTCTCCTTTTCCGGACGAAAAATCATTTTTGACGGCGTCGAAATAAAGCACACGGCAATCGACAGGTGATCCATGACAAAAGATCACCACTTCTGTCATGTCTCCGCGGATATTTACAAAACACGTCCCTTCGTCCCCGCTATCCCCGGGGAGAGTTCTATACGAACAGGCAATACCGGAAAAAATGATCCCCCCTGTGCTATAACCGGCCAACGTGACGCATTTTTTGAGATTTCTCACGACAGACACCCCCATGACAATAACGCTCATAGTGACACCCATTTTGAGACCTTCAAGTCCGACAGGGTTCTTTATCCTTTTTGCGCTGTCAATTGAAAATTCTCGAACCATTCTGTGCAGGAATTCTTTTCCGGTGGGTGATTTAATGACCGACCCAACTCGTACACATTTCTCCACATCCCGGGGCAGGATCTCCCGTCCATATTTCGATAGAAGTATCGTTCCTTGAGACGGCATTAGCTCCACACACGGCGAGCTAACGGTTACATGGACTTCATGTATCTTTTTCCCGGTTTTTTCCGACAGTTTACTGACAACATCCGCTATGGAATCCGCCGCGCGAGCCATATCTTTGACAACTCCGTGCGGTATACCTTTTGACGGACATACCAAAAACTCTTTAAAAACACAATCACCGTTCTTGCCCCACTCGGCGGCAACGGCGGCGATCTCTCTGGACCTCATATCTAAAACAGCGAATGTTCTATTCATGACGTTAATGAAACCTTTCAACTCCCCTGGCTGAAGCCCGGGGTTCCCATGTAGGGATTCATACTGAGGCGGCTCACATGTATCCCCGCCGTAAACGGCGGGGTTTAGCCTGTCCCGCCTGTCCCGCCTGTCCCGCCTGTCCCGAGCGAAGCCGAGGGGAGCGATAGTGAAGGGCGCCGCCGAATGTATAAACGCGTATGACCCCCGGCGAGGCCCGGCTCATTTCGGCGATATTACCGGCTCTTCGAAACGAAGATCGATATATTCCACACCTTTCATATTTATGCCCGGATCTTCCAGCATTTCCTGCAGCCGGCTAATCTTTCGGACAAAATCCCCTTCACCCATTTTCACCCTGACACCTTCAACTTCAAGACATAAATCATTTCTATCCGAAACATCTATCTCGAGAACATCATACCGCCCGGTGATATTCTTTCGATCTAAAAGGTCAAGCAGCGATAAGGCCTGAATGACCTGACGAGCCTTGATCTTCTCTCCCGGACGTGGTCTGTTAAGAAAAAAATTGATACCCGTTATCCGGACTATATCGACCGGTATACGGGCCGGGGTCACAACCACCGCTTCTCTGTCGACCATGACCTTGTTCCCGGTGCCAATAATAGCCACAGGCCGTCTGACCATAACGTCAACATCCAGAGTATTTGGCATGATCCTCCGGATTTCCACGCTCTTCAATTGTGGAAAACTTTCAGCGATCATTACCGTCGCGTGATCAAGATCAATAGAAAGTACATTCCTTCTGAGGTACATATCGTTGAGTTTTTCGCGGCCGCCCGTAAAAGAAACATCGTTCTGACCGTTTATCGTTATATCCGTAATAGTGAAGAACGAGTCGTTAAGTAAAAAATAACGAGTCCAAAAAAAGACACCCGTCAACAACCCCATCAAAGCCAGCATGGACAGAAACCTCTTATTCTGAAAAACCTTCATCAACCGCGCCCGCATACCGCTATTTTTCGGCTGTTTCTTTTTTGCCACGGTTCTCTCCTTCCTGTTCTCCTTCCCGGGGGCTCCCGCCCTTTCAGGGCACCGCGTTATTTAAAATCCTTAAACACAGTTCCTCAAAACTAACGCCCAGCGACTTTGCCGCCAACGGCAAAAGGCTTCGCTCAGTAAAACCGGGGATCGTATTTACCTCAAGAACAAAAAGCTCCCCAGACGCCGTAAGCCTCATGTCTACCCGGGAAAAACACCCGCATCCAAGAAGCGAATGCGCTTTCTTCCCCAGCTCCATGGCCTTCCGGCAAGTACCCTCATCAATTACAGCAGGCACCACGTACCTCGTTCGATCATCTTCATATTTTGCTTTGAAATCGAATACACCATCGCCGGTGATGATCTCAACAACAGGCAGAGGTTCATCTTCCAGTATGCCGACTGTCAATTCCCTTCCGGGTATATATTGCTCAACAATGACATTTCCCGCGTACAAACCGGCCTTATCCACTGCCGCCGCTATCTCGCTGATAGCTGACACCACGGAAAGCCCGACACTCGAACCTTCCATACCGGGTTTGATAACACAAGGTAACTGAACATCATTACACGAAAAACTACCATCCGCCCCGCGCGCCGTATACTTCGGAACGGCCATATCCGCCTCGATAAATCGCTTTTTCGATAATAATTTGTCGAAAGCAAGACGCGAAGCCGCGGGTCCTGAACCGGTATATGGGATCCCTTTCCCGGCCAACATTTGTTGAATGGTACCATCTTCCCCAAATCCTCCATGCAAAGCGATAAATGCCAAATCAAAATCAAACTTCCCAATAAAGGAATCAGTCTCTTCTTCCACATCTATCAATACTACATCAAGCCCGGCAGCACACAAAACATCAAAAATGGCCTGACCGCTCTTTTTGCTTATTTCCCTCTCCTCGGAACATCCACCGGCCAATACGCCTATTCGATATTTTTTCAATTTGTCCACCAGCCGTCGCATCTGTATCCTCATGGTTCTCATGAAGGGCGCGGAAACCGCTCCCCTACGTACCCTTCACCCGTCAGTATCTCGATCTCCAGTTCCAATTCCACTCCGAATTTCTCTTTGACCCCGTCACGCACCACCCGGATAAGTTCTTTCACATCACCGGACGTCGCGCCTCCGTCGTTCACAATGAAATTCGCGTGCTTTTCAGAAACAACCGCGCCACCCACCCTGCGTTTTTTCATTCCGGCCATTTCTATCAATCGCGCGCCGCTCTCGCCACCGGCGGGCGGGTTCTTGAAAACACACCCCAGCGTCTTTTGTTCAAGCGGTTGAACGCGCATCTTTTCCAAAAAAAAGCTCTCCATTCTTTTTCGGATATCCCCGGGAGGCGCTTTGTCTAGATGGAAAGCCGCTTCGATGATGATGGCGTTCCTGTCAAAAGACGCTTCTCTGTATCCAAAGATAATATCGTCCTTTTCCACCTTCCGTATACGCCCCAAAACATCTATGATCTTAACCCGCAAAAGCCGATCGCTGATCACCGACTTATATCCCGCGTTCACGAATAATGCGCCGCCAACCGTCCCGGGGATACCTGCAAGTCCTTCCATCCCGCTGAGCCCCATAGATGAACAATCGGAAATAAACGAACTTAGCTTTTTCCCCGCGCCCACCGTAACCTGGCCAAGCTCATCATATGCCGCGTGATTGAAATAATCGCCCGCGAGACTTACCATGACCGCATCCAGGCCCTCTCCGGGCATCAGTGTGTTGCTTCCGTTACCGATAGCGATCACACGCGCCCCATGCTCCCTGAGTGACTTGCTGATCTCTGACAGCTCCTCCGGGCACGACGGCGCGTACCACACAGCGGCTGTACCGCCTATAGCGATAGTGCTGTGCCGTGAGAGCAACTCATCATAAAGAACCGACCCGCCTCCTCTCTCCGCCTGAGCGCTCAAGATGTCTTTTATCTCTTCTTTCATGTAACACGTCTCCTGCGGCCGAGCTTTAGTTAACTTCTCACAGCCTGCTTGCGTATCGCATTCGACAACGGCCGCGCGATGTCCCTTATGTCACCGGCGCCCAGGATCAGTACCATGTCTCTCTCCCGCGCTATACCGGAAACATACCCGGGGATCCGATCTTTTTCCACAAAATCAACCAACTGAAATTTACTTCTATCAATAGCTTTTAAAATATCACGCACTCCCCTGCCGACGAAAGGTTTTTCATCCGCTGAATATATGTCCGTAAGTATCAGCACATCCGCGTCGTAAAACGAATGAGCAAAATCTTCCGCGAGATCGTGCGTACGGCTGTATCTGTGCGGCTGAAAAATCGCTACAACCCTGCCCTCTCCGCTATATTCTCCGGCAGCTTTGATAACCGCCCGCAATTCCGTAGGATGATGCGCGTAATCCTCAACCACGTCAATATTACCTATCCTTTCCACAAAGTCAAATCGCCGTCTCACTCCATCGAATGTGCTAACCGCCTCGGCGGCTTCTTTAAAACCGATCCCCCGTTCCAGGCAAAGAGCCATTGCTCCAAGTATGTTCATAGCGTTGTACCGTCCAACAATGCCACACTCAACTTTTCCCAGGCGCTCGCCTTCTCTTAAAAGATCAAATCGAATAGACCTCGCACAGGAAAGATCCGCGTATGAATATCGAAAACAACCGTTTTCCATCGCTCCAAAATCCACTCTTATCGCGGTTGAATTTTCCGCGACGTTCCGGGCAACCACATCCTCCCCATTGTAAACGATCAATCCATCGGACGGGATACGTCCTGCGAATTCCACGTACGACGCGAGGAGATTTTCCATGGTCCCGTGGTGTTCCATGTGTTCTCTCTCAATGTTCGTAAGTACCACGCATTTAACAGACATCCCCCGGAAGAGGCCGTCACTTTCATCTACTTCAGCAACGACCAGGTCTCGCGATCCATTCTTCGCGTTGCCTCCAAAACGGCTGATTTCTCCGCCTATAATAACCGTGGGATCCCGGTCGCAATAATCCATTATATGCGCTATTAGAGCGCTTGTCGTCGTTTTTCCGTGAGTGCCGGTCACCGCGATGGACACACTTGCGTCTTTCATCACGTCCGCCAGCATCTCGGATCTATGAATAACCTTGATCCCGAGTTCTTCAGCCTTTACCAGTTCTTCATTGGCCGCGGGAATACATGTAGATCTCACCGCGAGATCCACGTCCGGAGGTATGTTGTCCGCGCTGTGCCCACAGAAGACCACAGCGCCTTTCGCGCGAAGCTTGTCGGTAAGATCATTCGGCCGAAGATCCGATCCGGTCACAATGTTTCCTCTTGAGATCGCCACTTCCGCCAGGGCGCTCATTCCTATCCCGCCGATCCCTATGAAATGAATGTGTTTTGGCATATTTCCTCTATTAGCGGTTCTCTGTTACTCTAACTATCTTGTTCATGCCGCGGCCATACCTATAATCTCTTTTGCGAGTTCTCTTCCCGCGCCCGGCGCGGCCAACCGCGCCGCGGCCCCTGACATTTTTCGGCTTTTTTCGCTATCCGCGAGTATATTAGTGATCTCACAAGCCAGCATATCAGCTGAAAGCCCGCTTTCTTCCAAATAAACAGCGGCTCCGGCTCGCGAAAATGACATGGCATTGCTCCTCTGGCTGTTCCGCGGATTCGGATACGGTATAAGTATCATCGGACGCTCATAATACGCCAACTCAAAAACAGCCGCCGCGCCGGCCCGGCTTATCGCCATATCACAAGCCGCGTAAGCCATGTCAATACGATCGATAAACGCGTACACCTTTGCCGGTATCCCTTTTTCCTCATAGAATCGCTCAATAAGATCGTGATCAGCTTTTCCCGTCAGGTGTATGAATTGAACGCGAGCGTCAGGCCGGAAAACACGCTCCGCCGCCTGTCGGGCAACCTTATTCAGAAAAACCGCCCCCTGGCTTCCGCCCATTATCAACACTGTTCTCCGATCACAACGAAGTCCCAAAAACCGCAAAGCTACTGATCTATCCTTCGACAACATTTCCAAGCGGATCGGATTTCCGGTCACTATGACCTTTTTTTCGGCACCCGGAAAATACTTCTCTGTTTCGCTAAAACTGACAGCTATCCTGCCCACGGCCCGGCTAAGCATACGGTTCGCCCTGCCCGGATAAAAATTCTGCTCATGCACAAGAACCGGAATGCCGATCAAAGCGGCGCAGCGAACAACGGTTCCGGCGGAATATCCACCAAACCCGGCGACAACAGTTGGACGCAGCCGGAAAAGCAAATATAATGAAACGCAAGCATCTGCCATCAGCTTTAAAAAAAACACGATCCATCTAAATATGTTCGGCCCAAAAGGCATTGGATTCACCGAAAGAAAAAATGTCCGGTATCGAAGGGTCGTCATGACGCGCTTATCAAGTTCCCGCTTGCTCGAAACAAAGCATATATCATCAACACCGGCTTTTTCAAGTTCCATGGCCGTGGCTACAGCCGGAAATATGTGTCCGCCGCTGCCACCGGCGGCTATCATCACTCTCATAAGACTCCTGTTGTCCCTTGCGTCATGTCGTTTCGCGTCATGCGTCCTCCATTTTCCTCGCCATGTTAAGCAATATGCCGATAGCCGCAAAATGCATTACCAGGGAACTCCCTCCATAACTTATGAACGGCAGAGGCAACCCCTTGGTCGGCACCGCCCCGGCAGAAACGCCAATGTTCACTATCGCTTCAAAAGCGATCATGACACTGATGCCAAAAACTACCCGCGCGGCAAATAACTCTTTAAGTTTGAAAGATATCTTAAGGGAGAACCATACCAGAAGCGCGAATAAAATGAGTATTGCCGTTGCCCCAAAAAGCCCCAGCTCCTCCCCGATTATCGAATAAATAAAATCTGTGTGCGATTGCGGAAGAAAAAACAATTTCTGCCGGGACCCTCCCAGGCCGACGCCGAATATTCCCCCCGATCCCAGCGCAATGAACGATTGAATAAGCTGAAAGCCTGCCCCACGCGGATCCTCCCACGGTTTTAAAAAAGTTACGATCCTTTGCAATCGATATGGAGCGCTGGCCACAACAACAAACATGACCGGCAACGCCCCGGCCGCCACGATCAACAGGTGTTTGATCCGGGTACCGGAGATAAACAACATAAGCGAGGCTATTACCCCTATGGCGACAGCTGAACCCATGTCCGGTTCAAGCAGCACCAATCCAGCGGCAAGTCCCACCACAAGAAAGGGGGGCAGAAATCCTTTGATAAACCTCGATATTTCGTACCGTTTGCGGCTGGTAAAATCGGCCAGGTAGAGGATCATCGCCAGTTTAGCAAACTCTGAAGGTTGAAATCCTCCCCCGAAGACCCGTATCCATCTGCGGGCGCCGCCTCCTACAAAACCGATACCGGGGATAAGCACGACGACCAATAACAAAAGCGCCGCTATGATCAAATACTTCGCTTTATCCCTTATGAGGTCCGCGGTAACTTGCATGCAAGTTACCGCGGCTGCGATCCCCATCCCGACAAACAGCAGATGACGCTTGACGAAATACAAACTGTCTCCGTATACCATGTACGCATAGACCGCGCTTGATGAATAGATCATCACCACACCGGTCATTGCCAGCGTTACCGCAACCAAAAATACGATTCGCGCGTCTCGTCTCAAGGCAATACCTCTTTCCTGAAGGCCTCTCCTCTTTCCCTGTAATTTTTGAACATATCAAAGCTGGAACACATCGGCGACAAAAGAACGGCCTCGCCCGCGACAGCTTCGCGTGAGGCACACTCGACAGCTTCCTTCATTGTATCAGCGGCAATCACGGGAATTATATTCGAAAATATTGAAATCAATTTTTCTCGAGATTCCCCGATGACAACCATCGCTTTTACCTTTTCACGGATTATCGGTAATATCCGCCGATAATCTCCTCCTTTACCCCTTCCCCCGGCTATGAGTACGGCCCTTTTCGCCATGGACTCAAGAGCGCGTTTCGTCGCGTCTATGTTGGTTGCTTTTGAGTCGTCTATGTACTCAATACCGTTAAAAGTTCCCAGGCTTTCAAATCGGCAATCCAGGGTTTTAAAATTTCTGATCCCCGAGTGTATCTGTCGTTCCGCAACTCCCATTAACCGCGATGCCGTAACGGCGCATCGGACATTTTCAATATTGTGTTCCCCTTTCAGCGGGATCTCCGCCGCATCCATATTGATATCGGTCCTGTCAAAACAGATAATCTTTCCTCTCATTTTTTCCGCAAGCACATCATCGCGCAAGCATGAGCGCACAAGCGCATAGTCGTTTTCATCCTGGTTGATAAATATCCGAAGTTTTTCTTTTTTATACCTGTCGTAATTCTCATGCCGATCATAATGGTCATCGGATACATTCAGCAAAACAGCTATCCGCGGTTTAAAATTCCTTACTGTTTCAAGCTGAAAAGAACTGACCTCGACCACAGCAACGCTGTCTTCGTTCAGATCGCAGGCCACAGAAGTCAGTGGTATACCGATATTCCCGCACACTACAGCCTGTCTGCCGGATGAGTTGAGAATATGGCCGATAAGTTCGACAGTTGTGCTCTTGCCATTCGTCCCGGTCACAGCTACCATGGACGCGGCGCAATACATCGCGCCCAGTTCAAGCTCACCGATAACGGGGGCGCCGCGCGGGATAACGGCGGCAATTTCCGGCATACGAAGATCCACACCCGGTGAAACAACCACCATAAATGGGTCTCCGCAGAACTCCCTCGTATGGCCGCCGGTTTCCGCGCGAATGCCGGCGCGATCAAGATCCGCTTCGCGCGTGTCGAGACCGGGTGTGGAAGCGCTTTCTGTAACCCTGACCCGCGCCCCTTTTTCCGCGAGAAACCGGGCGGCCGAACATCCGCTCGCGCCCATGCCGATCACCAGTATGTTCTTGTTTCTAAGATCGATCGCTGATCACCTCCTCGCCGTCTTTTTAGCGTACTTTCAACGCAGCCATGCTCAACATCGCGAGTATGGCGGATATTATCCAGAAACGCACGGTGATCTTAGACTCGGACCACCCTTTCAACTGAAAATGATGATGGATCGGGGACATTCGGAAGAGCCGCTTCCCCTTTGTTTTAAAAAACAGTACCTGTAAGATCACTGAGACGGATTCCATCACGAATACCCCTCCCGCGATCAACAGCAAAACCTCTTTTTTCAATAGAACACTTACTATCGCGATCGAACCGCCGAGCGCCAATGAGCCCGTATCCCCCATAAAAACTTCGGCAGGATGGCTATTGAACCAAAGGAATCCCAATCCCGCGCCGATCATCGCCGCGCAAAAACATGTAAGTTCACCCGATCCCGGCAGATAAAAAATGTTCAGGTACCCGCTAAGGACCGAGTTACCTGTCACATATGCCATCACGGCGTACGTGAACGAAACGAACAGCATACAACCGATGGCAAGGCCGTCCAACCCGTCCGTAAGATTTACAGCGTTAGAGGCGCCTACTATCACGAGCAAAATAAATAATATGTAAAATATCCCAAGACTCGAAACAGCGTTCTTTATGAACGGAATATAAAGATCCGTACCGATTGCCTTGCTGTGCAACACAACTCCCCCGACTATCAGCGCGAGAACCACCTGTCCGAGAAGTTTGGTGATCACCCTGAGCCCTTTCGCGCTTTGGTTCTTCAATTTCAGGTAATCATCTATGAAACCGATAAATCCCATCCAGACCATTCCTCCGAGAACCAGAATAACGTAATCGTTGTCAAGCCGGCACCACAGAAGGGATGAGATCAAGAGGGACGCGATGATCAGCATCCCGCCCATCGTAGGTGTCCCTTCCTTGGCATCATGAAAATCTGACAGGGCGCTCACATGTTTTTTTCTGACATACTGTCCTATATCCAACTTGCGCAACACCCGAATTATCATCGGGCCAAAAACGACGCACAGGACAAACGATGTTACCGCGGCCATGCTTGCCCTAAAAGTTATGTAGCGAAATATGTTGAACCCAAACCAAATATCTTTTAACGGAAACAAGAAGTAGTAAAACATTTCAGGATATCCTCCATTCTCATCTTTCGTGAACCCTTAAGCAATATCATGTCTTCCGGACGCGCGATCTCCCGAATGATGCGAGCGGCCTCTTCGTGATCCTTGGCGCGAAAAACATTTTCAGCATCCATTCCCGCAAGAACCGCTTCCCGCGCTGTTATCGACGCGGCATCGCCGAGTGTTATTAAAAAATCAAAATTCCCGGCCGCGACGCGCGCCCCAAGGTTCCGATGCGATTCTTCGGAACGACTGCCAAGTTCCAGCATATCTCCGGCGATCACCCATTTTCTCCCCGCGAGATCCATGCCCGCTAATGTTTTCAGGGCGCATTCAAACGAAGCCGGATTGGCGTTATACGCGTCATTTAAAAAAACCATCCCTCCTGCTGAAACCCTTTTCATCCTCATCGCGGGAAGCGCTGTTTCAAAAAGTCCGGCGCGTATCGCGCTGTATTCAACCCCCATGAACGCGGCAACAGCCGAGGCGGCCGCGGCATTATAAACATTGTGTTCCCCATCAAACGGTATTCGCAAAAGTTCGCCGTTTAACCGGAAATCATATCCAATTTCTTTTTTTTGTATGTCCTGAATATGAAACTCACAACCCGGCGTTTTTCCAAAGAACATGATCTCCCTGCCGCAGGCGCGCAAGGAACGCAAAGAATCATCGTCGCCGGAAAGAAAAGCCGCGCCGCCTTCCGGGAGACACTCAAGAACGCCAGCCTTCTCCCTGAAAACACCATCGGTGTCCCCGAAAAACTCCAGGTGACCGGGGCCTATGTTCGTGATAACCGCGTGACCCGGCCGTACAAGCCTCGCAAGAGAGACGATCTCACCGGGATGATTTGTCCCCAATTCAAACACCGCCGCCTCATGTGTCCTGTCAAGCCCGAACAGCGTAAGGCTTACGCCGACCATGTTGTTGTACGAAGAAGGGCTTTTAAGTGTATGATATTTCTCTGAAAGCAAACGCTGCAATATGTCTTTAACGGTCGTTTTTCCATTAGTTCCTGTCACCGCGATAATTGGAATATCTACTTTGCTCCGAATATGGCCGGCAATAGATCCCATCGCGCCGACTGAACTAACAACGCGAATAAAGTGGCTCTTCCCCGATCCATCGATCACATCGCGCGGGCGTTCAGATATCACTCCGGCCGCGCCTCTGGCGACGGCTTCAGCGATATGATCGTGCCCGTCGGCGTTCTTTCCCGGAATGGCAATAAAAAACTCTCCGGGTTTTATGGTCCGGGAATCAATGGAAAATCCCCGGACTGCCGCACCCGCGGCGCTCGAATAACTCAACTCTCCGTCCGATACGTCAGCGATATCTTTTACACCGATCTCTATCATCTTCTGATATCAATATCCCCTCTCCCGGAGCGCCCGTCCGGCAACCTCACGATCATCAAAATGAACCGTCCGATCCCCAATGATCTGGTAATCTTCATGCCCTTTACCGGCAATAATCACCGCGTCACCGGGCCCGGCCATCGCGACAGCCAAAAAAATAGCGTCACGTCGCAATTTTATTATACTATGGTTGCCCCTCGCAATCACTCCCTTTTCTATCTGTCGTAAGATCTCATCGGGGCTCTCGCTTCGTGGATTATCGCTTGTCAGTATCACGTGATCCGCGAACCTGGACGCAATTTCCCCCATTACCGGTCTTTTCGACCGATCACGATCGCCGCCGCATCCAAAAACACAGATAAGCCTGTTCCTCGTCAATCCCCTCAAACATTTCAAGACATTTTCCAAAGCGTCGGGCGTATGCGCGTAATCAACAAAAACATCAAAAGCTCCGGAATGGTCTATCCTTTCAAAACGTCCGGGTACCGGAAAAAATGTTTCGATAGCCCGGGCGATAACCGTAATATCGATATCGGATGAAAGAAGCGCGGCCGCCGCGCCAAGAATGTTGTAAACATTATGCTTCCCGGCCAAACGGGTCACAACATGGATCGCTCCGTAATTTTCCGTTACAATGTCGAATTCCGCGCCGTAAGATGACAATTTAATATCTTCCGCCCGGATATCCCGGCTGCGGCCTACTCCAAAAGTCACCACAGACAGGATCCCGGAAGATCTGAGAACATCGGCAGCCATAGGATCATCCGCGTTAATCACGCCAAGGCCGCCGGGCTTAAGAATACCAAATATCCCGGATTTGGCTTTGAAATACGCTTCCATGTTTTTGTGATAATCGAGATGTTCCGGCGTTATATTGGTAAACACCGCACGGTCAAGCTCAAGCCCGGAAACCCTTCTCTGCGCCAATGCGTGTGAGGATATTTCGATCACGGCGGCATTTTTGCCGCCATCGAACATCTTGGATAAAAGACTGTTGAGTTCCATAACACCCGGAGTGGTCA
Source organism: Candidatus Omnitrophota bacterium (assembly GCA_018813285.1). Classification (GTDB taxonomy): domain Bacteria; phylum Omnitrophota; class Gorgyraeia; order Tantalellales; family Tantalellaceae; genus JAHJBY01. Next base: position 79,902 of record JAHJBY010000033.1, read on the forward strand.
TGGCCGAGCGAGATCTGATATCATCTGAAACGATCGTACACACCGTGCTTACCAGACCGCTTCGGAACCCGGCAGTCTCCAAAATATGACGCATAAGAAAAGCCGTCGTGGTCTTACCATTTGTCCCGGTAATGCCATAGGTCCGCATTTTTGAGGACGGGTCACCGTAAATATTCTTCGCGATATCCCCAATGGCTTCGACTGTGTCGGGAACGACCGTAAATTTTGCGCAGGCAGCATGAACTCCGGCCGGAATGTGTTCACACAGGACGGCCGCCGCGCCGTTCCGAACGGCTTCCCGGATAAACGCGTGTCCGTCACGCGATGTTCCCTTTACCGCGATAAAAACGTCGCCGGATGAGACTTTGCGCGAATCTATCCTGATCCGTCCGGGATCCGATGAAACCGGTTTAAGAAATTCTTTTACACCTTTAATCATTCGAATTTGACTCCAGATATTCTAATGTTTTTTCCGCTATGTTCTTGAATGTCGGCCCGGCCACTGTTCCGCCAAAATGAGACGGATGTGGATCCCTCGCGGTGACAATCATGCTTATCCGCGCGTCCTCCTTCGGCGCGAAGCCAATAAATGTAGCGTCATATTTGTTCTTGTAATAACCACCTTCCGAGTTTACCATCTGAGCGGTTCCCGTTTTACCGCACATGACATAGATCTTAGAGCGTGCGCGGCGGCCGGTCCCTGTCTCGACTACATCGGCAAGTATGGACCGCATTTCCCGGCATGTCTCATTTGTTAACACTCTTCTCCTTACGAGAGGATGATTGGAGCGGACAACACCGCCCTCCCAGGTTGTTACGCGATCAACAATATACGGTTTCATCAAGTTACCCCCGGCAGCTATTGCACTAACCGCGCATACAAGCTGAAGCGGCGTAACCGCTATTCCCTGTCCGATAGGTATGGTAGTCATATCGCTGGGCGTCCAGCCATCCGGAGAACGGTATATGCCCGGGACCTCCCCGGCGAGATCAATGCCGTTTATCTTTCCAAATCCAAATCTCTCGATATACTCGCAGAATTTCTTCTTCCCAAGTTTGCGCGCGATCTTCACGGTCCCTATATTGCTCGATTTAGATATGACCTTATCAAAGGTTAGTTCTCCATACGGGTGATAGTCGCTCAATATCCGCCCGCCAATAGAGTAGCTTCCGTTCTCGCAATCAAACTTTTCATCAAGTGAGCATATTCCCTCGTTCAGCGCGGCGCTCGCTGTAATGATCTTGAACACGCTGCCGGGTTCAAACACACTTGCTATGGCGGTATTTTTTTTTGCCGCGGCTCGGACGTTGGCGGAATCATTAAGATCATATCCGGGATAACTTGCCATCGCGAGGATCTTCCCGGTCGAGGGTTCCATCACTATTATCGACGCGCCTTTCGCTTTGAACTTTTTGACCATAGCATCAAGTTCTTTCTCAACGATATACTGGATCACACTGTCGATGGTAAGCACCACGTTAAAACCATTCTGGGCCGGGACAGAGCTTTTTTCATCAAACAATATCGGTTTTAACCGGGCATCCCGGACAACATACCTGAGGCCGGGTTTACCCCGCAGTTTACTGTCATAAAAAAGCTCGATACCCTCAAGCCCCGCATTGTCGAGTCCGGCAAAACCAACAATGTGCGCCGCCATCGCGTCGTTAGGATAATAACGTTTGCTCTCATTGGTGAGATAAATACCGGGGAGTTCTAATCCCTTCACTTTCGCCGCGATGGGAGGAGCCACCCGTCGTTTTACCCACACAAATGCCTTATCACGTCTGAGGCGTTCTAACAGGACCTCTTCGTCAACATCAAGAGCGCGGGATAACTGATGAGCGGTATTTTCCTTATCGTCTATCGATCGGGGATTAGCGCAGATGCTCGGCGTATCCAAATTTATCGCCAAAGGCTCGCCGAATCTATCACAGATCATTCCACGGAGAGGCTCTATTCGGTAAACAGTGTTGTGTTGTTCTTCAGCCATCTCCTTGAATTTTTCGTGGTTGAAAATCTGTAAATACATTAGCCGAAAAAAAAGGGATAAAAAAACCGCTGATAGAACAATAAAAACCGCGTATTGTCGTCGCCTGAACATACTTCCTCATTGGTAAACAGGAACCGCGGATCCCCAGATGCTCTTCATGCCGGTTAAACCCCCGCGCCCGCATCCTCCCTACCTTCGTGATTTAGCTTCAGCTTTTTCGGTAAAAACATCCATTACCCGGCTGATGAAACCGTCCGCGTACTCTTCGTCCGCGTGGTCACGCCAAGATAACACATAGGACCCTCTCTGCTGCAAGCGCTGTCCGGCGAAAACGATCCGGCCGCTATCAAGCGAAGAGAGCAGGTTTTTGGAGGATTCCAGCTTGGAGAGATTATACATTAATTTGGAATTTTGGTCAACCAGGTGAGAAAGCTGTTTTCTGTTCTCCTCCCGGCCATACCCGGCTTTGATTATCTCGACGCGCTGGTGCACGTAACCAAAGGCAAGCGCACTGATAACAAAATATGTGAACAAACTCCTGTAAACCCTCATATTTTCTTCTCCGCCACCCGCAATTTCGCGCTGCGTGATCGCGGGTTATTCCGGATCTCATCGAAGCCGGGGCCAAGAGGCTTTTTGGTCACGATATCAAGGTGCCCTTCCTTTTTTTTATCCCTAAAAATATTCTTTACGATCCGGTCTTCCAGCGAATGGAACGATATCACACAGATCCGCGCACCGGGACGCAGGTAATCGATCGCGCCCGCCGCGCCCTCACGGACGGCCGCAAGTTCGTCGTTCACAAATATTCGCAATGCCTGGAACGTCCTCGCCGCTAGGTGCAACCTTTGATGCCGATATTTGCTTCCCACCGCTTCGTCAACTATCTTCGCGAGCTCACCAGTTGTATTGATCGCGCCGGCTTTCCTCGCGGAACAGATCCGCCTCGCCACCAGCAACGCGTGTCTTTCCTCGCCAAAATCTTTTATGATCGTTCTTAACTCATCTTGGCTGTACGTGTTCACCACATCACGCGCCGATATCCCGCCGCGTGTATCAAACCGCATATCGAGCGGCCCATCTTTCAAAAAACTAAAGCCACGGCTACCGTCATCCAGATGATAAGACGAAACTCCCAGATCAAATAACGCTCCATCAATAGTGCTAATACCACGAACGCCTAAAATATCGCGGATGTTCCGAAAGTCATCATTGACGCACGTCAAAGAGCTATTAAGTTCCTTGAATTTGGCCATGATCCTCTCCATTGCTTCGGCGTCCCGATCAACAGCTATCAATTTTCCGCTTGGTCCGATCCGCTTTAATATCTCTCCGGCATGCCCTCCCCCACCGGCTGTGGCATCAAAAATAACATCCCCGGGTTCCGGCCGCAGGTGTAACAGAACTTCTTCAAATAATACCGGGAGATGCGCCATTTTTTTAAGAACAATTTTTGATGCGATACTGTTTCTTTTCTTCTTCACCCACCGATGCCAACACATACCGCTCTACACCAAGACGCGAGATCCCGGCCGGCAAAGCCCTTGCCTTTCTCACGCGCTCCACCATGTTCACGCAATTTATGAATTCCACTTGCTTCTTATTAAATTTAACAGCGCATCGTCTATACATCATTATCCCTCCCTTACTCAAGATCCATTAAATTTTCCGCTATCTCCTCGTATTTTTCTCTGGACGCGCCGTAGAACTTCTCCCACTTGCCGATATCCCATATTTCAATACGGTCAGCTACACCCAGTATTTTTATGTCACGTGTAAGATCCGCGTATTCCTTAAGATAATCCGGGATGAGGATCCTCCACTGTCTGTCGGGCTCTACTTCTTGAGCGCCGCCAAAAAATTGACGCGTAAATTTTCTTACTTCACTCTTCGTGAACGGCATCGCTTTGAACTTCTGTTCCTGGATCTTCCATTGACTTTCCGGGAACATGAAAAGACATTTATCCAAACCTCGTGTGACATACAGCTTCTCTATGCCCTTTTCCCGCAGGGTTTCGCGGAATTTTGAGGGTATGATAACTCGATTCTTCCTATCTATCGTATGTGAGTATTCGCCGTAAAACACTCCACTTTCCTCCATTTTAAACCACTTTAGCAAAGTATACCCGCTAAATACCGCTTTGTCAATGATTATGCTGGATCAGGACTCCCGCAAAAAGAGGCAAGAGGCGAGAAGTGATGAGTGGATGTGTACCGCAAGACGCGAAACGACGTCTCGTCCCGCGTTACGCGTTGACTTTCGCCCTTTGTTTGTGAATGGTGAATCGTGTGGGTGGTGGATGGTGAACGCAATAAGCGGAACGCCCAACGCGGACTAAAACACGTAACTTATACCTATCCCGACGACTTCGGCGGCGGCGGTGACTTTTGTACCCTGGCCGACTCTACTGTACAAATCACCTGCGCCACTGTCTGCCATGGCATTGAAGAAATGATGCTCCCACGTTAGATCCACTCCCCAATTGTCGTCGATCTGGTAAGCGAGGCCCGCCGTAAGGTGATGTTCCATAATAACGCCTAAAAGCGCGTTGGCAAAAATCACTTTTTCACGAATCGGTGATTTCCCGTAATTATATCCTAAACGCAATTTCCATTTATCGTTTGGGGTGTATTCGGAACCCGCCGAAAAAACCCATTGATCTTGCCATCCGAACCCTCCCTGCTGCGGGCCGCGGTAACAAGCCTTTGTTCCCTCCCAATTGATCCACCTGGTATCATAAGTGATCTCAAGCTTTTTTATCGGTTTAAATGAAAACCCAATGGAAGCGCTGCGCGGCGCGTCAATAAGATGGAAAGACTCCTTGTACTTGTTGAAATGTGACATAAATGTTTTACTCTCGTAAGCCGCTCCGATAGAGATCATATCGTTAAACGTATAGAGTATCCCCGCTGTGAATCCGCCGCCAACAGCCATATCGATCTTTTTATGGCCCGCGGTTTCAGGATATGTTCCATTAGAAGCAGCAAATGCCATGTCTGTGCTCAACGACGAAAGCCCGATATTCGCCGCTAATCCTATGGAAAAATTATCGGTTATACCCACAGCGATCGCGGGTGTCATCCTCGACTGAGTGAGATATATGAACCGGTCGTATTGTCCGACTCCCAACGCAGGGTTTAACCGCGGCTCCGCATATGATCCCGCAACTCCTGCCAAAGTAAAAAAACCACAACCGACAGCCACCGGATAGTCACCAATACCGGACGTCTGATAACTCAAGCCGGAATCCATACCGGGTAAATAGTTAATCTTGCTCTTCTGTCTTTTTCCGGCGTTAGACAGGGCCCCTTCAGTATGCATGGAAACATCATGAGGCAGTAAATTAAGGTATTCCATGTCGAGGCGGTTCCCTATCCGCACAAGCCCGGCCGGGTTCTTTATCATACATGAAGTATCCGCCGCGGACGCCGTGGTCGCGCCGGCCATGGCGCCGTCACGCGCGCTGAAACCGAGCATCCGGGTGCCGTTAAGCGCCACAGCGTTTTCCGGGAACATAAATCCCAAAGCTACCGCCACAATAACGAAAAAGATCGCGCATCTAACAATTGTGCGTGTTTTCATAGTGGTTACTCCTTTTTTTAAAAACACTATAATTATCAGTACAAAGTATAGTGCTGAAAATTTGAAAAGCAAACAAAAAAATATATTCTCTTCCTGCCATCACGCAATATTCCTATTATTGTTTGATGGTACTCCGAATTTTGATCCGTAAAATATCGCGGAGATTTTACGGATGGTTCCTGCCAAAATTTGAAGTTATTCAAAATTTTGACTGCTTCTACAACCGTGTTATTTGTATCCTTTTTGTTTTGCTAACTGAATTTGATTTTTCACAAAAAATGTTGTATAATATCTGTCATCAAGGAGGAGACATGATGAAGATCGGGGAAAAACTTCACAATATCAGAAAAGAAAAAAACATGACGCTGGAAGATCTATCAAAGAAAAGCGGTGTCGCTCTCGCGACGTTGAGCCGCATGGAAAACAACAGGATGATCGGAACACTGGACGCGCATAACCGAATATGCAAAGCGCTTTCCGCCTCTCTTGCCGATCTGTACCGCGAGATCGAAGACGCGTCCAAAACGGTGGAAACCGTTTCCGAGGTCGCGCGCATAGATCATTTTGTCCATTCAAAAAAAGTGAAGTATGAACTTCTCGTCGCGAAGACACCGGATAAAAAGATCCTCCCGTTAATGATAAAGCTGGCCGGAGGCGGCAAAACGCGTGAAGAACGAAATAAGACCGGGACGGAAAAATTTCTATACGTAATGACCGGTTCTGTAAACGCGGTCATCGGACATAAGCAGTATTCTCTGTGCCAGGGAGACTCACTTTATTTCGACGCGTCCCTATCCCATGTATTCCATAACAGGATGAAATCCGACGCTAAAGTGATATGCATCATTTCACCGGCGTAAGCCTCGCTAACCGGATCGGCTCTTTATCCTGCCTTTCCTGTGCGCCAGGAGAAAAGCACTGACTATTATAGAGTCGAACTGGGTCCCGGAGTTGTCCTTTATCATCTGCACGGCGACTTCGTCTATTTTTCTCTGTCTGTAGGGCCTGTCGCTTGTAATAGCGTCAAACGTATCCGCTACAAAGATTATACGCGCGACGAACGGTATATCATCGCCCTTTAAACCATCGGGATATCCGGCACCGTCGTATCTTTCGTGATGCGCCCGAACCTCCATCGCAATGTCACCTAACTCCCGGATCGGATTTAATATCGTAGCGCCGGTAACGCTATGTTCCTTGATCTTTTCGTATTCCTCACGTGTAAGCTGGCTTGTCTTATTCAGTATGGCATCCGGTACGCCGATCTTGCCGACGTCATGGAGAAGCGCCGCAATATGCAGGGTCTCCTTGAAATTCGGATACTCTTTCGCTTCCGGGAGTTCCTCGATCTCGTTCGCTATCGCAAGGGCGTACTGCGTAACTCGTTCGGTATGCCCGTGTGTGTACTGATCTCTGGCATCGATGGCCGCCGCCAGAGAAATAGCGGTGTGAATGAACATCCTGTGTTCTCTCTCGTAAAGAACATGGACTTCACGGATCTTATCCTGAAGATCCTGAATAAGTTGAGTGTTGGAAAGCGCCATTGCCACGTCATTCGCAAGTGTGGTAAAAAAACTGATCTCCTGCCGCGAGAACTTTTTCTTTGAAAGTTTTTCTCCGAAAATAAAAACACCAAGCAGGTCCCGTTTGTAATAGACCGGAACGGCCACATCCCCTTTTAACAGCTTCATCTGTTCCGCAACTTGCGGAAGCAAATCGAATGCTGTGTCATTTACGTTTTTTTTCTCGTATTTTTTCGCGATGTTAACAATGTCCGCGTGAACGATCGCTCCTGAATCCGAGATCTTATAGTTCAGCCTTTCGTGAAAAAGCCGCACCAAAGCGTTGTTCAGGGTCAGCTTAATAAACCCTACCGGGATCTTACATCCCTCGGATCCCTTACTATCAATGAGGTGATAATAACCTTTACCCTCAGAATATATCAACATGGCAATATGCGTGGTCCTCACCTGTTCATCGATGAGCTTGACTATCATCTTTATCAGATGCTCAGGCTTCTTGAACCGTATCATGCTACGAGAAGCTTCTTCAAGAAAAACCTGGTAATCCAGTTCCGCTTCCTGCCGGTGGGCTTGCAGTTGGTTAGACATTTCCATACCGCCGCCCGGGGCGGCCTTCACCTTGTTAGCCATCCATTCCTCTATTTTCTGCCATTCACTTTTATAGCTCATATCCGTTCCTTTTTTTTATGAAGATAGGCTGTGCTCCCCTGCCAGTTTCAGAACAATTTTCGCCAGCTGGCCCAGTACAAGCGGTTTCGTGATATACTCCGCGACACCGTAGGATCGGGCCTCGTCGATCTTGCCCATATCTTCCACCGCTGTGACCATGACCACTTTGCCCTGATAACACCGCTTTTTGAGCTCTTTCAAAGTCTCCATTCCATCCATAACCGGCATTTTTAGATCAAGAAGTATGATATCCGGGTTCTGCATCTCAGCAAGCACCAACGCTTCCCGTCCATTATTAGCTGTGACGACATCAAAATTCCGTTCTTTAAAAAAACTTTGCACAAAATCACAGATCTCGGTCTCATCATCCACAATCATTATCTTTATCATCCTACGATGTCCTCCTCGACGCTATTGTCCGCTTTTTCAACAAGCTTTTCCAGCTCTTTCAAGCTCGCGACAGACTTTTCAACATAAGCATATGCCCCTTCATCCAGAAGTCGTGCTTTTGTCTCCCCCGAATCTTTAAAAGCCGTCACGATTATTACGTTGGACGCCTCATCGTCTATCGCCAGGATCTTGATCTTATCTCTCCTCATAATGTTTTTCCTTTACACGATCGAGAGCGCGGTGTTAAATAACAATTTAAAACTAGTCCCTTTACCCGGTTCACTATCAACACTGATACGGCCGTTATTTCTCTCAACAATCTGTTTCACAATAAAAAGTCCGAGGCCGGTACCGCTACCGGGTTCTTTGGTCGTGAAAAATGGATCCCAGATCTGGGCCAGTTGCTCCCGCGTAATACCGGAACCGGTGTCTTCGATGTTTATCTGCACATTGTTGCCCTTTTCTGACGCCTTTATCAATATCTTGCCGCGCCCCTTAATTGCCTGCGCGGCATTCCTTATGAGGTTAAAGAATATCTCCTGCATTTGCTTTCGATCCGCGGAAATATTCGGAAGGTTTTTGGGTATCATTTTCTGTATTTCCACATTATCAAGTTTAAGATCATGTTCAAGAAGCGCCATCACTTCTTCTAACTCTTTTTCTACGCTAACATCGTTTTCTTTCTCGTCTTTCGAGGGCTTGGAAAAAGCTGAAAGTCTTTTCGTTATGCTAGATGCCCTGTCAGTTTCGTTTATAACTTTCTCCATTATCTCCTGTGCCTTGTCGATAACCTCAGCCGGATCCGCGTTCTCATAGAACCCATCTTCCTTATTTAAAATGAATAACTCACATTGGCCGCGGATAATGCCTAACGGATTACATATTTCATGATTTATACCCGCGGAAAGTGTTCCGATAACCGCCATCTTTTCCCGCTGCGCCGCCTGCGCCTGGGCCTGGGAAAGTTTAGCAATGAGGCGGGCATTGGTAATAGCTATTGCTATTGTTCCGGCTAACGGAAGCAAAATATCGATATCGTCCCGTGTGAAATCTTCATCGGACTTCTTCGCCCCGAGTACCAGCAGGCCCAGAATGCTCTTGTCGCGCCGGAGGGATATGACCAAACTGCCGCCCAGGGTTTTGATAGTTTCGGCGGTATCGGAGGATAATTTCACGTCCCCGCTATCTCCCTTAGGTTCGATCATGCAATACCCGGATTTCTCCATATCCGCTATCAACGCCGGACAACAAGGCAAAACACACTCCTTGGCAGATGGTTCGCCCACGGAAGCCACAAGTTTGAAATCGCTGTCATCATCGTCGCGCAACAGAACGGATACGCAACGTAATTTCATTATTTCGCTGAGTTTGTTTGCCGTAAGACCGCCCAGGACCCCGATATTCAGTACAGTTAATACGTCATCCGCGAAGGTTTTTAGCAGCTCTTTGTAGTCATATTTTTTCTGGAAAAGAAACTTATCAGTAACATTTACCAGCACGTTTTCCAGCGGACGCAGTATGAGCACGATCACGAAAACCGACGGGAATAATGCGATCCACCGGTTCTCGAGCATATTCTCAAACACAAGAGACCCGAGATACGCAAAACAGGCAAATACAGCGTAAGACGCCGCGAAAAGGCCGGTAAAAACAAGGGTCCTCTTTATTATGACGTCAATGCCAAGTAATTGGTGGCGCACGATGGCATAGAAAATTACGCACGTATAAACGATCACGAAAAGATCATGTGGAACCATTTCCTGGATATTAAAAACCGGTAAAAAATGGACGAAACCGCCTATTAAAGCGATAAAAAATCCCCAGAATATATAATATAACTGTCTGGTCCTGGTCTTCATCATCACAGCATACAGTCTGCAAAAAGCGTATATGCAAATCACGAAAAAAAACGCTATGAAAGCATAGAAGACGCCGCCCGGAACTATTTTCGACGATAAATTTAACCGTCGAATATCCAGGATAAAAAACGGAGAGTACGCGAACAGCAGAAAAAACACGCATATTATATATGTCGATCTTAAGACGATCTTATCGATTTTTCCGATCCACTTTTCTATGGTGGACAAAATGAAACGCAGGAATAACGCGGGCGCGAGGATGGCAAATAGATAAACCGCCCTCGAAAGAAACAGATCAGATAACCGGTCGTTGTACGCGATGATCGGGAAAAGGCACCAGATGCCGGTAGCCATTGTCACTAAAATAAAATTTCTGTGAACAACGTTTTTGTTTTTCTGACACAAAACAAACATACTCAAGAAAATACATACCAGAGACGCGAGAAGCGAACTTATAGTATAAATTGTCATAAATAAACCAACTTTTTATTTTTGTCCGATATACTTTTTGCCGTTCTTGAGATTCTCTGATCAGTTATGACTTCATACGCGCTTCGCAGTTCATTTATGCAAAATCCATGTTTTTCCGCCAGTTCCTTCATTTCTATGACCTTGTCAAAATCAACATTAGCTCCAATGGAATAATTTTCAAATTTTCGTTCCAATGTCAGAATCATGGTCTCCGCTATGCACGCATATGCCAGACCTTTATTTGGGCCAAAGAAAAAATTAAAATCAACGTTGCTCGGCGGCCTTATCACGCCACCTTCGAACAACAATATATCATTTCTTCCTTCAAAAATATCTTCCGAAACGTTTTTGGGAACCGAAACATCACAGACAATGGCTCCCGGAGGAAAATCATCCTCAGAAACCAAACTCTTGGGGTAGTTGGTCACAAACAGCGCCACATCCGCATGCTTCAAAGCTTCCCTTAAATTCGTCGACACCTTCACTTCGCAGCTGTTTCCTATTGAGAGCAGATCATCTTTCTGGGCATCCAGCCTGGATTCGTTCCTGGCGACTAAAGTTACCTTTCCGACCTGGCCGGACATAACCAGCATTTTTGAACATACCTTCCCAATTTTCCCCGTTGCGCCCACGATCACGCAATTACTTTTTTTGAGATCAAGCCGGACTTGCGATGCCGCAAGAAATATCGCTTCTATTATGGAAACTATTGTATACGCGGAACCCGTCGTAATGGGAATATCCATTCTTTTAGCGAGTTCCAGGCCTCTGCGCCCCACTAAAGCGGTATAGGCCCCAAGACCAAGCATGCCGACGCCCATACTCTGAGCCAGTTCTCCGACTTTTACAAGATGACGCAAAAGAACGCTATCGTTCATATTCAAAAATTGCTCGGGAACCATCATGCTGACAAAAAAGTAGCCCTCGATCTCTTTGCCGGTTTTGGACTTGATCCCGGTAATGGTCGACTGGTAATAAGGATATACCCACCGCAAAACCCGTTCTGTCATCCTCTGTCTATCGGAATTTTCTTCAATGGAAAAATCTAAACGAGGCTCATCGTATGCCTTGGCGGTCATATGCCAATCGGTATTGTGCAAAAGAAATCCAAATTTATCCATTTTCGCACTTCCTTTTTAGCGATAAAACCATTCCTTTAAGCGCCTTTTTTGCCTTTCTTTCCAGCATCGCGCCGACGTGTTTTTCCATATTGGGTACGCCCCAATCAAAATAAGCTTCCAGTTTGATATTTGAGCCGTTATCCCCTGTATCTTCGATCCGCCATTCCCCGCAATAGATATAAAAATCCCCTTCGAGAGCTTTAAATGAGATGGTTTTGCTCTGTTTGTGGATGATCTCTTCCTCTGTCCACTCAAAAGGCGCTCCGTCAAAGTCGACCTGCCATCTCATTCGCAGGATATTTCCATTACCCGGCAGTTCAGTGATCTGTTTTACGCCGGAAATAAAATCCGCGTACTTTTTAAAATCTTTCACGACCTTAAACACCTCCCCGGCCTTTTTGTTTATTTTATTCACGACTTTTATCCGTATCATCGAAAACTCCTTTCGAACAATTAGATCGTTTTCTTCTCTTGTTTCTCTATCCAGTTGTCGATAGTTGATTTTTTGAAGCGCCAACTGGAGCCAACCTTAAAGGCCGGAAGCTTCCCCTGCTGGGCGTGCTTATAGATGGTAACCACCTTTATTTTCAGGTATTTGGCTACCTCATCTACGGTCATCATTTGACTGGCCATAATCCCTCCACGTATGCAATCCCCTTCGATCACACTTTTTATGGTTTGTTACCTATTGTTACAAATTACCCTTTATTGACACCTGCTAACACTATTTCATATATAGCGATACGAGTTAGCAAGTGCTGTAAAGTATAATGACTTCCGGGAAAAAAGCAAGAAACGTGTGTCAAAAAAGCGGTAGGGGCGAAAGATTTTTCGCCCACGAATTCACAAAGGGCGAAAGATTTTTCGCCCACGAATTCACAAAGGGCGAAAGATTTTTCGCCCCTACTAAAATATACGGGAATAGACTAATGAGTGAAGTATAATGTTGGCGTAAATGGCGGCAACGAGATCATCGAGCATGATCCCCCATCCCCCTTTCAACTTCTCTATCTTGCGAATAGGCGGAGGTTTCACTATATCCATCAAACGATATATGATAAACCCCGCTAAAACATATGCCGGACTTAACGGTATAAGAAAAAAAACCGGGAATATGCACGCAAATTCGTCAATCACGATATACGCCGGATCCCGGACGTCAGAATCCGCTTCAACATTGGCCGCGGAAATCACTCCAATAATGAATAGACACAAAAAAACCAGAGTGTACAGAACGATATGCCCGTGCAATGCCACGCACAATACAAGCCCGGCAAGGCTTCCCCAGGTCCCCGGAGCTAATGGCAGTTTTCCCAAACCGAAGACTGTGGCTATGTTATGAGATATCTTTTGATCCATTTCCACCGTTATGGATATATTTTTTATTCCCCACAATATATGAAACCCCGCTCCCGATAGTAAGCACAACTGTTATAAGCATAAGAACGAATATCACCTGTCTGTACCAGTATTCAAATGCGGGGTTCCAGAAACCGAATACTTCAACTCCGGCCTCTTTGAAAACTATAAATATCAGGATAACCAGTATGGAAAACATCTGTGAAACGGTTTTATGCTTACCTCCCATCCCGGCAGGAAGCACCTCGTTATTCTTGAGCGCGAGTATCCTTAAGCTCGTCACAAGCAGCTCCCGCATTATGATGATCACAAGTATCCACGCCGGAATGAGTTTCATTTCCACAAAGGCGAGAAAAGCGGCCAGCGTAAGGACCTTATCGGCCACCGGATCCATTACCTTACCAAAATCAGACTTCAGGTCGTATTTCTTGGCAATAAAACCATCTAGATAATCGCTCAAAGCGGCTATCATGAATATCACAAAGGCGAATATCTTACAAATGATCCCCCCGGAAAAAAGAAGGATCATAAAAATAAACGTAAGGGCTATTCTTGCGACCGTTATTTTATTCGGTAGATTCATCTTGCCGCGACCCCGATAAGATCATATTCCATGGCACCGGTGATCTCTACATTGACGAAATCACCTACACATATGTCCTGCCCCTCCACGTATACATCGCCGTCGACTTCCGGGGCATCCATATAGCTCCGGCCAATGAATCCTTTCAACTCCCCGGGCTGAAGCCCAGGGGTTCCAGATAGGGATTCATACTGAGGCGGCTCACATGTATCCCCGCCGTAAACGGCGGGGTTTAGCGCCGCTGAATGTATAACCCGGCCTGTCTCATCGGATACCTCTTCGTCTATCAGCACCCTTAATGTCTTCCCAAGATATTTAAGGTTATTTTCGCGGGATATATTCTGCTGCAAACGCATTATCGCATCAAACCTTTCCCTCTTCACTTTTTCCGGGACCTGTTCCGGAAAACCGGCAGCCGGGGTGCCTTCCTCGGGTGAGTAAATAAACGCCCCGAGCCGCTCAAACCGTGTCTCTTTAAGAAAATCCAGAAGTTCCGCGAACTGGCTGCGGGTCTCCCCCGGAAAACCAACGATAACCGATGTCCTCAGCACCACATCTTCCATTCGAGCGCGCAAACGATCTATGAGATCTTTAATTTCTTCGCCGGTAATACGTCGGTTCATCTTCCGCAATATTTCATTGTTTATGTGCTGGATCGGCAGATCAATATATTTGCAAATGTTTTCCTCATCGGCAATAACGGATATAAGTTCCCGACTAAAATGCGCGGGATGAGTATACAGTAGTCGTATCCATCCGTCTGACATTACAGGACATAACTTTTTCAAAAGCGCGGGTAGCTGTCCGGATCCCGTTTTCTCGCTGCCAAAAGCGGTTATATCCTGAGCTACAAGTATAAGCTCTTTCACTTTATTATGTTCGGATCTTATTTTTTTTGCTTCCGCAATAACAGAATCCATAGTACGGCTACGCAACGGCCCTCTGAGATCGGGGATAACGCAATAACTGCATCGGTTCGAACAGCCTTCTTGTATCTTCAAATACGCGTAATGTTCGGGGGTCAAAAAACCCCTGGTATTAGAGTTGTCGTATAGAAAGCACGGGACACTCGACACTTCTGTCACTTTCACGCCGGAAGCGATCGCATCCAGAAAAACGGGTATGCGCATATAATCGGATGTTCCGAACACACCATCTATCTCTTTTATCTCATCCATTAATTCCGAAGGATATCGCTGGGAAAGGCATCCGGTGACTACGATCTTTTCGGGTTTTCCGGCCTTTTTGAGTTCAGCGAGCCTCAATATCATATCAATGGATTCTTGCTTCGCGTCCTGAATAAATCCGCAGGTATTCACGATAGCGAGATCCGCATCCAGGGGTTCGTCGACAATAGTTAAACCTTTTTCTTTGAGAAACCCCTGTAGGACTTCGCTGTCAACAAGATTACGTGAACAACCGAGGCTCAAAATGTATACTCTTTTTATAGACAAACGGCCGGCCGTCACGATCGATCAACCCGCTTGATCCATTTGCCGTTTACTTTCATGCCGCCCCGGGAGACTTCGATGTCCCTCACTACGCCATCCACGGCTTTTCCGAGATCCCGTCCGTTGATCACAAACTCGAGGTTTTCCCCTTTGCCGGTCCAAACTGTGAGATTATTCTCTGACTTCAACGTCGCTGATTCTCCGTCTTTCAACGTTCCGACAAAAACAGTGCGGTCATCATCAAATACCTGTATCCACACCATACCACGAGCCTTGAGTGTCAAGGTCAGCCTATCGCTATCAACGTCCTTTTTTGCCCGGGCCTGCCTGCGAGAAAGAACCAACGCGTCCTCCTCTCTCTTTGCCTTGACGGTTTCCGGTTTTTCCTCCGCCGGCAGCGCGGGATCTGATTTGGGCGCCGGCGCCGTTCCACGAAACACTGCCGGTTTTTCTTCTTTCGGGGATGCAGCCTTATCTTTTTTCACGGTTACCCCCGGCGGTACTTCCACGCATCCCGGCGACTTCGGTTTGCCTCCGGACATATTGAGCCGTATGCTGAACCTGAACAGAAAAATAAAAAGAATGGTTCCTATTATGATTACAACGGCCATTATTAAGCGTGATCTGACCTCACTGGCAGCCCCGGCAGAAGAGCGCGATCCCTCCTTGGAAGGTTTCCTGAAAAGGATCTTTTCTTCGACAAGTTTTTCGATAACAGGCCGCTCAAGCGTATCCTGTTCCTCCGTCTCTCCGGACGGTCTTACAGCAGATTCATACTTTTTTAATATGTCCGTCTGATCCAGTTCAAGAAGTTTCGCGTATTTTTTTATGAACCCTTTTGTATACACCGGCCCGAGCCTGTCGAAAACACCGTTCTCGAGATCCCGTATTACGTTCGGATGCATGCGGGAATGCCGCCCGACATCGTCGATCGTCATGCCGCGTTTTTCACGAGTGTTTTTAAAAATGTCACCAAGTTCTCTGGCTGTCATCATACTCCCGACTTTTACATATTTCCCAATTCGTCCATGTTTTCTATCAGGATCTCCCGCGCCTTCTGCCCGTTGTACGGCCCCACTATACCGTCTGCTTCCATTATATCTACCATACGGGCGGCCCTGGTGTATCCCACGCGAAGCCTCCGCTGTACCATGGATACTGACGCCTGTTTCGTCTGCAAGACCACTTTCACGGCTTCCTCGTACAATTCGTCCTTCTCCTGCCGGACGCCCGCGGAGCTTTTCGCCTGTTCTCTCGCCACTTCCTCCAAATATTGAGAACCGGTCTGGTCTTTTATGAATTTAACTACATCGCGTATCTCCGAATCTTCCACCAAACTGCATTGACCGCGAACAAGATTGCTTCTGCCGGGCTCCATAAGAAGCATATCGCCTCTCCCAAGCAGTTTCTCGGCGCCGTTGGCGTCAAGAACCGTTCTGGAATCCACCTTGGACGCCACCTTGAAAGATATTCTTGCGGGAAAATTTGCTTTAATGACACCTGTTATCACATTGACGGATGGCCGCTGGGTGGCAAGTATCATATGTATACCGGCAGCCCGGGAAAGCTGGGCCAGACGCATAATGGCCCCTTCTATGTCCTGCTGAGAAACGGCCATCAGATCCGCCAGCTCATCTATGATCACAACTATGTACGGAAGGTTTTCCCAATCCGCCTTCGCCTTCTCTTTATACCTGGTAATATTTCTCACGCCGCCTGCGGCAAATAGATCATAACGACGTTCCATTTCGCCTATAAGCCATCCAAGAACGACCGCCACTTTTTTAGGAACGGTCACTATGGGGGATATCAGATGCGGAATCCCCTCGAACATCATTAGTTCAACCCTTTTGGGATCAACCATAATAAACTTTAATTCTTCGGGTGACGCGGAGAGAAGCATGCTGCATATGACACAGTTAATACAGACCGTCTTGCCGGAACCGGTGGCGCCGGCTATCAAAAGATGCGGCATCGCAGCCAGATCGACCACCATTGGAATACCGGAAAGATCCTTGCCCAGAGCCAGTTTAAGCGGTGATTCTTCATTGCAATATTCCTCTGACTCAAGTATACATTTCAAGCGTACGATCTCACTTTTGTCATTAGGGACCTCAATACCGATCGTCCCTTTTCCGGGCAAAGGAGCTACTATTCTGATATTCGCCGATTTCATTACAAGTGAGATATTATCCCCAAGTGACGTTATCCTGTTCACTTTAGTCCCAATAGCCGGCTCGAGTTCATACATCGTTACAACCGGGCCCCTGTTTATCTTCACGACCCTGGCGGCCACTCCGAATTCCAGAAGCGTTTTTTCCAAAAGAGCGGCCTTCATCTTCAGGTCTTCTTCCCGGGCCGTTTCACCACCGCTTTGTCGGTCTTTTAAAAGATCAAGGCCCGGCAATTTGTAAAACAATGTGCCCCCATCCGACGCGTTTGAAACAGAGGTTACCCTCGCGGACGCGGCCGGCGCCTTTCGTATTTCTCCGACGGCAACTACTTTCGGTCCAGGCGCGTGATCTCCGCGGGAGGCCATTTCGCGTTCTTCTTTTTTGTCCCACGTAGCTCTGCGGGATTCTTCTACCTGTTTTCTCACAACCTCAAGCTTCCTGGCTATTTCTGCTTTAGCATCCTTTAATTTGCCGCCGCCTGAGGCCACGGTAACGTTTGAAGTGCGGCCCTTCCCCGCTGTGAGTGAAACAATGCGCTCGAGAATACGCGCGGCCTTCTTTAGAAGCCCCGCAAAAACAGGAAGTATCAGAAATTCAGTAGCTATTAATAAGGATAACACTATCGTGGACGAAACGAACACGACCGCCCCGATCGTACCAAGATATTTCAGTAAAAATTCGGATACCAGCGATCCGACCAATCCGCCGCTGGCGAACGCAATTGTTCTCGTTGCGTAATTCATCATGCTCAGACTGGCACCCGCGGCGGTGACAAGAAAAATCGTTCCGAATATTTTAAAAAAGATCTTTCTTGGTTTAAGTTGAAGAAGACGCGAGATACCCCACACCAGAATGAGCAACGGCAAGACATACGCGGCTTTTCCTACCAAAAAAAGCATTACGCCGCTAAGATATGAACCAACGATGCCGGTCAAATTCCGCGGTACAAGGTTTGTATCGCTTGCGTAGAATGGGAGGTCATACTCGTTGAAAGTGAAAATGCTCAGAAAGACAAACAGGCTTATCGCGAATAACACAACAGCAACTATCTCGTTTTTCCGTACGTCATCCATTTCGTATCCTGTGCTGCGCAACGTCTGAAACGCTTTATTTATATCCACAATAACAACGACACACCTGATAACAAACAGTATACACCAAAAACGTACAATCGGCGGCTTCTTATCACTTTCAACAAGAACGGTAAAACCATCAGTCCCACAAAAAAAGCCGCGATCGTCCCGGCGGCATATTCCGGTATTTCGGCCGGCAATATATCGGACGGACCAATGTTAAGAGCTTGATAGCAGGCCGCTCCTATGATCGCCGGTATGGCCAGCAAAAAAGAGAACCTGAACGCCGTCTCCGGTTCCACTCCGAGCGCAAGAGCCGCGGATATCGTCGTGCCGCTCCGGGAAACTCCGGGCAAAAGCGCCACCGCCTGGGCCAAGCCGACAAAAAAAGAACCACCCCTCTTAACTTTCAGTTTTTTGTTCCGTGTCCGAAGGCAATATTGCCCTCCGAAAAGCACCAATGCGGTGACAATAAACATAACAGCCACCACGCGCGGACGGGCAAACAACAGCTCGATGTGCTCTTTGAACAAAAACGCCGCAATTATCGCCGGAATCGTACCGATGACCAGACATGAGATCATAAAAAGATCCCTTTCCCGGATTATCAGGAATATCTCTTTCCGAAAATAGATCATAACGGCGCCCAGTGTCCCCACATGCAGACATATATCAAAAAAAATACTCGGTTTGGATAAACCTAAAAAATGATGCAAAAGGACAAGATGGCCGGAACTTGAGATAGGAAGAAACTCGGTCACGCCCTGCACTATTCCGGAAATTATAGCTTCAAATATGGTCATATCAGATACCTGTGTGGCCAAACCCGCCATGCGCCCTCGCGGTTTCGTCAAGATCTTCGACTTCCAGAAATTCCGCCCGAACAACTTCCTGTATTATCATCTGTGCCAGGCGCAGCCCGCGTTTTATGACAAAATCTTCTTTCCCGAAATTCGTGACAATAAGATTGATCAAACCACGGTAATCAGAATCTATAGTTCCTGGAGTATTGACGATGGTAACGCCATGCTTTAACGACAATCCGCTTCGCGGCCTTATTTGCGCTTCATACCCTGCCGGAATAGCTACATAGATACCGCAGGAAATTAGTTTTATATCCCCGGTGTTAAGTGTGACGTCGTCTTCAACATCAGCATAGAGATCCACCCCGCTGGAACCGGAGGTAGCATAAACCGGTATGGGAAGATCTTTTGCGCTTTCTTTGCGCTTTATTCTTATCGCGATTTTCTTCAATGAGAAAACTTTCCGACTACTTTTTGTCTTTCGGGCCGGACCCGGCGTCCTTAACCCGTTTGACACTGAGATTATTGCGACCCTGTTTATCTATTTCGAAAAGCACGACCTTAACCGCGTCACCTTCTTTGACGATAGACGCAACGTCTTTCACGTACCCGCCGGAAAGTTCCGAAACGTGTATGAGACCTTCTTTCCCGGGCATGAATTCACAAAAAGCCCCGAAAGCCATCAGCTTGGTTATTTTGCCGTCGTAGACCTTGCCGACTTCCGGCTCGGCGATTATGTCGCGAACCATTTTAACCGCCTGATCGAGAGATTCCTTATTAGCCGAGGCCACCTGACACGAACCGTCGTCCTCTATGTTGATATCAGCACCGGTTTCAGCTATTATTCCGCGTATTATTTTTCCGCCGGGGCCGATAACATCACGTATCTTATCGACAGGAACATCTATCGTGACAATGCGGGGAGCATTTGCCGCGACTTCGGCCAAAGGTTCCGCGATAGTTTTCCGCATATGATCCAGAATGGATATGCGCGCGTTTCTTGCCTTTTCAAATCCCTCTTTTAACTCATCGAGGCTTACGCCTTTTATTTTGAGATCCATTTGAAGAGCTGTGATACCATCTTTTGTACCGGCGACCTTGAAATCCATATCTCCGCAGTGATCTTCCAGGCCCGCGATATCAGTGAGTATCGCATAATCGTCGCCCTCCTTTACCAGCCCCATAGCTATGCCGCTAACGGCGTTCTTTACCGGCACACCGCTGGCCATGAGCGATAACGACCCGGCACAAACAGTGGCCATGGAACTTGAGCCATTGGATTCAAGTATCTCTGAAACCAGCCTGATGGTATACGGAAAACTGTCCACATCAGGAAGGATCGGCTTCAAGGCTTTCGCGGCAAGGGCTCCGTGCCCGATCTCGCGTCTGCCGGGTCCTCTTAAAAACCGAGCCTCACCAACGCTGAACGGAGGGAAATTATAATGCAACATAAACTTCCTTTTATACTCCCCTTCAAGCGCGTCCATGATCTGCTCATCGGAACCGGTGCCCAATGTAATTACCGCAAGCGCCTGCGTCTCGCCACGCGTAAAAAGAGCTGATCCATGCGTGTTGGGAAGCAAATTGATCTCCGAATCGAGAGCTCTTACCTGATCAAACGCCCTTCCATCCACACGCTTTTTTTCTTTAAGGACCATGGCTCTCATCAGTTCTTTCTGCATAGCCGAGAAAGCGTCCCTTACATTTTTTTCACTGATGTTACTTTCTTCAGTAACTTCTTCTTTTATCCGTTCGTCTTGCAGGATTTCAATGGCTTTGGCGCGTTCATCCGCGTCAGGCATATGCATGATCTTATTTATTTTATCAGAATTTTTTTCTTTAAGCAGGGCGTAAATTTCTTCATTAAGTTCCGCGCAAACTATGTCTTCCCTCTTCGTTTTTCCGCATTTCTTCCGCAGTTCATTCTGCAATTTCAGCAAAGGCCCGACGCCTATAGCGCCAAATTTTATCGCTTCAAGCATTTTCTCTTCGCCTATGGCGTCCGCCCCGGCCTCAAGCATTATTACGTCATCTTCATTCGCTACGACCACCAGATCAAGCTTGCTTTCTTCAAGCTGTTCAAATGTGGGATTCAATACAAATTCATCACCGACGAGACCCACTCTAACCGCACCGATAGGGCCGTTAAACGGTATATCGGATATACTCAATGCCGCCGACGCGCCTGTTATGGCCAGCATATCAGCATCGTTTTCATCATCCAGAGACAGAACGGTGGCAATAACCTGCACTTCGTTCATCTGACCCTTGGGAAAAAGAGGCCTTATGGGCCTGTCGATCATTCTCGACGTAAGTATCGCCTTTTCCGAGGGCCTGCCCTCTCTCTTAAAAAAACCTCCCGGTATCTTACCGGCAGCGAACGTTTTCTCCTGATATTCTACCGTCAATGGAAAGAAATCAACGGATTCCCTGGCCGTTTTAGCGCATACCGCGGTGACAAGCACCACAGTGCCGCCGCATTGGACAGTTACCGACCCATGTGCCTGTTTGGCCATTTTGCCTGTTCCTATCGTTAATTCTTTCCCGCCTATCTCGATTTTTACCTGTTCCGTTTTCATTATCATCCTTTTTTGAGTTTTGGATCGAAGATTATCCGAACGATGAGCCGTTGGGAATATTATTTCCTGAGCCCAAGTTTGGAGATCACGTTCTGATACCGTTCTCTATCGCCCGATTTCAAGTAAGCCAGAAGCTTTCTTCTCTTATTTACAAGCATCAAAAGTCCCCTTCGGGAGTGATTATCCTTCTTGTGCTTTTTGAAGTGCTCCATTAACTGTTCGATACGTCCGGTCAGAAGCGCGACCTGCACCTCGGGAGAACCGGTATCGTTGTCGCTTTTTTTAAAATTGTTAATAATATCCTGTTTTTTCTCTTTTACCAAAGACACTCTTTTTTACCTCCTCGATACGCGCGTTCATCATATTTCCTAGACGACAGTCTGAAACAACGCCATATACTACCACATAGAGCGGTATTTGTAAAGAGCGGTCAGTTGTCAGCTTTTAGTTTCTGGTTTCTGGTTTTTGGTTTCTGCTTTTCAGGGCATCTACTAACCTCTAAAAACTATTTTGCCCCTTGACCCTTGTCGTTTTGCGTTTCGCGTCTTGCGTTCCGCCTCTCGCCTCGTGCCTCTCGCCTATTCACGATATGTACTTGTACCTCTTGATCTTGTTCAAAATGCGCGGGCTGGCGAGAAACTCTCTGGCATGCTCTTTGTCAATTTCTATCTGTTTTCGAAGCGCTCCTCCAGTATGAAATTTTTTCTCGCGTCTTAATTTCTCTATGAAAAATATCTCCAGAGAAAGACCATATAGGTTTCCCGTGAAACCAAAAACATGCGCCTCTATCCGTGGTTCTTTTCTTTTCTTAAGGCTCCGGCCGTAAAAAGTCGGCTTGAACCCGATATTCAATACGCCGTCATGTATGCGTCCCTCTATATCAAGCTTGACCGCATAGACACCGGGAGGGGGTATCACTTCATGATGAGGATCGATATTGGCAGTCGGGTACCCGAGTACACGTCCTCTCTCATCGCCTGGGACGACGGTACCAAGGACAGAAACGGGGCGCCGGAGGAGCGCTTCCGCATCCTTGAGCCTCCCCCCCAAAACAAGACGCCGCACCCATGTGCTTGAAACTATCCTGTTATTTTTCTTTACCGGGTACACGCTGTGAACATCAACGCCGTAAAGCCTGCCAACCTCGCGAAAGGTTTTTATGCTTCCTTTCTTCTCGCGGCCAAAATGGAAATTTCCCCCCACGCATACCGTTCTGGCTCCTATCCCTTCGACAATGATCTTTTTGACAAAATCTTCGGGTTTCAAGCGTGCTATGTGCTCGGAAAAGCGCACCACAACAACGGCGTCTACACCCATCTTACGAAAAATATGTAACCTGTGCTCAAGCGACATGATCCGCTGGAGAGCTCTACCGGGGTTCAAAACATTTTTCGGATGGGGGTCAAAAGTTACGACAACTTTATCCCGCCCGGGCGCGTTAACACGCAGAAGGCGGTTTATTACACGTTTGTGTCCGATATGCATGCCGTCAAATATGCCGATAGCAGCTACCGGATCCCTTAATTCACTTACGCTCCTATGTCCGTAAAATATTTTCATGCAATTCTTCTTTACCCATTTTTGAAAGCACGTCAAACGCGACCGCTTTCTCAAGATCAAACTCACCGGATCTAATACGTCTTAATTCCGCAAGATTAGCACCGCAACCAAGCGCGTCGCCGATATCATCGGCCAACTGTCTTATGTAAGTGCCCTTACTGCATACGACCCTGAAATGAACCATGGGGATACTTACACTTTTTATCTCTATTTCTTTTATCCAGACTTTTACAGGCTCACGCGGGACCTCGAGCCCCTTATGCGCCAACTTGTACAGTTTTTTTCCATCTATTTTCTTGGCCGAGAACATGGGCGGTATTTGTTCTATATCCCCGCGGAAATCGTTTATTACTTCCTGCAATTCATCTTCGGTGAGGCACACCTCGCGCGCCTTGATAACCTTGCCTTCTGAATCACCCGAATCCGTTTTCTCCCCAAGTTTCATCACCGCTTCATATTCTTTATCCTGGTTCAGAAACGTTTCCGAAAGTTTCGTGGCTTTTCCCAGCAGGAGAACAAGGACTCCGGTGGCGTTAGGATCGAGAGTCCCGGCATGTCCAACTTTTTTTATCCGAAAATGACGGCGCACGAGCGTTACCACGCCATGGCTGGTCATGCCCTTGGGTTTATCTACAACCAAGATCCCGCGGGGATCGATATTGTTTGTTGGTAGTACCATTTGCCGCCTCTTGCGGTTTGCGACGCGCGATTCACCATTCACGACATCCCTTATCCGCTTTAAAGTGTCAGAGTGTCAGAGTGTCAGAGTATCAGAATATAGCAACATTCGAATATAAGCCTTATTCTTTTCTTTACACTTTGATACCAGCGAACGAAGTGAGCGATGACACTTTGACACCCTGACACTCTTGCCCCTTGACCCTACGATTCACTTGTTCACTATTCACGCCCCAAGGCCTTGCGGACTTCCGCCAGCACTTTATCTTTTGCTTCGCCCATTCCACATTTCAAAAAACACCCCGCTGCTTTTTTGTGGCCGCCGCCGCCGAATAACGACGCTATGCGGTTAACATCAACATTCCCGTTAGCTCTAAAACTGATATTTACCGCACCCGGACCCCACATAGCTTCATTAAAAAACACCGCGATCTCAACGCCTTTTATTGAACGGGGGTAATTAATAAACTCTTCTGTTGAAACACCGTCAAGACCTTCTTCCGTCAACATTTCACGGGTCAATGTGATATAAGCGATGCGGCTGTCTTCTTCTGTCTCGACCGTCATGAGAACTTTGCCCAACATCTTTATGCTTGCTACAGGCTTTTGCTCAAATATCTCGCCGTGCATGATACGCGGACTTACTCCGGCATCTATCAATTCACCGACGACCCGGTGGGTCATGCCCGAAGCGTTGTCATAATTAAACATTCCCGTATCCGTTATTATCGCCGTGTAAATAACCCGGCGGATGGCATCATCCATCTCTACACCGACCCTTTTTATGAGATGATAAGCCATTTCACCAACGGAACTCATCCCGGATTCCACCCAGTTTACGTCACCATAATATTCGTTACTCACATGATGATCGATATTTATAATGACCATGGCTTCGTCCAGGCACCGTTCAACACTTCCGGCACGCTCGCGTATGGGGCAATCCAGGAACACCACGACTTCGGGGTGGTAACCCATGGGAAGTTCGTAATTAATATTTTTAACCCCGGGGAGAAATCTAAGATTATCCGGGACCGCGTCCTGATCCACTATTACGGCCTTTTTCCCGATCTTCGCAAGAAGATAGAGCATCGCAAGCTGACTTCCGATAGAATCTCCTTCAGGTTTAACATGCGACGTGATGATAAAATTGTCTTTCTCCTTGAGATCCTTTATGATCACGTCCATATCCTTAAAATTCATCCTTTTCCCCTTTTTCCGGACCAGCACCGGGATCAGTGTCCCGATGTTCCGTGTTTATTTTTTTGAAAAGCTCGTCTATCGACCTCTGGTTTTTCTCCAGCTCATCTTCTCTAAAAGATATTCTGGGCATATATTTCAAAGATATCCTGCGGGAAAGTTCCCCTCGCACAAACTTCGCATGAGTCATAAGCGCCTTTGTGACACGCGCAATATCTCCGGAGTCTCCGTCCAGTGCAAAATAGATCCGCGCTATACTGAGATCGCTGGTAACCGCCACTCTAATCACGGTCACACCGTTTATCTCCGGATCGTCGATCTCAGTCTGCAGAATAAGAGCCACCTCTCTTCTAATAAGTTCCGCGACTCTGCTTAATCTGTCGATCATTGTAGCTCCTTTCTACCGTATTGCGTATTGAGTATCGCGTACCCGTTTGTTTATGGCGCCTGTTTTCTTGGATTGCCACACTCGCTCGCAATGACCTTCCGCATGTACTTTAGTTCATCTTTCTTTGTGCGCAATTTTCCATCAAGTTTTTCGTACAGCACTTTCCGGAGTATCTCTTTGTACCGCGGCCCGGGAGAAATGCCTTCTTTTTTTATATCATGGCCATTTATTTGAAGATCAATTCCGTTATATTCGGTGAAAAATTTCCGTATCCGCCGACGTGCAACTCCGGATCCGGTTTTTGCCATAATACAAAGCGTCACCTCTTGCGGCAACGGTTCAAGGAATCTGTATACCAGGCTCGGTGATACTTTCCCGCCCTGGGACAACCTTCTTCGAACAAGCCTTTCCTGCTCTTTATATGAACGTATTTGCATGGCAACGTTATTAGTGAAAATAAATTTTTCGAGAACTTCTTCCGTCTGATAGAGATCCAGGTTCTCTATCATTATGAGAAAGTTGATAAGCCATTCATCAATCTTTCTTTTCCTTACAGCCGCAACTCTATACCACTTCAGGCATTTTCTTGCTTCTCGAAACGTTCTTTTGGCGGATCTTTTCAAAATAAGATCCGGGTGTATGAAGCGCAGCTCGTGCAGTTGTTTCATGCGGTAAACCGCTTTTTCAGGATGCCTTTCCTTCAAGATCAGGATGAGCTCCTCGCGTATTCTCTGATCCTCCATGCGCCGGAACATCTCCTGTTTCACCGCGTGTTGTATAAGGCGTTCCGTATGTTTCTCTATCCTGAAACCGAACCTTTGTTCAAACCTGACGGCCCTGAAGATACGCGTGGGATCATCCAGAAAGCTTTTGTCATGGAGTATCCGAATAACACCCTTTTCCAGATCTCTCATCCCGCCGAAACAATCGGCAAATGATCCGAAATCTGACCTGTTTATTTTAAGTGCCATCGCGTTGATAGTGAAATCCCGCCGATATAGATCTTGTTCGAGAGAGCTCGCCCTGACAACCGGCAGGGTAGCGGGTTTTTCGTATTTCTCTTTCCGAGCCGCGGCGACATCTATCTTAAATTCACTGTCCGGATGGATGGACGGCCCTAACCACGAAGGCCATTTTTTGACAAGTGTCGCGGTGCCGAATTTTCTATGCACGACGAGCGTCCCCCCCAACTTTTCCTTAAGGATTTTTGCGAAAAGAATGGCATCGCCTTCCACCACCAGATCAAGATCGTAATTTTTCACCCCCAAAAGAATATCCCGCACGAATCCGCCTGTCAAAAACGCGTTTATTCCGGCTACGTCCGCATAACCACCTATGGCGTTTATGGTCCGCATGAGCTTTTTTGGGACAAAGGCCCGCATTTTCGAAAGAATACGCGGCATTTTTTCCAGCACATCGATTCTGGCGCCGATACCCGCAAGTTTGCCATTTTTGATGACCGGCACCCGGCCACGACCTTTGTTGTTCATAATATCTTTCAAAATGCGCATCGCGGTTCCTGGTGTCAACCGTTTACCCCCGCGGGTGAAACTGGCTATGAACCCGTTTCAATCTTTCTTTGTTAATGTGGGTATACACCTGAGTCGAGGAAATGTCAGCGTGCCCCAGCATTTCCTGAACACCCCTAAGTTCAGCGCCACCCTCTAAAAGATGCGTCGCGAAAGAATGTCTTAACGTATGCGGTGTTACCTTTTTTTTGATGCCGGCAAGAGCTGCGTACCGATGAATGATCTTCCACAAACTCTGCCGGGAAAGTTTTTTTCCAAAACGTGACAAAAATAAATGCTTATCGCTTGTATTCCGCCGCAATTTCTCTCTGGATCTCTCGATGTATTTGGCAATAGCTTTTTTTGCCGCGCCGCCCAGGGGAATGATCCTCTCTTTGCCGCCCTTACCGAAACATTTAATGAACCCGGAGTCTAAATTAACGTCTGCTTTCTTCAGACTTGACGCTTCAGAGGCTCGGACCCCGGTGGCGTACATAAGCTCCAGTATGGCTTTATCCCGCGTGCCCATCCACCCTTTACCTGACGGGGCATTCAGGAGAGATTCCACCTCTTTGCTACTCATAACATCGGGGATATTCTTCCAAGTCTTCGGTGTTTCTACTATCGCGGCGATATTTTCCGAAACAAGCTGTTCAGAAACCAGAAATTTCCAGAAGGTTTTCAGCACGGCAAGGTTTCTGGCAACAGTAGTGGTGGCAAGTCCGCTATCTTTGAGCAGCATTAAAAAATCAAGGATTACTTCCCTATCGACCGCGGATATATCTTTGTGAACGCGGTTAATATAACCGGCAAATTTGACAAGATCCCGCCGGTAGGACTGAATGGTGTTCCCGCTGACTCCCCTTTCCACTTCCATGAAATATATGAACTGATCTAACAATTCTTTCATAAGAACGGATTGGACCGCCTTTCGTGGCCTATGGTGGTTTCCGGGCCGTGTCCGGGCAACACTTTCACATCGTCCGGAAGGACCATAAGTTTTTCGTTTATTGATCTCATTAACATGTCATAATCACCGCCGGGACAATCTGTCCTCCCAACCCCTTCAAAAAAAAGCGTATCACCGCTGAAAAGTATATTTCCGCATCTTAACGATATCCCGCCGGGGGTATGTCCGGGCGTATGTATGACCTCCAATTTGAGGCCGCCCATGTCTATCACATCTCCGTCTTTCAAGAAACGGCCGGGATGCACCTCTCTTACCGCCCGGCATCCCATGAACGAAAGGTTTTTACTACTGTCGTTCAGATAGGGTCCATCCAGTTCATGGATCATTACAAGGAAACCAAATTCGGCGTCTCCCATGATATGGTCAGCATGCCCATGCGTGTTAACGGTGGCAACAACTTCTACCCCCGCCTTCTTGATATATTCGTTAATGCCGCGGATAAAATCTCCGGGATCTATCAGTATTCCCTTATGTGATCTTTTTTCATAGACAAGATAGCAGTTTGTCGCGAGCAGGCCGACCGTGAATTTTTTTACAACAAGTTCTTTCTCACCGTCTGAAATCATCGGCAATATACCCCTCTATTTTTCGGTATGAAAAATCTTTTTTGACAGCTCTCCCGACTGTTTCGATCCTGATCCTAAGACGCACCGCGTTGCCTCCGGTGACCCTCTCCTTCTTTATCACTCTCTCTATGTCCAACATCTCATCTACCAGCGGCTGCATCTCGGCCGACTTTTCATCGGTAAGCATTTGCTGCATATCGGTTAGATTCGCGATGTCCTGTTCCACGGCGACCATGGTTTTTTTGTTGTTACTGTGAGCAAGAACAGCCAGCAGTTCTTTATGCCAGGTCTTCCAGTAAATATACCGTTTCGTGTAAAGTTCAATGCTGGGATGGACATCATATTTTTTCAGGGATTGATATGTTTTTGGTTTGGCCGGCTCGTCTTTTTTGCTTGAAAACACCTTTTTGAGGCTCGCGCACCCCGTTAACGAACAAAGACAGGCCGCCAGAATAAAATAAAACGCTATCGTCCTTACCATCATCTTCCTGTTCATAGAAACCACGCCTTTTTTCTAAAACCTTATTTCAAATGTCTCAAACTCGCCCGTATCCGTTTGCCATTCCACACACGAATCCCCTATATGATCGGACATTCTTTTCGTCAGATCCGTGATAAAAGATTCAAGTTGGCCTCGCGTGCCCTCGCCGACCAATAGCACGTTCCCGTTAGACAGATTTTTGACGAATCCAGCCACTCCGGCCGCCTGAGCTATCCTTCTGGCGGAAAATCTAAAACCGACACCCTGGACATACCCGCTATAAATGACCTGGACCCTTTGAAGTTGGCTCATGAGGCGCATTTGAACTTGGGTTTCTCGTCACTGTCCTTTAGAATTTGTTCCACTCCTGCTTTTAGCGCCGGAATATCTTTTCTTGTCGTAGCCCAAACTGCATTGATATCTACTCCAAAGTAATCGTGAATAAGCTTATCCCTCATTTCTGCTATATCCTTCCATGGAATATTGGGGTATTTGTTTCGCATGTCAGAGGAAATCTTCTTAGCTGCTTCTCCAATGATTTCGGTCTGCCGGATGACCCCGTCTTGAAGAAGCATAGTCTTGGTAAAAATCTCCTCATTAACCCCGGAAAGATATCCTTCGATTCTATCAATCGCGCCTACAATGTGTTTCAGATATACTGTATCATCCCGACTTTTCATAAACTACCTTCATCTCACTTTTAATCCTATCTTTTAAATATGGGCTGATAGAGGCTTCAGTTAATAAATCCGTCTTTCTGCCCAAAACCTCTGAAAATACTCTTTCAATCCTCACAAGATCAAGCAAGCTCTTGGGTTTTGAAAAACGAGCTAAGAGATCAATATCGCTCTCTTCTGTGAAATCACCTGTTACAAAAGAACCAAATATCGCCAAGAATACAATATCATTATTTTTGCATATTTCGAGTAACTTCATCCTATTACTACTAACCACTCTCATGATTTCCTCTTCTCATTATTCTTACTTCTTTTTACCAATTACCAATTTATCGATAAAAACCTCCGAGTAGAGACTATTTTGGTGGCCGTGGCAATAGCAGGCTCCTTCGCAATTCCTTGTCCAATTTTTATAAGGATATTATCAGAAACGTCTGCAAAGCGAGCAATTTTCTCCTGCGACAGCCCTTTTTTCATTCTTAGTTTTCCTACATTTTCCGCAAGCATAATCAAACCTTGACAGTCTTACTATTCATGATAGTGTTCTTATGGCGGTATATCCATTCAGCGAACTGCGAAAGATGGTCGGGGCGCTGGGATTCGAACCCAGGACCTCCACGTCCCGAACGTGGCACGCTAGCCAAGCTGCGCTACGCCCCGACAACAAAATCCCACAAACGCGGGTATATTATCATGTTAATAAACATTTTGCAACACATCATTAGTGAAAGGGTTAACACAAAGAAAGCCGTCAGCCATAAGCTATCAGCTTTCAGCTAAAGGCGAGAGGCTATAGAAAAGATAATCCATGGTGAACAAGTGAATGGTGAAAGTGAAGTGAAAACGGAGAACTCATTACAGGAATTTAGCTTTTTATTTGGTCTTGAGCGCGAAATACCACACTCACGAGTGTTCGCGCTCTCCGACAGCCAAAAGCTGGAGGAGGGGCAAGTTTCGTGAGGTGCGAAAGGTCGAATAAAAAGCGTTAAGAATTCCTGTAGAGGCCGATTTTTTACTTCACTTTCATCATCCCGCGTTAAAACATAGGCAAAAGGTGAGGACCGAACTAATCCATGAATCCAGCGCGGCGGAGAGTATCTTCTGTAATACTGCCCTTTCGCTGCTTCTCCGCGTATTTGGCCATCATGTCGAATTCGACGTTGAGGCGATCACCGGTTTTTTTCGATGAAAGTGTCGTATCCTTCAGAGTAAGCGGTATCAGGTATATCCTGAAAAAATCCCGATATACCTCCCCCACGGTCAGGCTCACACCATCGACAGCCACCGCACCCTCAGGAACAAGGTACTTCGCGTCTTCCTGAAGGGCGGAAATATCAACAACCCATCCACGGGATGTACGCGAGCTACAGCGTAAGACCCGCACACCGTCAACATGCCCGGTCACCATATGTCCGGATATTTTTTCGCCAAGCTTCATCGCGGATTCCAGGTTGAGAGGATCGCCGGCACGCAACCGCTTAAGATTCGTCTTGTTAAGGGTATTCCCCACAACGTCAAAAACCGTTCCGCCTGCCAAACTCGCGACACTCAGACAAACACCGTTAACGGCGACGCTGTCACCGATCGCCAAACCTTCGGTGACCTTCTCACACGCCACATTTAAACGCCTGACGCTGCCGTCCCATCTAAGGCTTTTTACTTTTCCTATTTCCTTTACTATGCCCGTAAACACTCGCGCCCCCTTACAATCAAGTCGTCTCCGGATCCTTCCCATCGCACATCTTTCAACTTGATAACATCCATTACACTCCGAACACCCTTGCCCTTGACGGAAGCATGATCTCCGCCAATGATCTTTGGCGCGATAAAAAATATCCATTCATCCGCCAGCGCCTCATCCGCAAAACTTCCGGCTATCTCCCCGCCGCCTTCGACCAGTATATTTACAATACCCTTTTGCCCGAGTTTCTTTAAAAAAGCACGGAGGGAAACCTTCCCACCCTTGCTCTTGGTAACTATCACTTCAACACCTTTAACATTTCTGAATTTTTCCACTCGCTTCGCGGAAGCAAATTCCGTAGTCCCGATAATGAGAGGGGCGCTTCGAGCGGTTTTTACAAGATTCGAAGAAAGGGGTATTCTTAACGCGGAATCGACAACGATTCGCGATATGCCGCGGCCGCGCTTCGTCCCGGCTAAAAGTGACGGGTCATCCGCCCTAACTGTATTCGCCCCCACACATATGGCATCAAAACATGCCCGCAGTTTCTTCACATATTTTCTGGAACTTGCGCAAGTTATCCATTTTGATGAACCATCACGCGCGGCTATCTTTCCGTCAATAGACTGAGCAAGTTTTACAGTGACATACGGCAGGCCTGTGGTGATATATTTGAGGTATTTACGGTTCAACCGATACGCGCGGGATCTGAGCAGGCCCGTATTGACCGATATGCCGCAAGCTCTGAGCGCTTTCACGCCGCGACCGCTTACAAGAGGATTCGGATCAAGCATGGCCACGTTAACTTTTCGGATACCGCTTTTTATTATCACCTGTGCGCAAGGAGGGGTTTTCCCATAATGCGCGCACGGTTCGAGCGTTACAAACATCTCCGCTCCGGCAAGCGGCCCGGAAACGCTTTTTATAGCCGCGATCTCGGCATGATCGCATCCGGCTTTCCTGTGATATCCGCGGCCTATGATCTTTCCGCCCGCCACGATCACAGCGCCTACCATCGGGTTCGGGTATGTTCTGTCCTCCGCTTTCGCGGCCAGAAGAAGCGCGGTTCGCATGTATTTGACGTGATCATCCATTTTTTTCGTTTCGGATCTTTTCCGATTCGGCTCGCAATGTTTCGACAACGTCACGGCTGACACGCACCTTGCCCATAAGAAGGCCGTCTTGTTTCAACCCGTGGCAGTCTGACCCGCCGGTGGCGATAAGCGAGTTTTTCAGGACTAACCGCAAGTATTTGTCGCTCGCGCCCGCTGAATGACGTGTATGATAAACTTCTATCCCCCGCAACCCGGCGGATATAAGATCCGGAATATGTTCATCCACACCGGAGGAACCGGGATGCGCCAATACCGGGACACCGCCGGCTTTTTTGATCGCAAGAATGGCATCCCGGAATTCGAAACGTTCATGGCTGACAAAACACGGCCTGCCGTTGCCTATGTACCGCCCGAACGCCTCACCGGTTGTCTTGACCAGGCCTGATTCCACCATAACGTGCGCGAGATGCAATCGCCCTATGGTCCCCCCGAAAGACGTATCCATCACCTCGTCTTCTGAGACCTCTATGCCCTTTTCCCGCAAAAGACGTATCATTTCTGTCATCCTGCCGACACGGCTCTCTTTCCTCTTGTTCAGTCTTTCGACAAAAGGAATGTCCTCGCGATCGATAAAGTATCCCAAAAGATGTATTTCCCGTTCACCAATAACGGTTGAGATCTCTACGCCGGGAATGATCTCAAGGCTTGTCCCTGCCGCCGCCTCGATGACCGGCGCCACCCCTTCGATACTGTCATGATCCGTTATGCTTATGGCCCCAAGGCCCAGACCTATCGCGGTTTTCACCACTCCCCGCGGAGAATACATGCCGTCTGAGTAGACGGTATGTACATGAAGATCGGCATACCCTTTATTTATCGCGGCATTCATCTTTTATCTTGTCCA
Source organism: Candidatus Omnitrophota bacterium (assembly GCA_018813285.1). Taxonomy (GTDB): domain Bacteria; phylum Omnitrophota; class Gorgyraeia; order Tantalellales; family Tantalellaceae; genus JAHJBY01. The sequence goes on from JAHJBY010000033.1 coordinate 113,199, forward strand.
GTATTCCGTTCACAAATTTCCCGGAATCGCGGCTCCCGTATTTCTTCGCTATTTCGATCGCTTCATTTATCGATACTTTAGGCGGCACATCGTCCATGAAAATAAGCTCAAAAGAAGCAATTCGAAGGATGTTCCTGTCGATCGTCGCCATGCGATCCATCCGCCAGTTCGTGGCATGGCCGGTTATGCCTTCATCTATCTTCTCGAGGTTCGATCCAATTCCGGATATAAGGCACTCCGCGTACTCCATAACAGCATCTTCTTCGCCATCGTTGTTGTTGCGGTACGCTTCAAAACATATATCTATCGGATCGCCGGTTATCTCCCACGCGTACAGGATCTTCAGCGCTATTTCGCGTGCCTTCGTGCGTTTTCTCATCATATCTCCGCATATAGGTTGCTCATTTCAATGGCAGTTTTGGCCGCGTCCCTGCCCTTATTTCCGCTTTTCGAGCCGGCTCTGTCGAGGGCTTGCTCAAGATTGTCGGTCGTGACAACACCGAATACGCAGGGGATATCACTTTTCATCCCTACCTGGGCCACGCCTTTGGCTACCTCGGACGCGATGAGATCAAAATGAGACGTCTCCCCTCTGATAATAGCGCCAAGACATATCACGGCGTCATATTTGCCGGAGGCCGTCATCCTTTTCGCCGTCATCGGTATCTCAAAAGAACCGGGCACCCACACAACGGATATATCCGCGTCTTTAACACCATGCTGATTAAGCGTATCTATCGCCCCATCCAAAAGCCTCGCGGATATGAACTCATTGAATCTGGATACCACAATACCGAACTTCCTTCCTTTCGCGATCAGGTCCGCTTTGATCGTTTTCACATTTCCCATGTCTCCTCCTTTTTTCCGGGTATTATCGAAACTTATACATGTTTCAATTTATGCCCTAAACGGTTTTTTTTTGTTCTCAGATATTTTTTATTCCGCGTTACCGGTTTTATTTCCAGCGAACACCTTTTGACCACATGTAATCCGTAGCCTTCAAGCCCGACTACTTTCCGGGGATTATTGGTCAGAAGGATGATCTTTTTGAGGCCGAGATCGACCAGTATCTGCGCGCCGATACCGTAATCCCTTAAATCAGCTTTAAAGCCGAGCTTTTCGTTCGCTTCGACCGTATCCAGGCCATTGTCCTGGAGTTCATAGGCCTTTAATTTATTAAATAAACCGATGCCGCGCCCTTCCTGCGAAAGATAAAGTATCACCCCTTTGCCTTCGTCAGAGATCGTTTTCATGGCTTTTTCGAGCTGGCTGCCGCAATCGCATCGGAGTGAATGAAAAACATCACCGGTCAGGCATTGTGAATGCACTCTCACCATAACTTCTCCGCTGGAAACATCACCTTTTATTAACGCCAAATGCTGATAATCATCAAGCATAGAGCTGTACGCGCACATGCGGAATTCTCCGAAAGGTGTCGGCAATGTGGTCTCCGCGATTTTTTCAATAAGCCTCTCCCTGGTCCGACGATAGCGGATAAGATCTTCTATCGTGCAAATCTTTAGTTTGTATTTTTTAGCAAACCTGATAAGCTGCGGCAACCTGGACATCGATCCATCCTCGTTCATGATCTCGCAGATAACGCCGACAGGGCGTTTATTCACAAGTTTCATGAGATCTACACATGCCTCCGTATGCCCGGCGCGGACAAGCACCCCGCCACGCCTGGCCCGCAGTGGAAATACATGTCCGGGTTTCGTAAAATCCCCGGCAGAAGACTTTTTCGAGGCAAGCAGTTTTATGGTCTTTGAACGATCATGCGCGGATATGCCTGTAGTCACGCCCTTTTCGGCGTCTACAGACACAGCCCAGGCCGTCTTATACGGATCTTGCGGATCGTGCGACATTTGACGTAAATGCAGTTCTTCGGCAACGTCTTCTTCCATCGGCACACAAATAAGCCCCCTGCCATGTTTTATCATAAAATTTATTTTTTCAGGAGTAGCATGCTCCGCGGAAACTATCAGGTCACCCTCATTTTCACGCGACGGATCATCGACCATTATGACCATCCGGCCGCGCTTAATATCTTTTAGCACTTCTTCTATCGAGTTCAGTTTCATATTTACCTTCAGCTCTCAGCTTTTTAGTATTGAGTATTGCGTATTCAAAGTTGCAAGAGCACACGGCACATGTGCGCCCTGCCGGGCGCGCAATAAAAAAGCCCTGAAAAAACTTCAGGGCTTTATATCACGCATATTTACTTCTTACGTGTACTTCTCCCATCCCGGCTGTCTTCGCGTTTTCACGCGACGGTCGGCACCCGATTCTCACAGGTTCAGACCCTCACGGATCTCGCGGGCTAATCTCCCTTGGGAGCATCACCGCCGGCTAAGGAATTGCGCCTTACCCTGAAGTCTTAACCATGCCAACACATACGCGTTGTAAGTCAAGTGTTAAATACATTTAACCTTATGGCTTACGACAACATGAGTTGTCGTAAGCCATAATCTCATTTACATCATGCCTGGCATACCGCCTGGCATACCACCTGGCATACCGCCTGGCATACCACCCGCTTTTTCATCCGGCTTATCACAGATAATGGCTTCGGTGGTAAGCATCAGCGCCGCGATACTCGCGGCGTTCTGCAGCGCGCTTCTCGTCACTTTTGTCGGATCGATAATACCGGCGTCAACCATGTTCGTGAATTTATCGGCTTCCGCGTCATAACCCGTTTTAGCGTCGTTCTCTTTAAGCAATTTTTCGATGATAACTTCTCCCGAACGGCCCGCGTTCGCAGCTATCTGAAAAACGGGAGCTAGCAGCGCCCTCTCGATTATCTTCGCGCCTGTCAGCTCGTCTCCTTCCAATTTCAAGCTGTCCAAACACTTACTGGCTCTCAAAAAAGCGATCCCGCCACCGGGGACTATGCCTTCTTCAGCCGCGGCTCTTGTAGCATGCAAAGCATCCTCGATCCTGGCCTTTTTCTCTTTCATTTCCACCTCGGTCGCGGCGCCAACGTTGATAATGGCAACACCACCGGAAAGTTTGGCCAAACGTTCTTGAAGCTTTTCCTTATCGTAATCTGAATCGCTGTTCTCAATAAGTTTCTTGATCTGAGCGATCCTCGCCTTCACGGCATCCTGTGTACCGATGCCCTCGACGATCGTGGTGTTTTCTTTATCTATGGTGATCTTTTTCGCGTTCCCCAGGTCTTCAAGCTGGATGTTCTCCAATTTAATACCCAGATCTTCAGTTATGGCCCTTCCACCGGTGAGAACGGCTATATCCTCAAGCATAGCCTTTCTACGATCGCCATAACCCGGCGCTTTCACCGCGCAACAGCTGAATGTGCCGCGGAGTTTGTTAACTACCAGCGTCGCAAGGGCCTCACCATCAGTTTCTTCCGAAACGATAAGTAGCGGCCTCGCGGACTGCGCGATCTTCTCGAGCACGGGAAGAAGATTCTTCATGCTGGATATCTTCTTTTCATGTATAAGGATATACGGGTTCTCAAGAATACATTCCATCCTTTCCGCGTCGGTCACGAAATACGGTGACAGGTATCCCTGGTCGAATTGCATACCCTCCACCAACTCAAGCGTCGTATCAAGCGTTTTGCCTTCCTCGACCGTGATCACGCCGTCTTTGCCGACCTTGTCCATCGCTTCGGCTATTCTGTCGCCAATAACCTTATCGTTGTTAGCGGCAATTGTGGCTATCTGAGATATCTCTTTGGTGCTGTTAGTGGGAGTGGACATCTTTTTCAATTCGGCTACCACTGCATTCACTGCTTTCTCTATGCCCCTCTTAAGCTGCATGGGATTCGCGCCGGCAGTGACGTTCTTCAAGCCTTCCTTATATATGGCTTCCGCCAAAACGGTAGCGGTCGTCGTGCCGTCGCCGGCCACATCGCTCGTTTTGGAAGCAACTTCCTTGACCATTTCCGCGCCCAGGTTCTCATAAGGGTTATCAAGTTCGATCTCTTTCGCAACAGTGACACCATCTTTTGTTATCGTCGGCGCGCCGAACTTTTTCTCGATCGCGACATTTCTTCCTTTCGGCCCAAGGGTAATCTTAACGGCGTTCGCGAGCTGTTCCACGCCCCTCAAGATCGACCTGCGGCCTTCTTCGCCAAATTGTAACTGCTTTGCCATTTTTCTCTCCTTTATTTATCTACATTGTTCCCTGTTAACTGATGATGCCCAGAATATCGTCTTCTCTCAACATGAGGAGATCTTTGCCATCCAGCTTAAATTCTGTTCCGGAATATTTCCCGTACAGCACGATATCTCCTTTTTTCACTTCCGGCGCGATAACTTTACCGTCCGAAATCTTACCTTTGCCGACAGCGACAACCTTTGCCTGCTGCGGTTTTTCCTGCGCGTTTTGAGGCAGCACTATACCGCCTTTTGTGACCTCTTCCGCTTCCAGGGCTTCGACAAGTACTCTGTCTCCAAGTGGTTTTACGCCCATATCTCTTCCCTCCATTCGTTTGTTTTCGCCGCGACGCGGCACATTCCTGCTTTAGCACTCCAACTCGATGAGTGCTAACGAGATTCACATTATACGAGATGCGCAAATTTTGTCAAGGGATTTTTTAAAAAAAAATTAAGGAAGGGTTACTTCCTACACGTTACCCGGGAGGGGCATCACCCTCTCCTGCGTTCTGCTAACAACACAATAGTTTTTATTTCATCTTTATTCGACGCCCTTGTCCATTCTGTATCAAAATCGGGATTCTCTGTAATCTGCGCTATGGCGGCCAGTATCTTCAAATGCAGATTACGTTCGGCCGGCGGTCCAAGAATGATGAATATAATGTGCGCGAGTTGATCATCGGGAAAAATAACGCCTGACCTGGCACGCACAAGCATGATATGAAAATCTTTCGTATCCACCAGAATATGCGGGATCGCCAGACTTTTCCTTATTACGGTACTTGATTCTTCTTCTCGTTTCATAAATTTCTCAAAAAGTCCGCCGGCAGAAAGTCCCGTCTCTTTCCCGAGCATATCCGATACCATCTTAAAAAAATCTCCGGCCTTAAGCGGCTCTTCTATCTCCAATACGCTGCTTTTTTCGATAAGCCGATGGAACCTGTCTTCCGTCACATCGTCTCTTTGCATAACGACATCTTTCAACTCGATGAGCAGGTTATCAGACGTCAGCTCTTTATCCCGGGCGATAAACCTTTCAAGAAGGTATATCAGCGCTGAATCCTGGCTTACACGTTTTTCAACATATATTTTGTACCAGACGAACCCGAAAAAGATAAAGATCATAGTCAGAAAGACAATGAACGTCCCCATTTCTATCAGCAGGAAACAACCACCCAATATCCCGGCGATCTGTAAATACGGATAGAAAGGCGAGCGAAATTTCGGTTTATAGCTCAAGACATGGCTTTCCCTGAACAGTATCAAAGTGAGATTCGCGAAAGTAAAAAGCAATATAAGCAAACTCGACGCCACCTTGACCATAACCTCTAATCTCAGGAATAGAAGAATGGCGATCATGAAAAAGCCGGTAAAAAGAACCGCCACATAAGGCACGTTACCCCTCGGGCTTATCTTACTAAAGGCAACGGGCAGGACCTTATCCCGGCTCATGCCCAGAGGATACCGCGAAGCCGTCATTAAACCGGCATTCGCTGTAGATATGAACGCCAGGAACGCTCCCAGGGCCACTACCAATTGCAGCACCCCGCCCCCTATAACCGCGGCACCGTCGGAAATAGGCGTGAGCGAAACCCTGAGGGCGCTCGCGTCAAGATTTCCAACCGTTACGAATATCACCAGGACGTAAACGACAGCCGTCACGATAAGGGATGAAAACAACCCGAGAGGAAGATTTCTTTTCGGATCCTTTGTTTCTTCCGCGAGAGCGGCCACTTTTGTTAAACCACCGTAGGAAATAAAAACGAAACTTGCTGTCGAGAACACCGCGCCGTATCCCGTGGAAAAGAACGGAGAAAAATTAGACGGATTTATTATCACTACCCCTTTCACGACATATATCAAAAGGACCGCCAAAAGCCCTATGACAAGTATCACCTGAAATTTTCCCGCCTCTTTTATTCCCACAAGATTAAGCGCCATGAATAGGACGCAACAGATCAAGGCGATCATGTTCATGGATAGGTTCGTGAACATGCATAGATAAGCTCCCATACCTATCAAGGCGAAAGCGCCTTTTAAACTCAAAGAAAACCAGGCGCTAAAACCCGCTATCGTGCCAAGAAGCGGGCCAAATCCGCGCATGATGTAGAAGTAATCACCGCCGGCGCGCGGCATGGCGGTTATCAGTTCGGCTTTACTTAATAGCGCGGGAATACAGAATATTCCCGCGATTATATAGGAAACGATCACCGCCGGCCCGGCCTTCGCGAAAGCCAATCCCGGCAAGATAAAAAGACCGGAACTTATCATGGCCCCGGTCGCCACACAAAAGATATCTAGAAAACCGAGTTCCTTTTTCAATGTCCTTTTCTTCACTCGCCTGAACTCCCCGGTAATTTCTTATCTTCCTCTTTAGATGCCGGATGAAATAATGTTTCTTCAAATCCTACAACCGTTCTATCCACCGTATTCGCCGCACCGGCAAGCACGTTTCGCGCCCCGGTACCTGCCCTATTTACAACATCCTGGGCCGGTTGCAATATGCCGGAGACCTGTCGCCGTAATACACCGAGATCAAAACCCGTAAGATTGGCTATCTGGGTGTTCCTTAACGCCCTTACCACGATCAACCGCGCAAGAGAATCCGGATCGGTTATATTCTCGAATTCCTGATCTATATGGATGTTGAAAACTTTGATATCGGGTTTCACATCTTTCGAATAATCTTTAAACACCACTTTATCTATTTTTAGTCGAAAAAGATCTATCTGAACCTTCTTCGGTTCTTCCTTATTTTTCGGTTCTTCGTCTTTTGTTTTTTTGCCCTTAGCCTCTCTGGCAACCTTCAAGGTGTTCAAATTAAGTTCACCGGCGCTGCTACGCACCACCATGAATTCCGCCACATCAAGCTTCAGCTGCCGCAGGTGCATTTCCCCTTTTAGCATATCCTGAAGATCAAAATCCGCGTAGATCTCAGGCATATCGATCATTACCTTATCCGGGTATTCCGGAGGATTATAGATCTTGAAATCTTTTATCTCAATAGTCGCATCAATAATACCTACCTTCAGGCTCTTCATCCCCAATTGAATACCGGTTATGATCTTTACCTCTTTCACGATCACAAACATCAATATGGCGTTTTTCGCTGAGATCAGCGCCGTGATCACGGCCATAACTATCAATAAAATGTATATCCATTTTCTCATCAGACGTCTCCTTTCTGCCTATACTATACCTGCTGTTCTCGGTTTCTCCAACATAAAATTTCGTTTGCGCCGCCGCCGCGTTTCTGCGACACGGGTCGGTTCACACGGGTCGGTTCAATTTGAAAAAGCACGTCTCATATGGTACACTGTACTGGCGGATAACGCCGGAAACGGAGGAGGAGACCCTCATGAAAAAAATGTTTATTTTACCCGTATTGTTGATTGGCATTATGCTGGCCCTGACGGCGGCTTACGCTTTCGGGGCGGGAAGCAAGCAGGACACAGAAGCCAAAAAAGAGGATAAGAAAACAGAAACGGCCGGAACGACTGGAACGACCGAAACGAAAGAACTGACAAAAGAACAAATAGTCGAACGTTTGAACCATATTTTCCAATATCGTCTGGATATCCGGGAGGGTGTCCCGGGCATCGTGGTCGACGAAACCGGCCAGGGTGTTGTCGTGGAGTATAACGGCACACAACTTGAACAACTGGATAAAGACACCTTATCCGGCCTTTCAGGAACGGTCAATGAACAAATATCCCTCAAGAATCTCAAAAATATCGAGAACCTCCAAAAAACACAGCAACAGCTGAGGAATCTCAGGGAAATAGATAATATCAACCGGACACAACAAATGCTTCGCCGGCAAAGAGCTGTTTCGCCGAATATCCCAAAAGTATACACTCCACCGAAAATACCGAAGACATACAACGCGCCAAAGACCTACAAGGCACCTAAATGATACTAAAACCTCCGACTCCTGCCTCGCCTTCTGAGATAGCAATAGAAAAAGATTTCTCGTCGCGGCCTTTAGCTTTCAGCCCAGAGCCATTGACAGCTTTACAACGCCACAGCGGTCTTTGTGATGGCATCGATCTCCTGCCGGATCTCTTCGCCTATGTTCAGCCTGGTGATCTTAATCAACAGGTGAAGAATATCTTTTAGCCCTTTTTCTAATCGCTTTAAGGTTTCTTCCGCGCATTCTACGGCCATTATCCGGGGCGCGTCCTTCTCATCCAGTGTCCTCTTAAGAAGGCTCACCACTGCCACTTCCGGCAATATCCGATTTATCCTCTTTCCTGCGGCGTCATCCGTTAATACATTCTTTCCCAAAAGCACAAAACCGGGAACATTCTCTTTCCCTTCCGCGCGCATATAGTTGATCAAATTTTCTGTTAAGGCCCCGGATTCGACCGCTGCCATTGAAACGTCTGCAGGCCGTATATTCACTCCCTTGACTTCCAGGCTTTTCAATACCTCTTTAACCGTATTGGATATATTTTCCTTCTTCCGGTTTGGATCAAGCACAACAGGTATGACATTCTTTAAACTTATGATTTCTTCCGGGATCGGAACATCACGCGTTGTGGCGACACATATATAAAAACGCTTATCCGCAAATGCCTTTATCGCGGGAATCATTTCGCCTATGTCAACACCCGGAAATCTTGTATCAATGACAATCGCCTTCGGAACCTCAGGGATCAGCTCCATCAAACTCTTCTCCATACCCTTGATCTTTTCATCCTCATGCTTTGCCGCCATATTTTTGAAATCCAGAAGATCGCCAAACGGCATTTTCGGGTTGTCATTAAGATATTTCACAAATCCGGAATGATAGCCGAGAAATCTGTCCCTGAGATCCGCCTTTTCTTCATCAGAAAGGCTGTCATCACGATCTGCGGTAACCGCTTCGCCAGCTGATTTGCAATACTCGTCGGCCCATTTTTCGTTATCACCCGGGACTATGGAAGGAAATCGAAATTCTTCCCCGGCCAATGCCCTGGGATAATAATCCCGCATGATAGAACCCAACACATCATGATGAGCCTCATCCGGCAATACATCCTGCAATACATTAAGTATATTTCCCATGTCATCAAGAGTCTTGCCTTCCAGGGCCATCATCGCGCCTTCATCCAGGCCGCCGGCATACGGATGAATAAGGTATGGGAACATATTCGCAAGAGCCTGGATCTCCGCGATCCTTACCGCTTCCTTTATCGCGTCTTCCATATCCGTTTCTTCTCTCATTTCAATGAGCACATGCGGCTTTAAGCCAGCTTCCGTCGCGATCTTTTCGAAAGCTTCTTTATTTTTTACCGCGATAAATTCTATATTCGCGTAATTTTTTATGATCGGATATTTTTTCTCCATAGCGCCTTCATCCGCGCCCACGATCCCGATAACGGCTACAGGCGTGATTACCGGCGGCATCTTTTTCGTCGTCGGCGGCAAGGATGCCGGTCCTGACCTTATCGTAGCGTAAGGAACGGCTTTTCTCCCGACTACCGTATTTGTAATAAAAGCGGTTAGATTTACCACTGAATGAAGCGCAACAGCAACAGTTAACAACTGCCACACACCGGTCTCAATCACGAAAGGCATAAATATATTTAATCCGGTAACAAGGAGCGCTGTTTTCCACCCGTGTTTATGCAACAGCACGAAAAATATCCCGGATAATATCTGAAGAGACGCTAAAATAAGCACAGATGTCTGAACCGAAGGGCTCACCCCCATAAGCCCTGTGATAACAGGCGTAAGACACTGCGTTAAAAGAAGAGGAACGCCGAAGTATACCATCCTCTCTCGGAAAGGCGCCAGCAGCAAATGCTCCATACCGAATTTAGTCTGATTCCATAAAATGGAATCATCTTTCCCTATCCCAAGTTTGTTACGGGCACTATTTACGACAGACGAATAAGGTGCCTCTTTATGCATGGCATAAAACACCTGAAACGCGCCCGCCCTGTCACCTTTACCCAAATAAGCATGGACCAACAATCTCCGCGCTTTTAGTCTGAACTCGCCTTTTAAAGACTTATCAAAAAATGGTATAGCGCCATCAAAATCCCTCGCGGCGAGATTCATTAAAGCCAGGCAAAAATATAAATTAGTTTTTAATTCTTCTTCCGCAAACTCGATTTCTCCCAGGTTATTTACCGCATTTTGAATCGAATCAAATAACAACACTTTTTCTCTGATTGTTTTTATCTCTGGAAGGAATGTTCCTTTACCAGTAATAGCCCGGATAAGAGTTTCCGAAAACCTGGCATTAAGATGACCAAGGAGAGTGCTTATAAACAGTTTGTCTTTTTCCCCTTGCCTCGAAAGCATCGCCGATAACACGGCGTGATACGCGCCGTCATTCAGAAAGAATAAGTTAATAAGCTCCTTTGCCAATGTCTCGTTAAACGTTTTTTCGGAAATCGCTTTAATCCCATCAATTAAGACCTTATCGTTTATAAGCCGCTTTCTTAAGTTTTTCCTCTTTCTCTCTCTCAACCCGTCGTCAAACAATACGGATTTCCCGATCTCCTTAATGCAAATTTCAAACACGCTGTCCGCACTCTTACTGTAGGGAATCGTTTTTAGCAGATAAACCGACAGATTAAATACCTTATCGTTTTCATTCCGCACCTTCCAGAAAGTGAACATCTTCTCCAGCAACGCCGGCAATTCTTCCAGGACAGTTTCGAACTCATCGCTCTTAAGACCCCCTATAACCGCAGCAACATCATCGTATGCTTTCGCTTTGCCAGAATCCGCATCTTTCTGTAACTTTTCAACACGCCGCTGTTTCCTCTCCCGCGTTTCCTGTGACACTTTCCTGCCCGATTCTATCCGGTACACTTCTTCATGGCATGATATAATATCTCCGTATATCTGTATCTTTTCCCGCGCGTTTTTCCCTTTCGCGGATAATGTCAAAATATGCCCTTTCAATAAATCGTCCATCCGGGCTTTGTCGCCTCCTTTAAATACAAGCTCCTTTGACAAATCCTTCAATCTTTCACTTCCGGGAGCTATCTCTTGCGCCTTCCTTAGCAAAATCTCAGCCCTCACAAGCTCGCCATTCTGCAGCGCCCTCGCAGCCATCCCGAGAATAAGATTTACCGTCGGTTTTTTATCAGCATCCTCGAGCCCGGAAGGTTCAAGTTTCTGTTTTTCGGCAACCGCAACGTTTTTCTTCAGGCTTAACTTCCTCCTTTCAAGAAGACCCCGGACCTGTTCGAGCCTTTTTTTTCTTTCGGCTTCTTCTTTTTGATCTTCGCTCACTTTTTGAACGGCTTCTTCACGATCCTTTTTCATATAAGGTTTTTCAAGAATTTCTTTCTCTCTCGAACCTAACAAATCCTCCAGGCCGTCTTCCCGTGACCGTATCCAGGAAATGATCTCTCTTCTGCGCCTTTTTTCTATACTCGCATCCTTTCCTTCCTTTTCCAACTGCCGCAATTCGGTTTCCAGTCTCGCTCTCTCACCCTTGAGTAGTGTTATCCCTTTACTTATTTCTTTTTCTTCTTTTTCGAACCGCGCCAAATCCTGCCTAGCTTTCGCTGATCCTGCTATTGTCCGGTTTACATTCTTTCTAATTTTGTTAATCTTATCGACCCTTTCCTTCACTTCTCCCCTTGTCTCACCGGCCAGGTCATCTTCCGCGTCCAATTCTTTCAATACGCGACTTGCTTCTTCGAATTTGCCCTCATCAAAATATGCCTCGGCCAGGTTTAACCTGTTTTCCGGCGTGGAACTGAGTTCTGCCGCCTTCTTTAAATCTTCTATCCTATCCCCTGCCTTTTTCTGTCCCTTTGCCCGATCAACAAAAATATCTGCCATCTGTTGTCCCGCTGTCTTCCGTGCAAAATCGGCATCCAACGCTACCGCTTCTTCATGCCGCTCGATCGCTTCAGCTGCCGCTTCTTCATTCCGTTCGACCGCTTCGGCTTCCGCTTCCCTGCCTTCTTCCAGCGCCAGGTCCCTGAGACCGACTTTCGCAAGAACGCAGCGTTTATCCATCCATAACGCCCGATAGAAGCTTTCTTCTGCTTTCCGAAAATCCCTAACTTCTCCCTTAAGATACGTCAGTCCTTTAAGCACGGTAAGCCGCGCCAGTAACGGCCTGTTGTTTCTTTGTTTTCTGCTGGATAAATCAGAATACGCCCCCTGCAACACGTCGATACATATACCTATTGCAAAACTGTCCGTGCGAAACGTGTCGGGAAAAAACTCATACATCTTTTCAAGATAATCAACTCCTTTTTCCACAAAAGCCGCATCCCTGTCCACCCCGGCAGAATACGCTCCCATATGTTCTATCACACTCTTATACATGCCGCGAAGTTCATCGATAAAGCCGCTGTCCTCTTTCAACTTCTCATCTAACTGCCTCGCTTTTTCCATGTTATCTATTGCTAAATCAAAAAGTTTTTGAGATTCCGTCATGTTTTTCGCCGAAACTTCGAATTCCGCCAGCCCCCGTCCGGACAGCGCCATAAACCTGTAAAGCTCGGCTTTTTCATAACCGGACTTTTCGGCTTTCAGGAAAAGTGAATAGGCCTTACTGAAATCATTCCTTTCATACGCTTCGATACCTGACCTAAACAAACTTTCCGCTTTAACTTCTTCCCCTGCTTTCGCGGCACGCCAGAAGCGAAAGCGAGCCCGCATCCTCCTCCCCCGGAACCTGTGTATATAACCCCGGATCATATACGCGTACTGACGGCACGCTTTAATATTTTCGAGTTTCTTAATGGCAAGTGTCAGGGCTCCAAGATCAACACTCGTCGGCACTATTCCGCGGACAAGCATGGTTTCTCTTATTTGCCCCATTAAAAGCCGAAGAAGCTCCGTTTTATCTTCCACCGAGAGAAGTTTAGGCTCAAGGACCTCGATAATAAGTTTTCCGTTATTAAGACCAAACCGTTCATTCAATAAAACAATGCTCACTTTTTTTGCTCTATGAGGAGCACTGAACATCACCTTCTTGAAACCATCATCCGAGATAAAATACTGCACCCTGGATGGAATACTCTTCCCCAGCCCTCCAAGTTCTTCTATCCGACTGGTCCAAGAGACGAAAAGTTCAATAATCTGGTCGTCATGCCTCGAGTCATACCTGAGCCTTATCGCTTCTTTAAGGTTTTCCGCGACAGTTTCCTCGACGTCCCGCGTTTCGTCCGAAGCAAGCCCCAGTTTAGCCTTCAGTAAATAAAACAACATCCATTCGTCAATGTTTTCAACATCTCCCGCTCTAAACTCATTCAGAAGCTCTTCTGACTCTTTGATCCTTGTCCTGGCAATTTTTGAGACATCCGCCTCTTGCAGCAACAGTTCGGCAAGTATCAATTTGGAGCTGTTCAAATATTCTCCCAGCTCTGTCTTTTTGACGCTTATAACCCACCTTAAGAGCGAAATCGCGCCCGCCCTTTTTTCGCCGTCCAGCCCCCGTTCCCTGAGGATATAGACAAGTTGTTCATACGAAATATCCTTCATGGAATCAAATGTTCCCGTGATATCAGTATTAAGCGGGCCGACTTCCTTTTCGAGCTTACCTATGCGCCCCCTAACCGCCGCCGTCATACCGGCTCTTTTCGGAATTTTCTCGAATTTTTTAATATATTCCTCTAACGCTTCCTTCTTCTGTCCGAGTTTCCATGTTTCCCGGGCTTTTTCGGCCATGACAGAAATATTTCTCTCTCTGACTGCCTTCTTTATCTTTTCCTTTCTTGTCACGACATATTTTTCGATTTCCGCGTCTTTCTTTCTTTGCAATTCATTCAGTTTTACACGATGTTCCTGAGCTTTCGCGTTATTCTTAACCGCGGTGTCATCGCTCTTTTCGTACAACCCGATCAATTTCTCATGAGCGTCTGCGGCGTCCTCATCATTAAGACCTTCCCCAACAGCCTTTTCCAGATCATCCGCTGCCGGCCGTGTTCTGCCGTCGGCCAGATGCAAAAGCCCCCGTTTAAAATGTGCCCTGCCGTTTGACTGATTCAAAGATAAAGCTTTTTCATAATCTATCAATTTTTGTGCACGCGTCATGGGCGCGACTTCCGCGTATAAAAGATATGCGTTTGACAATTCCCCAGTAACATCCGGGGCGTTTTCTCTGCCGCTTAACTTTTTCATAATAGATTTCGCTTTCCCGAACACCCTTTCTTTATATTTATCATCGGGTATGGCCTTCCCCTGTTCTATCAGCGCCTGTGCCAGCTTAAACCGGGCGGCATATCTCTTGCCGGCGCTGATATACCGCAAAGGAGCCTGCCACCACCCATGCAGGGCTACGATCCTGCTGTGCGCCTTACCGGTAATCCTATCAAAATGTGATTTGAGTTCTTTTTTCCTGGTTTCATCCTCAATATTCTCGATATGTTCTTTAGCCGAAGAAACTTCATGGAGGACCTCCCGCAAGCGTTGTATTTTCGAGGCGGGTCTACGCAATACATCCCTCCATTTCCATTCCATTCTTTTTTCTATGCGCGCCTTCAGCGCTTCCACAAGTTTTGTTTTTATCTCGTCCAATTTATCTTTTGTTTCGTTTTTCTCTTTCTCATCAGTTATCTCATCGGGTTTGATATTTTCTATCGCCTGCCGCGCGTACGTAATGACCTTCTCCTGTTCTTTCACTTTCCACGCGAATTCAATAACTTTCTCATAAAGCCCTGCATCTTTTCCATCCGCCTCGATCGCCTTGTCGTAATACTCAAACGTTTTCTTTCTATCATCGATAGGCCTGAAAATGAGATATTTACAGACTAAATACGCAACAATGAGTGTCCCGAGAGTTCCGATAACATAGGGCATTATTCCGTGCAGATGTGTACCGGCGGTTTCAAGCATGCCCATAAACTGCAGCACACCGACTCTGCGGCAATACGACAACAACAGTAGCAAAGATAACAAAATAATGACTCCTCCAGCGCAAAGAACGACACTTTTCACGTCGCTATACGTCCTGTATCTGTTCATATAGCCTTCGGCGATCCCTGCATATGTCTCTTTTGAAACGTCTTTCAGCTTCTCGCATTTTCTGAAATCTGAAAATGCTTTTCCCTTCCAGTTCTTGTCACGATTTATCTCCGCCCTCAGAAGCCGCGCCTTAAGTTCCGCGTCGTTCAACCCGCCGGGCAACCTCTTCTTCATCCTGAACGAAAGAAACTTCCTTAACCTGGAAAAATCCTTCCATCTCAAGACCTCATTCAACTCTTCCAATGCCTCGTCCGTTCTGCCCACCAAAAGCTTAAGTGCTTCCGCTTTCAGCACCATCGCCTCCGCCGCGTAAGAAAGCACTCTTTTCGCCGATTCGACTGCTTTAAGACCCTCATCAGCGTATTCACTCGTAGCATCCGTATTCCCTTCCTTCGATTCCTCTTCGCTTTTTCCATTATACGCGGCCGCGAGAGCGATATAAGCTTTATGCAGTTCCAACGGATTATAAAGTATCCTCTCGAGTTTTATTGTAAGTTTGTGTGCTTCAAAATTGTATTTATCCTTTTCCACGGCTTTTTTCGCTTCAGCGAGCGCTTCCTCAAAATGGTTGAGGCTAAAATGCGCCCGGGCAAGCTTGTAATGCGCCTCGCTGTTTTCCGGGTCAAGTTTCACGGCCTCTTCGTACATAGCAATGGCGGAAAGGAGATTACGCGCGCGTTTTATCATTCCTTCTTCACCAAACTTTTCATATAAACCTTCTTCGTCCACTCCCGCAAACACATCCGCCTCATTGATCAACTGCTTGAAATCGCTTTTTGACAGCTCATAAGACGCTAATTCGTCTTCGGCGCTCTTTCTTTCCGTTTCAGGAATGATTTGAGTTTGTCTCGCGAGAAAACACTTTTTCTCTTCACCCGTCATATCATGCCAGGACTTCTGTTTCTTATCCGCATGACACGTCTTTATGTCCGTGTAAAGCACTTCAAGATCACTGATAAGTTTCTCGACATAAAGCGCTTTAAGATCATCGGCAAGTTTTTCAACCACGTTCATCTTGCCTTTGCCTTTAGCGATAACATCTAAAATGGCGTCTTCAAGCCCCGGTTCTTCTGCCAAACGCGTAAGTTTAAACACGTCTTTTATCACTTCCCGCAGAAATTCGTCAAACTCCGGTAATATCTCTCGACTTGACAGGTTTGACTTTTCGTACGCGAGGTCGATAAAACCTTCAAGTGCCGTAACGCGCGCCAGGCGGCTGATCTTACCGTTCATAAAAACAGCAAGCAGCAATCTCGCGAGTTTGCCGGTCTTGTCGTCTTTTTTAAGTTTTTCTGTTACATATTCCAGGAGTTCAAGCACCGGAAAATCCACTCCTTCGATCAATACTTTGTCCTTCTGTGCGCTCGCAAACGCCTCCGCCATCGCGTCAATCCCAACAACCTTTTTTGCCAGCCGTAGCCGCAGGTCCCGAAATCTTTCCTCAAGCATCCTTCGTTTCTTCCTGTCCGTTTCCGTATGTTTGATCCTTTCGAGTCTTTTGTCTATTTCCCCTGTCAGCTCCACAAGCTTCTCTTTATAGCCATAAATATAATCCAACAACTTGTCGGCGACTTCCTCGGCGACCTTCTTCCCGTCGTCAGAATCGTCCGCCAATTCAACGGCATCAAGATAAGCGTTGCGCGCCCGTTGCAAAGCATCATCCCCCTTAGCATCATTTTCACCCTTTTCGGCTTTTCTTTTCTTTTCCTTCTCCTGCGCCTCGGCAAACTCTTTACTTGATTTTTCGACTTTTTTCTTCAATGTTTCTTTCTCTTCTTCCAATTTATCGAGTTTTTCTTTTATTTTTTGAACCCGTGCCTCTTTTTCTTTTATCGCTCCATCATTGCCTTCTTTTTGCTTACGAACTCCGAATATTTCCCCCTTAATTCTGCTTTGTTCTTCTAATTGCAAAGCAAGTATCGCCTCATCAAGCTTCCCCCGAAGCTGATCGATTTCTTTGTCTAAAACGTCCCGTTCGCGTTTTAATCCATCCATTTCTCTTTGCAATTTACCTCGTTCTCCTGTCACCTCAACCAGATCCTTTTCCACCCTGCTTTTAAAGTCTTCATCCTCTCTTAACACTCTTTCCGCTTCCGCCCGCGCCCGCGCGGCTTCGATATAATCACCCGCCATCGCGTCAGCGTATTTTTTCCTGACAGAGGCATCATTCGGCGCTATTTTGACCGCACGCCTGAGCGCCCTGTAATAAGCACTCAATGGATCACCCACATCGGTAACAACGGTCTGTTGGGAATGTAGCGCCAGGTACTTGTTGAGAAGGGCATTCGTCTCTTCAGCTTCAGCGTTCTTGCCCTCCCTGGCGTAAAGTCTTTCCTTCACTTTATGGGCAATGATAACGCGGTTGTTAAGCATGAAAAGTCTTTTTGTGAGAAGTTCCTTTTCTTCCTTCTGTAACGATTCCTCGAGCTCTTTTTCAAGTTCCTCCACCTCTTCCTTAAAAAGCTCTACAACCTTTCCATACTCCTCATTCGCCTCCTTATATTTTCCTTCCGTCTCAAATGTCCGCACCCGGAGTATATGCAATTCAAACTGCCTTTCTTTTGCCGTCCAAAGACGGATTCTTGCCTGTTTCTTTTCGGCTTCTTTAAACTCCATGACTGCCGTGTTATACTCATCTAACAAACTCTCTATCTTATCCAGAATCTGCCGGTTATTATCCGCAACTCGTTTCCTTTCAGGATCCCCGTTCAAGTCGGCGTAGACAATCCCGGCAAGAACATTCCTGACCGTTATGAGAATACCGGCCTTCTTTAACCTTATCTCATCGCTGCCTGTCTCCCTTATTTCCAAATGAAAAGAAATAGGCCCAAACGCTCCGGCATCGTTAAAAATGCCCAAAAACCTGACCGCTTTTTCATAATTCCCGGCTTTGGTCATGTCACCTCTATTTTTTATAAATTTTTCAAAAAATTTCATAAACTTATCCACCCTGTCAATCCTGTCGCCCCGGATACCTAATACTTGTGTAACTATTTTCGTTTTTTCGTTATCGGAAATATCCGTATCCGGGGTGGAAATAACCTTTTCTAACATCATATCAAGCACCTCATCAAAACTGAACTGCCCGTCTTCGTCGCCTACCAGTTTGTCTTTATGCCATTGGATATGACCGATAATTACGCCAATAATTCCCGGGGACGGGCCTTCCATCCTTTCTATCTCACACTTAAGGAGTTTTACGAGAAAAGGTTTTCTCGTCTTCATCTCTTCCTTCAGCAACAAGTCTTTTACTTTTTTCAGCCTTGCCGTCGCATTGGCAAAGTTTTCAATATGAACATCTGTCAAAAGTCCCACGATCCTTTCCTCGTACCTCTTTTTTTCTTCTTCGGCCGCCATTTCCGCCAGGAGCGTATAAGTTTCTATCAAATCCTCGAGATCCGGTTCAGACATTATCGTTTTAGGCTTGCCATCTTCAAGTTTCTTATCTAACATCTTTTCCATACAAAACGCTTTTGCCATAAGAAGAAGCCGACTGTCAGGATGATCTCTTAACTCTATATTCACCTGACCAAGGACATTTTTTATCGTCTCAAGCGTGATCCTTCCGTCATTCAACAAAACCTCAAAAACTCCAAATGCCGCATCCCTCACTTCATCAGAATCCGATAAGAAGGGCCCAATTATATTGTTATAAACGGCATTTGCGTTATTAATCCAATTTTTTTCTCTTTTACGATAATTTTCATCTCCCTCTCCTTCTTTTCTCGATAAATGCAGAAACCTGGATTTTTTCATCCATCCTAACCACGCCAAACGTAAATGGTCGCGTATTTCATTGACGTTTTCTATCCCGGCCGGCACGATTTCATTTGCAATCCTTTGTGCTTCCTTGAACTCCACAATTACAGCGCCGATAAACTTATCAAGATTACTCGTCTGCTCAATGATGTCTTCAAAAACAGGAACAATTTTTTCCTCGACAATTTTCTTCACGGCTTCAGGGTTCTTGACCCCTTCCAGCTGGGCCTTGATCTCTTCCTGAGCAAGTTTTTTATATGCTTCTATGAGCTTTTTCCGTATTCCTGTCAATCTTGTCTTTTCGCTGTCAAGGTCGTCTTCTTTCCATGTTTTTTCCCCTTTTTCCCGGCTCTCCCCGACAATCTCCAGTTGTTCTGTAAACGCTTTTTCGGTCTCCGCCACTTCTCTGCGGACCTGCCAGAGGGCTGAAAACATCTGTTTTTCTTTTACTCCGGATAATTTGCCCAGCACATCCTCATGTAGCGTGGCTAAAACGTCATGACCCTTCTTGTTTTTTTCAAGCCACTCGACAAACCCCTCAAGATATTCTTTTCGCCGTCTTCTGGCCGCCTTGACCCAAAGAATTCCCCCGTGCAACGTGTCGTAATCATCCGCACTGAAAAGCAAACGCGCCAAGCTTTCAAGATTACGGACAGCCAGCTCTATTCTTTTCTCATGTTCCTCTTTTTCCTTATCGTCAGTGATCTCATTTGATTTCTCTTTCAGCGTCTTTACGTCTCTCTGCCCTTCGCTTAATACCTTTCTTACATGACTTTTTTGCCGGAAAATCCATTTGAAAAAGCTCCCGCGCTCTATCCTGACAGCGGTAAGGTTGCGTCGGATGTCATCAAACAGTCTACGCCCTTCCTCATCAAGCGTTCCTCTCTCTTCTTCCGTCACGTCAAACCGCCTGAGCGCGTAACCCGCGACCATCCTGCCGGCGGCGAGGTTAATAACCCGCACTACGCCGTTACAAACAGCGTGAAGAAGCACGGCTATCGCGAAATACAGGATATACTGCGTATAAACTCCGGTAAGAAGACCCGGTAATAAATCGAAAAGGGGTGATATGTTACCCATAACGGCGGGAATGGATATATTGAGAAAGACCCCTAAAACGGCTGGGGGAAGGCGCGTTCCCCACATTGAAGGAGGCGCCCTGTAATCCTGTTTATGTCCGAGAACGAAGAACACATTACCCACGGCAAGCGAAACAGCGAAAAGTACGGGGGCTAAAGGAACCTGGCCGGCAAATACCGGTATCGCGTAATTGATAAGATTAATCCCCAGAAATTTCGCGAAGCCAATAGAACCTATCATAAAAAGTGACGGCAGCCCCCTGTAAACAAGTTCTTCTTTGAGAACGTTTAACGCATCTATCCCAAGCCTTTTGCCTGCGCTTTTTGCTTTGCCTGAAATGGTATTTTGGGCCTGCTGAAAGTAAAATTCGGCAAGCTTCATGTCATCACTTTGCGGGCTATCGGATCTTTCCTGATATGCGATGGCAAGCCCGTAATACAGGCGGCTAAGTCTTTCGGGATTGGGTCCGCCCAGACGGTCCTTTTCCGTGTGGATCTCCTCTTCGGCTTCTTTTATCCTCTCATCAGGCGGTTTCGCCTTTTCTTCCGTTTCGATCGCCGTCGGCTCTTCCGCAGGCTTTACAGCTTGTGAACTCTTCTCCTTTAGAACGTCTATATCTTCCTTTGTCCGTTTTAGCGTCCCCTCGGCTTCATCTTTCAATTTTCTTAATACGTCTTTTATTTTTCCAAGTTTCCTTGACCTCAATTCATCCTGTTCCTTTTCGAACGACCATTCGGAAGTTTTCGGCCTTTCACTTTCTTTCTTCTGCCCGTCCAGGTAAGAATCTTCCACAGGCTTATCAGGTTCATATGCCGGTTTATCCAATTTCTCATTTATGTCTTTCAAGATTTCCGGCCAATCCTCCGGCCGTTTTTCAGGCGGTATACCCATAATCATCTCAGCCATCGCAAATAATATTTCCTCGTTTTGCCTATAATCAGCAACGGTTTTTTCCCACCCGCCTTTTCCATCGACATAATCCGTGATATCATTAATAAGTTTCGCGGTTTCGTCCCCGGTCTTTTCATCTTTGCCCTTAAGCTGCAGGAACCTCACAAAGGCGAGCCGAACTTTAAACCAGGAATCTTTCTCACTTTCTTTTTCTTTCATCTTCTCGAGTTTTCTCGCGTTTCGCTTGTTCTTCAAAACCCTGACTATCCTTTCCGCCGCCTCCGGCAAAGGCTGTTTAGCTTCTCCGGCTGCCTTCTTCTCATAATCGTCAAGAACGTGCTGCATGAACCGCGCGGTTTCACCAAAATCGGGATACACGATTTTTTTACGAATCGCGGCTACAGCGGGAAACGCCAACGCAATCAGCGTGATCAGGCCGACCGCGAGCGCCACGTAAGAATAACTCCGCAAAGACGTCAAAGTGATAGACGAGGTTATAATCGCCGCGGAAACCACCATCTTCTTCAAAAGCTTCAGCAGAGACTCTTTTGCTTCATCCAGCTTTTGGGCCGCGTTCTCAAGTTTTTCACTTGTGACGAGATCCTTCTCTTTCCTGGCCATTTTGTTCAAAATATTTTCATGTTCCCGGTAATCCCTCAGGTATATGACCAACGGCCGCACGACATAGTCCGCAAAAAGCGCCGCCAGGACAACAACCACCGTCGCCGCTATCATATGCGACACGGAAATAGCCGAGATCATATAGCCAACCGCAAAGATCAGTGCCCCGAAATCTTTAAAAATTTTCATTATCTTCGACGTAAAAATCTTTTCAGGGACTTCGCTTTTCTGTTCCCCGAATTTCGTATAAGCAAACTCTTTGTAATAATCGACTTTTTTACCGCGATCTTTTATTTTAGCGATATTGCGAAGGGCTTCCTTCCTGTCTTTGGAATCAAGCGCGAATCTCGCGAGAATCGTTCTCATGTTATCTCTCTTTTCTCCGTCAATTTTCGGGTGCCCTATCTTCATCTTCTGCCACCATTTTTCATCATCACCAAGCGCCGCGCGGGCAGCCTTCTTCACCTCATCCTTCAATGTCGGCCCGCCCATCATCCCTTCCATCCCCGCCCCCCTAAGCATCTCAGGTGATATTCCCGGAGGTATTTTCGGCGACGGTTCCTCTTTGATCCCAAGTTCGTCTTTGGCGGTGATAATCTCGTTTCCAATTTCGGCGATAGCGCTGTTTACGTCACGGTCCCGGACGTCCCCCGTCACGGCTAAAATGTGTTTTTGAAGCCGGAGCGCGAATTCATAATACTTTAACGCTTTTTCCGTATCCTTCTTTTCGCCTTCTTTGTCTTCTTTTAATTTTTCTGCCTGTTTTTTTACTTTTTCAAACAAAATCCTTATTTTTTTATCCGGCTCTCCATCCATAGTTGCGGCCATAACAAATCTTTCAACCAGATCGACCGGCACACTTTCTTGTGCCCCCAGGCCAAGATGTTCGAGCAGTATCTTTTCTGCCTTGCTTTTTTTTGCTCTTTGTTCGGTATCTGTCACTTCGCTAAACCCCAGAATCCCCTCCGACGCCGCGGCCGTTCTTCGCCGCTCAAGCTTGAGCCAGCTATCGATACGGGCAGAAAACCATTTCTTAAACGTGGGCCATTTCTTCTTACCAACAAAAAATAAGGGGGCTCCTATTATGAGAACGCAACCGAGAGTGCCGCCAGGTAAACCGCCGGCGCTAAGAGCGCCGAGACCTTTACCGCTGAATAAACCTGTCACGCCTGTCCAGATAGAAGCAAGAACCCCCATCTCCCACAAAACAGCCAGGCCGATCGCGACACCGGCCGTGATAACCGCGCCCTTTGCCAGTTTTCTCCGGAACGGTTTCTTTATTTTGTCCGCTTTCTTCCACAGATAAATACCCCCGGCGATCAAACTGACACCGGCTGTTATTTTTAAGCTCCTTACCAGCATAGGGCTAAGTGACGCCACTGCCGTTTTAAGCACCGGTGGAGTGATAGTAATTGCGCCGAAAATAATCCCCCCTGTATATACCAAGGCTGAAATTAAAAATGTTAAAACCATCACGCCGCCTACAAACACAAAGGCTTTCCTCCATGCCGGATGATACCCCGAGTCCATCCATTGAAATAACCACTCAAATAAATTATAAAAAAGCATTAAGATCCGGTTCGCCTCGGGCATCGCTACCGCGGGAAGCCTTTTTGTCAGATAAGCGTCATCGACATATTTCTCGCTATATTTGTCCTGATTTCCGATCTTTAAAACGGCCATGCCGGCCTTAACAGCGATCTCAATCTGGTCCCGGGGCACGTCGTCAAGCGTGTGTATCTCGCCGAGAACGAGATCCGTCGAAATGCCCCTGCCTGTACCAAGCCTGTGAACGGTTGTCATGAAATCTCTGGAAAATTTTCCTTCTCCGGCATCTTCGACAAGAACTACCCCGTCACGGTTATTAGCGATCCTTTTCCTTGTTGCCGTATTGCCATCGCCATCAATGTACGTCACATTAAACGCCGCGATACGCGTTTCCGGAGACACCCGGCTCAGCCTCCCGGAAAGTTCAGCATCTTTCAGCCCGGGATTCACCCTTTTCTCGCTGTCGGCGATCGCCTTATCCGCTTCGAAACTGCGTGCATCTCCGACTACACCGATACCTTTTATTTCCAGTTTATCCACACCTTCTTCTTCCCCACCGGGATAATTCACGTCGTTTACACCCAGCACAAAGTTCTTACCCGACTGCCGCATTTTAATGACTTTTTCTACCAGGTCTTTCGTATTCGACGCGGAAACATCGCCACCGATAACCAATATTGCGCAGCCCTCCTTTAACTTCCCTTCCGGCAGAGAAAAAGCTGCTCTTCTGCAATCACCCTCGTTTATCGGATCCGTCTTCCCTTTCTGCCCGTAATATTTCAGGACAAGGACATCACCGTGCCAGGTAAATGTCCTTGCTTTTATCACGATCCGTTTGTCACCCTGCATCTCATACTCATCCACGATGACACTCACATTCTTTTTATCTTCCTGGTTTATATTTTTTTCATCGCCGATCAGTTCATTAACTGAAGCTAACAGTTTTTCCTTTTCGTCATCATCATCAGGCATACCACCGAACACGTTGATCCCGGACTCAAGCATTGGCGATTTCCCGTCGGACGGCACCGGGCGTACTGCCATCGCGCGAACCGCATCGACATCACTCTCCGCCGCGTCCCGAAGCTTCTCTTTTTTCGCCTTCTCTTCTATTTTTTCCGCTTTCCTTCTCTCCTCTTCTTTCTTGACGCTTTCCTCTATAGACAGCTTTTCCTCCTCCAACTCCTTCTCCACTTCGGTGCCCGGCGCGGCGGGATCCATTCTCGCGGCGTTTACCCAGTCGGACACCTCCGTGCTTTTTTTGAGCTGCATGGTCTGTCTTGGAGAACCCCCCTTGATGTTTATAGGGTCGTTCACCTGCGGCCTGCTTCCCTGGTCAATCCCCTTCCTGATCCAGCCGATCTTGCCTTCACCTTTAGCAAAACGGCGGTACGCCCCGGCAACCCCTCTGCCGACACGCGTTACACCGATCCACCTCATGACTCTTTCAAAATCGCTGGGAGGCTTTT
Source organism: Candidatus Omnitrophota bacterium (assembly GCA_018813285.1). Classification (GTDB taxonomy): domain Bacteria; phylum Omnitrophota; class Gorgyraeia; order Tantalellales; family Tantalellaceae; genus JAHJBY01. Next base: position 137,620 of record JAHJBY010000033.1, read on the forward strand.
GTTTCGCTTCAGCATATGCTTCACTCACCATCTTTCCAATGACTTCGCCCTCCATCTTCTTATCCGTCCCCTTCTTGTTCCGGTCTCTTTCCATGAGCTGCTTCTCAAAAAACGCCCTGGCGAAGTTTTTACTGTATTCCTTAAGAAACTTCTTTGTGGCTTTTCGGATCTCGCTTTTATATGACTTGACCTTCTCCTTGACTCTGCCTTTTTGCGCCTTAGAAAAAATCCTGCCTTGTGTCTCCTGCCACTTTTCGAAAAGGTCTGACTTGATCGCCTTTCTGCTCCATTCCAGGCATTTCATGCTGATGTGTATATGTCCAGCAAACCCTGTTTTAAGTGTCTTCCTGAGTTTTTTGAAAAACCTGATTAGTTCTTTCGAGCTTAAGCCTTCTATCGCCTCTTCCAGAGTTTTCACGCTGCCGTTTTCCCTCACGGGAAGAATTTCTTCTAGTGCCCATTTGATCTGACTTTCTTTTATTCCCAGAAATAACAGGTTCTCTCGCAATAATTTTCCGTTCTTTTTTCGTTCCTCCGCCATATCCCCTTTCTTTGCCTTCTTCTCCTTTTTCACTTCCTCGATCACGTCTTCAAAAATTATATCAAAGATATCCTCCACCATCTCCTTGGCACCATAAGAAGCCTCGTCCTCTCCACTCTTGTTCTTGCGAATATCCTGAACCGTTTTGTCGTGAATGGCCTCGAACTCCTTTTCTTCTTCCTTTTCCAATCTAAGCATCTCCTCATAATCCGCCTGGGAGAAAGGGGTGCGCATAATACGGTTATCCGCGGCCATCTTGTCAATATTCCGCAGAGCAAGCTCAAAGAACAGGTCGAGACGACCCTCCACCTCAATCACACGCTTACGCACTTTCTGTCGCTGTTCTTCTGCTAAGTCGTCCTGTATTTTTTCCGACTGAGTTTTTAACTCCAACCGTTTCAATTCTTGGGTCAGTTTCACCCATTCGGTTCTGAGGTCGCGTACTCCCTCAAAAAGTACATCTCTCATCTCACCATACGAAGACATCCGATTAAAAAACCACCTTCTCCTCTTCTCTCCCCAGGGGATGTACCCGTCCCGGTTGAGATCACCTATGCCGCGTTCCATTATGAACGAAAAACTGCCTTCACCATCCCAGTCTTCCGGCCGATTCTGGTCACTTGCCTCCATGATGATACATTCCGTAATACGCCCGGCATCCCATTCCCTTGCCGATCTCCCGAGAACCTGGTCACACAGCCTTTTTGTCCCCATTTTCAAGGAATAAAGCTGAAGGCCATTTATGCTGGCGGCGGTAACGACCTGGAACGCGTTAAGAAACATCTGTTCCGCGGTTATGATATTATCAAGTCTGTCAAGTCTTTCTTCCGCGTCGTCCTTCGCTTTTTTCGCCTGTTTAAGCCCGGCAATATCGTCCTTGTCTCTCACTTCCACGTACCTCTGCCCGGCCCTAAACGCCGCCAACCCGTACTCCCCTGCGATAGAGGAGCCGCTTAAAAGTTCAAATTCCGTTTTGTTCTCCACCGCTGCTTTTATCGTGTTTTGGAGGCGATCCGAATATTTCTTTAACTTTGTGTTAAGTTCGATTCTTTTTGTTAACAATTCTTCTGTTATCTTTCCAATATCATATTCTTGCCCCTTTTCCGTCTTTTCTATCGCCACTTTAAGAACGCCCGTTGTTATCTCGCTGACAAGCTCCCGCGCGCCTTCTATCGTACCGTCTTCCCTTTCCTCCGCTTCGATAGTGTTTCTCAGATTTTTTTGAGCCTCCGCCAGGCTTTCTTCCGCCTTCCTCGTTCTTTCTTTTGCTTCATCAAGATCAATACCGATCATTTTCGCCAGTTCCCGCTGCGCCTTTCTTAACTCTTCCTGTTTCTCTTTGCGCTTCTCCGAATCTCCACCTTGCGAGCTTCTTTCACGAAACTTTTCTTTCAAATCATTACAGATCCCGCGTATCTTTTCCGTCTGAGCCATCGCCTGCGACATCGCCTGCGACATGATTTGCTCCATCTTTTCCATTTTCCTACGAAAATCAGAAGTGTTTATCACCGTTCCAAACCTTTTGTATTCGTCCTCTTTCAAAATCTCATCAACTGACTTTTTCTCCTTTACCATTTTCCGTAACATTTCATTCAGTTTATTTCTAGCTCCTGTCTCCGTCAGCCCCTGAGCTTCGAATCCCGAACAGATCCCGGAAAACAGTGTTTCGTCGGCAATTTTTCCGACATCAATACCATTTTCGATAACCTTCCGGTATTTATTTATCCCTTCACTAAAACGCAAAGGATTCATGTTTATGCCCCTCCCGATAATAGGTGTGCCGATGGTAACGTGCCCGTTACGGCCGCCGTACGCCTCAGCCAGATCCACATCCTCGTTAACCCTGATGAGATGTAAATATTCGTCAACAATGCCCAGATCCCGCATCGTTTCAAAAACTCTTCGAGTCTGGATACCGTTGGACAATATTATTGAGATCGGCGATGACTCGTTGTCTGCCCGCAGCCGTTTAACCTCTTCAGCGAGTTTCTCGCAAAGGTCATCCAACGTCATCGCATAGATCGGCTTGCCCTCCACGACGATCCTTTCAGCGAATCTCGGCATCTGAAGTATGTCCTCTTTTTTCTTCCCTAATACTTTCCCCGCTTCCTCCGCCACCTGTTCTTTCGGAAACGTGCCGGTAAATCCGCTCCAGCCTTCGAAGCTCTCTATCACGTTTATACCGCTCAGTTTACTGCTCGTCTTGTTGTCTTCCTTTATCCTCACCTTATTCGTACCGGTTGTTATACTGTGTTTCGCGTCCAGATACCTGCCCAGGTCGGACAATCTCCTGTCGGTAAGCAGACCGCTCTCTTCCATCAAGCTTATCTCAGCCCTGACGGCCCACTCTTCCCCTTCGACTTCCCATTCTTTTTTTACAACTTCATAATCCTTTCCCTTCTCATACGTATATTCGACAATAAGCGCTTTGATAACATGCTTCCGAAACTCTTTTTGTGTAAGCTTTTTCCTTTCCACCTTCCAGTCAAGACCTAAATATAACTTCTCGATAAAGCTTTCCCCAACGCCGGTCAAAGTAATAGTCTTTTTAGTCTTGTCCATCACAAGAACCGATCTGTCCGCCGCTACGGCGTCTTCAGAAACCAGCTCCATGCGTCTGCCGACCTGGTATCTATCCACCTGCGCTTCCTGCCTTACGCGATACGCCAACATAGCGAGGTTATTATGAAAAACCTCTGCCTCCTGTGTAACATTCCCGCCAAACTCAGCGATAATGTAATCTGTCGAAAACTGATCCAGAAGGACCTCGTCGAGTTCGTCTATGTTGCCGTAATAAAAACTAAATTTTTTTGATGTTTCATTGTAATTGTCGCCAAAAATTTCCTTTCTTTCTTTTATATCTTTCTGGATCATAAACGCGAGATTCGCCATGCTTACATACGTGATCCCCGCCTGTTTAAAAGCACCTTTCAGGTCTTCCGGCTCACTTCCATTATTTATGTGTCTCACGGTTTTTGGTGCATCGCGAAAACCTTTGCCGAGAAAACGTTCATACACATCCCCCATGCCGTGTTTTCCCGTGCTCGCGTTCCGTTTCGCGAGGACATCGTTCGTCTCTAACGAAAATACCGGCCGTCCCTCCGCGTTCAGGGCCTTAAGGCCGATCGCGAGCGCCGCGGCCGTCGTTTTACCTTCACCTGTCGGAAATTCAAGAAGCTTTCCCAGTACCAGTTTCCCGGAAGCAAGGCAACGGTTATCCTGCCCTTTCGGTCCCCAGCCTTTTTCAAGAAAAATGGTATAAAGAAACGCCGCGGTTCCCTTTACCACAAATTCACGATGATACTCGTTATCCTCGTCATATATGGCTTCGCCCTGTTCCTTCGCCAGGGTCTCCGCGCGTTCGCGTCGCGCCGTTATTTTCTGGTTTATCGCCTCACCAAAGGCGTTAAGCTGTCCGCTTTTAAAATCACCTTTTTCATAGAAGTCCTCTTCCCTCAGGGATAGGCAATCCGGGAGTTTCGTTAGCGAGTCTTCTCCTTTCCGCGCGTTGTTTATTGCTTCGAGCAGCTCATTACAGTTCGCCTCGTCCTCAAGCTCTTTAAGCACCGCGTTCATCTCTTCTTCCGTAAGGTCCTGCATAAGCGCGGCTTCACAGGAAAGCCGTGCGTGTTCCCTCTTTGTCCTGTACGTTTCCGCGGATTTTTTGATCATGAACGCGTATCGCGCGTCTTTAAGGAATTCTTTTTGCAAGCTTTGCTCGTCTTTTTTGTGTTTTTTCTTCAAAGGCAAAAGCCTCTCCCGCAGAAAGTTATGGACATCAAAATCGCCGTCTAAATCGATTTGTGCCGCGAATTTTAAACACGCGTCATGAGCGTCTTTAACGTCAGCTTCTGTTACCATTAACCTCTCCGTTAATTCTTCCTTTTGAGAAACCAATCGACCCTTTTGGGTTTCCTCGGCCTTTTCGATATCCTTTTCTTTCTTATCTAATTCACCCACTAAACTCTGAGATTCTTTGTTTTTTTCGACATACGCGTCGAACAACTTTTTAAAGTCCTTAAGCGTCTCATCCGGGTCGCCTTTGTACTTTGTAAGACTCTCCTCTCCGATAATCCCCTCCTTTACAACCATATTTACACCGTGAAGAAGCTTATAGTATGAAGACTGGGCGTATCCAAGCTTCTCGAAAACTTCCAACAGACGATCCCTGTCCTTCTGTTTACCTGCACCGATAAAATCCTCGAGACCAGACAGAATAGCGTAGCGTTCTTCCGCCTGACGTTCCTCATTACCTGACCCTTCACGCCGGTTGGCCAGATGGCCGTCTATCTCGTAATTTTTCAAGTGCCGGCTAAAAACAGAAATGGCATCCCGGTCTTCATCGTTGGAAACATCAAAATTATCCGGATTGAATAAGGCTGCATTAAAATATATGATTATAGTGTTTTTGTCTTCCGAGGTTTCCATGAATATCTTTTTTTCGCTATTCTCGACAAATCCGAACTTTACAATTTTCCCCCGGAATTTCCCGTCACTACTCCATAAAACTTCGCGCAGTTCATTTAAAATCAAACGGAAATTATTCAGATATGTTTGTCCTCTCTCAATAATTATGCCATCATCTGAAATCTCTAATGGTATTTTCTGCTCGAGAGTGTTGAAATCGTACATGGCCCCCGGCCGCGCGCGTTCCGTCGGCTGTCCCAAAAATCCCGATTTATCCGCAAACTCCTCCGATAAATCCATGATCTTCTCCAGAAGCAATTTCCGAATTTGCGGCGTCAATTCCCCGAACACCCCAACAAATTTCTTTTCGAATTTCATTTTCTCCATGGCACTCGCCACCTGAGTAGCGATATATTCTTCTTCAACTTTTTTAGCCACCTCGTGCGCTTTTTTGTGTATCTCTCTAGATTTTTCTTTGTCTTTGCTTTCTATTTTTAAAAGCCAACCTACGATTTCTTCGGCTGAGGCTCCTGTATTTTTCATTTCTTCTTTGACTTCAGTCAACAATATTTCCCTCTCTGTTACTTCATGCCTCACAATGGATTCCAGGGCCAACTTCCCGGCGAATTCTTTGTTAATGTTCTTGTTAATGTTGACAATTTCTTTTGTTTTCTTCTTTAAATCACCTCTGCCTATCCAAACAACATCACTCCTTCTCGCACAGTGGGAAACTATCCTGTCCGCGATAACGACAGTTTTCCCTCTCATCCGAATAATCTCGATATCATCTAATTTACTTTTTTTATCGTTTTCCTTACATACCCGCTTGTAGAGAGATACCAACCGGCCTAATGTCTCTAGATCTATCCTTTTCGCGTCCAACAACTCTTTCAGGTCTCCCTCTTTCAGTAAAATACTTAAAAGCTCATCCTGTTTATCATTCAGCATTTTTGTCTTTTTAATATCACTTTCTACGTTCTTTAACGCTTCCTTTATCCTTTCAAACACTCTATTTATCTTGCTGTTCACTTCACCATGATCAACTTTACTGCCCTGCCACGAAATAGCTGGGACTTTTTCATGCACAAAACTCTTTCTCTCGACCTGTTTTTCGGCAGGCGCTCCTTTTTCGATTTTTTCCTCATCTTTAAGGCCGGCAAGTTTTTCTTCAGCAGCAGGGGTTTTCTCTTCAACCTGTGCCTCTTCCCTCCAGCCGGATACGATATCCGCTATTATGGACTCCTTCGTCCCTTTATCGACGGTTATGCCGATACGACCCGCTATTTTTTCAATGACGTTTTCAAGTTTCTCCGGATCAAGTCCGCCTTGCTTGTTCAAGATATTCTTTTCGTTCCATTCGATATACTTCGCCAGCCGCTGCCGCAGTTCTTGAAGCCTCATCTCCCTGATCTTGCCGGCGAGTTCCTCTCCGCGGGAGATCGCTTCACCCGCGGCGTCTTCGGCCAGCGTCACCGACGTTATAAACCTTGCCTGACCCACGGCTTCTTTCGTGACACCATCAAACTTTTCCAGTTTCACTTTTCTTTTTCCGGACGCGTCCTTCTCCGTCAGGTTGACCCGATACATAAAATTTCCTTTATCTGTCTCAAAATATATCTTTACACGGTTCTCACCTCTTTTCTTGTCTCTTTCGATTATCATGGAATCGAGCAGGCTTCGCAGGAATCGCTTGTTTTCTTTTGATCGGTCTATGTTGATTTCGCTTTTTTCTATCAACTCGGCTTGCAATCTTACGAATTCTTTAAAGAAATCATTCTTCGTCTTCTCCATTCCCGACTGGCTGAATCTCCCTGCTTCCATGTTTTCAAGAACTCGTCCACCGAAATATGCCGCCAGTGTTTTCATTTTTACTTTAAAACCCGCTTCGTCCTTTCCCGCGCCGCGCAGGATGTTTTTCATAACGTCGAAGAACGACGGGACCGCGAGGTAGTCTCCCGATCCGGTGTAATGTTTGTATTCGTTGGTTTTGTTCGTCAGGATCGTGATATACGGGCGTTTACCGGTTTTGGAATTGAAACGCGGGAGCAGGATCAGGTAGGATACCTTGTCCGTCTTCAGGATATCGGTGATACCTCTTGTATGGAACCCGCCGGTAACGACGGCGGCGACACTGACCCCCTCTTTTCTCATCTGTTTGATGGTGTTCTCCACCATGCGACTGTTCCTTCCCGTCGCCGCTTCGTAAAAGTCTACCGCCTGCGGGAGTTGTTCAAAGAGCCGCGAAACCTCCGCAAGGTCCCGCGGGATCGGGATGCCGTATCTTTTATAACGCGCTTTTATGAAATCCAGAAAAGCGGGCCACCTGAAATCCTCTATGCGGCTCTTGAAATACTTGAGCTGGCCGCTGGTGAGCCTTACGGCGAAAAGGTTGCGCAGTATTTCCGCGTTTTTCAAAAGCGCGGTAAGTTCTCTTTCATCATCGTTCCTGACGAGCTTTTCTCTTATCCGTCTCTCATAATCGTCTATCTCGTCCATGAGCCCCCCTATATCGATGGACTCGTACAGGTTGACATAATCGCAGAAACCTTCGAGGTCGTCGTAATCCTCCCGCGGAAGGGCTTCCGCTTTGGCAAGCGTGAGGATGTAAGAATAAAACTGGCTCTTTGATATCTTGCCGAGCTTGAACGAGAGGCTCCTGAGTATGAGTTCTTCAAGGCTGTCTCTTTTGAGCCGGTTTGTCAGGATATCGAGCGCGGCGTCTCTCTGGCGATTGACGGCGGCGTAATTGACGGCCTTCTCGATTTCGGCGGCCTTCATGAGGGCGCCTACGTTCGGGTACCTCGCACAACCCACCCCGCGCTTTCGGCCTATCTCTTCTATGAAATACCAGCGTTCGGTGAAAGCTTTACCGTTATCGTTCGCAAGGACGGAGTTCCTGTTAAGCGCTTTGAGCTCTTTTGAAAATACATGGTCTTCCAGGGCGTATAACGCCTCTCTCAGCGCCGCGACAAGCTTCATGTTGCGTTCCTTTTTATCCAGGAGCCCCATGAAAGCGTGATAATTCTTTAGATACAGATCGGGAGAGTCTATCCCGTAAAGCGTGACCGGTGTTTTTGAAAGCGCGGCGAAAAATTCGCCGGCGGATATTTTTCCTTCGCGCATCAGATATTCCGCTGTCATCTTTTTAGCTTCTTCGCCGGGCAAAGCGGAGATCAGGCTCATGTCGATATATCCTTCTGAACCTTCGATACCCACAAAACGAACGTCATAGTTTATGGCGAGGTTATCCAGAACCGAAACTATGGATTCCTGCGCGCCGTAATTATCATGAACGTCTTTTATGTTTATGATGACTTCTTTTGAATCGTAAATTTGGACATCACGGGTAATACCGATATCGCGTGAAATAGAGAAATTATGAAGATTGATGTGAAGGCCGCCTTTCGCGGCATTGGCAGCCGATATAGGCGCCTCCCGCGCCTGGGAACCACCGGCGCCGGAGGCGGCTTGCGCTACTCCCAATTGCTGAAAAAAGAACACAAAACTTACAATAAGCGCGACGCTTTTGAAAAATCCCTTGTGGCGCGAATATCCCCCGGATATACTTAAACTGTCACCGTTAGCGGAACAGTCGTGATAATTATCCGTTTTTTTAGGCTTCACAAGGCTATCATAATAATCAGTCATTTTGATACCTACATTGATATAACTTTGTAATAGTTTTTAGTAACTGGTGAAGAAAAAAGTTGCGCGTGGACCAGAGCAACTCATCACCCCCATTTCCTTAACATAAAGTATACCACATAAAGACAATTTCACAAATCTATCGTGTTGACTTTTTTATATCTTAACCTGCGCCTTAAAGTCTATAAGTCTTTTATTTGAAATATGTTATGTCGCGTGGGAAAATCGATGATATTAGTAAGCAACTTTAAGTTCCAGCTCGACAAGAAATTGCTCCGTCAAAGGACTGATATCTCACCACGAACCACTTCACTTTCTTCCTCTTCCTCTTCTACTTTTCGTGCCGCGCCTGATTTAAACAGTTCAAACCTGTCAAGATACTTTCCCTGAAAATCCTGCATATACAAAAAAATGGCCGGAGTGACAAAAAGAGTAATAACCTGAGCGAACAAAAGTCCCCCCACAACAATGAGTCCGAGCGGCCTCCTTGACGCGCCATCCGCGCCGAAACCAAGGGCGATAGGCACTGCCCCGATTATCGTCGAAGCTCCGGTCATAAGTATGGGACGAAAACGAACAATACAGGCGTTGTATATCGCTTCAAAATTGGTCGTGTTACCTTCTTCCAAATTTTGATTAGCAAAATCAACCATTATGATGCCATTCTTGGAGACAATACCGAGGAGCATAAACAGTCCTATGTACGCGTACATGGAAAGTTCGGACCCGCATAAAAAGAGCGTGGCCAAACCACCGAAAGCCGCCGGTGGCAGGGTTGTTAAAATAGTTATCGGGTGTATGTAACTCTCATACAGGACACCGAGTATGATGTACATAATAAATACGGCTATTATCAGAAGAACGCTTAAACTTGCGACAGCGTCCTGAAATTCCTGAGCCTCCCCCTGAAGAGCTCCGCTGATACCGGGCGGAAGGATCTCCTCGGCGTTCTTCTCTAAAAGACTGGTCGCGTTCCCAAGCGCCACATTTGCTTTTAAATTAAACGAAAGTGTCGCGGAATTCAATCTGTCGGAATGCGGCACATTCTGGGGCCCCACACCTTCTGACCATTCTACGATGGATGCCAGCGGCACCAGTTTATTTGTCGTTTGAGATAGCAAATATATTTGAGAAAGATCCATCGGAATATTCTGGTATTTCTTATCAAGCTCAACTATCACATAATACTGATCGATCTCCGTCTTATACAATGTGGTTTTCCCTTGAGCGAACGCAAGACTTAACCCGTATTCAATGTCTTGCGCTGTCAGCCCAAGAGATGACGCACGATCCCTGAAAATGTTCACATTTAACCGGAACATGTCTAATTTTACGCTGTTCTGTATGTCAACAAACCCGGGGAATTTCTTCATCCGATCCGCCAGTTCTATGGCGCTTCCATACAATTCTTCGCTATTGCTTCCTTTCATGATGTATGAATATTTGCATCCCTGTGCCGTACTCTCGCCGCCGGTGCTTATCTGTAGAGCTGGAATGGCCTCAACATAAACATTTCCCATCATCAGGCGGGCCATCTCCTCCCGCAATTGTCGAACCACCACCTGCATGGGCTTTCTTTCCTTGTCCCCCGGCGGTTTAAGGATAGCATAAAAGGGGCCTGTGCTCTGATCGGCGCCGGCCTGCAGGCCGGTAACTGTCACAATACGCGCGACACTCGGATTTCCCTGAAGGATCTCATTGACCTGATCTTGAAATAAACGAATTTGTTTGGTTGAAGTACCAAGAGGGACTTCCATTTGCCCCATGATCGCTCCTGAATCTCCTTCCGGCAGAAACGTTTTTGGAAGAATAGTGAAAAGCCAAAGCGTACCCAGTATGCACGCGGCCCACACTATAACAGAAACAAATTTGTGATCCAATGTCCATTTAAGTAAAACACCGTATTTGGCGTTCAATCCACCTACAAATTTTTCCGTAAATCTCTCTACCCTGGTTTTCTCCGCGTTTCCGGAACCGGTGCTCTTTGGTTTTAACATTCGCGCGCACATCATCGGTGTCAATGTCAGGGCAATTATGGTTGAGCATATTATCGCGAAAATAACCGTAAGGGCAAATTCCCGAAAATTTCGCCCGACAATACCGCTCATGAAAACCAGGGGGATGAACACTGTTATTAGCGCAAGACTTGTTGAGATAACAGTTCCAGTGATCTCTTTCATGCTTTTTACAGCTGCCTGCAAGGGTCTCAAACCCGCCTCAACATGCCTTACTGTGTTCTCAAGCACAACGATAGCATCATCAACAAGAAATCCCACTGAAAGGGTAATTCCCATTAAGGACAGGTTATCCAGGCTGAACCCGGCGGCGAGCATAATAACGAACGTGGAAAATATCGTAAAAGGCAGAGTGATCCCCGGAATAATCGTATCAGTAAGTCTCCCGATAAAAAGAAATATCACAAGAACAACAAGAGCAAGAGCGATAAAAACGGTGGTCTTCACATCGTCAACTGATTCCACGATCTGCAGCGATCGGTCATAAAACACGCTTACATGGACGGAACCCGGGATCTCCTCCCGGATCTCCTCCATGGTTTTTCTTAATTCTTGAGCCACTGCAACGGTGTTCGCGCCGGTTTCGCGGCTGACAGCGAGATGAACACAACCGGTGATCCAATCCTCACCGGTTTCCCATGACATGACACGAAGTACATCATTTTCTGTGCTGTCAACGCATTTTGCAATGTCACCCAGATAAACCGGAGCGTTATTACGGTATACAACGATCAGTTTCGCGTAATCCTTCGCTTCCAGTAACTGCCCCTGGGGTTCTATCGAAAACGCATGGATCGGACCGTTCAAGCTCCCCCCTGGAATAATGACCGTCCCTTGCGTTATTGCCTTTGCCACCTCGTCTATACCTATCTGAAACGAAGCAAGTTTGTTTGGATCCACCTGTATTCTGACCGCACTTTTCGCTCCCCATGTGTCCACTTTCGACACACCATCAACCATGTTCAATCTTTGTCCTATAGTCGTATTCCCAAAATCATAAAGCTGTCCTGAGGTAAGAGTGTCCGAGGTTACGGTAAAATGCATGATCGGCTTATCTGAAGGGTTATCCTTTGTGTAAGTCGGCGGATTGGGAAGATCGTCGGGTAAATTAGATTGAGCGCGCGAAATCGCCGCCTGCACATCCGGAGCAGCCAGATCAACGCTTTTATCCAGATTAAATGTCAAAGTAAGCTGTGACTGTCCCTCGGTGTTATCGGAGATTATCGTCTGAAGGCCGGGAATCTCCATGCACTCATTCTCAAGCGGCGTTGCCACCGTCGAAGCCACCATCGTAGGGCTTGCCCCCGGATAAGACACGTTTATGGTTATTACGGGATAATCCACGACCGGAAGGTCGCTGACAGGCAGAGCAAAATACGCGGCAACGCCAAAAATAAGCGCCGCCATCATGATAAGCGTCGTCATTATCGGCTTTCTTATGAATATTTCAGAAAAGATCACTGTTTCCTTCCGCCCTTATTGTTCCCGGTTTCTCCGTCCGCGGGATCTTCCTGCACCAACATCCCGGGGCTTAATCCGAGCTGCCCGGCGACAACTGCGCTTTCCCCGACTTTAGCGCCCTTCTTCGCGATTACATAATCACCTTCCTGCTGGCCGATATCGATAAGACGCAGATCAGCCTTATCGTCTTCACTCACAACAAAGAGATACGGTCCCTTTTGTCCTATGCGCACTGCTTTAGACGGCACAAGAACCGCGTTTTTTTCTGTGTACAGGATAAGCTTTACTTTCACAAACTGGCCGGACCATAGCTTTCGGCTCTTATTCGATATCGTCGCCCGCAAAGAAACGGTTCCTGTCAAGTCGTCCACGGCATTATCAACAAGTTTAAGTTCTCCGTTATACGGCCCGTCATCATCTCCCGCCGGACGGATTTCAACTCTCAGTTCCTCGTTTGACATAGCCTTTCTCACCCGCGGAAGATCTCTTTCCGAAATGGTGAAATCGATGTATAAAGGATCTATCGTCTTCACGTTTACAAGCACAGGCCCGGAATTTGCTGTCACGATATTACCGGGATCTACCAGGCGTTTTCCCGTTAAGCCATCTATCGGCGAAACTATGTAACAATATCCCAGGTTTATTTCCGCCGTCTCGATCTCGGCTTTATCGAACTCCACCTTCGCCTCGGCAGCCGCGACAGCGGTTTGATACTTTTCAAAATCCTGCTGTGAGATAAGATCTTTCGCGATCAGCCCTCTATTTCTTTCAAGGGTATCGACCTTTAATCTTAATTCGGCGTGGTCTTCCGCCAAAGCAGCCTTGGATTTATCAAGATCAGCTTTGTACGGCCTTGGATCAATAGTGAATAAAGGATCCTCCTTCGCGACCTCCTTGCCTTCGTCAAAATGGTACGCCTCTATCTTGCCGGTTACCTGAGCCACAATATCCGCACTGTACAACGATCTCAATGTACCAAACGAATCTATGTATATCGGAACATCTTTTTGGATAACAGGCGACGTCTGGACATGACGCGACCGCGCCACTTCTTTTGGCGGATGATTAAAACAGCCCTTGAGTAAAAATATCAACACGAGCAACGCAATAACCACACGAACTCTTCTCCAGAACTTTTTGTCCTGAAATAACTTTCCATATTCCGAAGAGCTTTTATAATCGAATGATCTTATTTCACTCCATAATTTTTTGTAATCAAATTTTTTAACCCGCGCAAGAAATCCTTTGTAATCGAAAGACATTATAATCCTCAGCCTATCCTTCAGATATTTAAATACATCCATTTTTTGAGCCATTTACCTTCCCTCCATTTACTGTTCCTCAACTACATAAAGCATCCCGGTCGCATGAATAAGCTCGGCTAAAGAAACAAAGACCTCTTTTCTTGATTCTATCAGTTTGCTCCGCGCGTCCTGAAGCTGACTTTGGGCCTGCAAAAGATCCAGTATATCTTTCAACCCTGTTTTATACCCCCTGGCCGCCAGTTCACGCGAAGCCGTGGCACTTTCCAGAAAAGCTTCACTAAATACAAATTTTTTGCCCGCGGTTTTAAGGTTATAATATTTTGTCCAAACGTCCGCGCTTGCCGCAAGTTCGGATTGCCTTAATTTCTCGCGTTCCTTTTCCATCTCGGATCGTGCTTCGCGTTTTTTGTTAATATTTCGAAAACCGTCAAAAATATCCCATGAAACATTGAAATATCCGGAATACTCATAATCATGTCCGTATTTTCGGTCCAATGCCGTTTCTTCGTTGCCGAAATATTTATACCAGCCCGCATTACCGGAGGCGCCGATCGTCAATGACGGCCATATGTCAGAGTCAGCTGCTCTTATCGCCTCTGCTTTCGATCGTAGCGACGCCCGTCCCGCCGCTATGTCAGGCCTTTCCATGAGGGCTTCCTCTATCAGCAAACTTACGTTTTCCCGTGGAAGATATGCGGGTACTTTCTGTGCCGGACAGGCGATCTCGAATACAGCATCAGCAGGAAGACCAAGTTCTTGCGCCAAATTCGCCCTCGCAGTTTGGACATTGCCCCTCGCCTCTTCAAGGTAATAAAGCGCTTGATCATAACTGGATTCAGCCTGAAGAACATCAAGTTTGGATACAAGCCCCACCTTGTGTCTCTCTCGGGCCGTATAAAATGCCGTTCCCGCGTCTTCCAGATCGGCTGTAGCGGCTTCCACTTGTGATTGGGCGCTGTAAAGTTCGAAATACGCCGTTTCTGTGTTAAGTATCAAGTTTTGAAGAGAACGGTTGAATTGAAAATTGGCTTCAAGCATGTCCTGGATCGCCCCTCTGATCCTGGCGTTCCTTCCGCCAAGATCAAGCAAAAGAAAGGTGAACTCTCCGCCCGGTCTGGCATATATGTTGTCCTGATCGTTGACATCCAGATTGGTGTCCTTTTTCTGACCGGCGCCTTCAGCGGAGATCTCTACCTGAGGATACCATTCACTTTGAGCCTGCTTCACTTTTGCTTCAGCGGCCCGGGCATTTTCCCACGCCTGTCGGGTGGTTGGATTATTGCCTATTGCTATGTCCACAAGTTCAAACAATACAAGGGGTTTTGAGGTATCTATTTCGCGTCGCCGAATAGCCTCCCACATGGTATCCGGGGAGATCGAGGTCTTTTCGCGGGCAGGCGGCACCCATGTCTCATATGGTTCCGAAGGTGCCTTGATCGTCCGGCACCCAGCGCTGGATAACGCCAAAATTATCAGAGAAAAACATATTATGAACTTTCTGAGCTCCGCCATTGACTTCTTTCGGTATTCGCAAAGACCTTGAGTGGGTAATTATTAAAAAACACCTGTTTGCTGATAATGACATTATACTTGAACTCGAACATTATTCAAAACATTTTCCCGTCTTGTCTTACTGTCCCCTTAAAAATCAACGTAACAGGCGGCCTAATAGATAGTTAAAGAAAAAAGCAGCAACACGCCCAAAGACATACTGCTGCTTTTCACTCGCCCGTAATAACCGGGCGCACCGTACTATGCGGCTATCTCTCTATTGTTTAGCCAATTTGTTATACAGAAGCGCAAAGATGGCACATGCGATACCAAAATCAAAAAAACCGTATACCGCGCCAATTATGCTTCCCAAAGGTGTTACTGAATAACCGATGTAATAGCTCTTTATCACATCAAGCGCTGATCCATAGCCGATGATCTTCATCCAGGTGATCAGAAAAACACTCGCTCCCCACAAGATACCTCCTGCAAGGGCAAAACCTTTTACATCCAGCTTCATTTCTGCCTCCTTTCCTGTTTTGGGAACTACCTCACTTCTTTTGGCAAAATAAGCCATAGCTTTTTTTGTATCCTCGAAAAAAATAAGCACCTTATCCAGTTTTGTGGTAGCCAGTATCTCTTTTATCCGGCTATTCACACCACAAAGAACAAAATCCCCGCCTGAAGCCCTGATCTTCTTATGAAAGAACATCAGGGAACTTAACACCATCGAAGAAACATAAGACGTATTTGACAGGTCCAGAATCGTTTTTTGAACGCCGTCGTCCAGTATAGCCGAAAAAAACTCCATTAACTCTTTGTTTTGATGAACAGTGATGGAGTCCAGCGTCAATGTTAATATGACCGCTCCGGCCTCACCTTCCGTCCTGCGAACCAGATCCTGCATTTTCCCTCCGTCAAAAACATGACCCCCAAAAAACCACCTTACTAAGGATATAATACCCATATTTATGGGCATTTACAAGAAAAGCTGTAAATAAATAATTAGGGATATCCCCATTCTTTATGATGATCAACAATTATAGCCACGACACTTTTTTTATCGACATCCATGCCGAAAAAAATGTCATATTCTAACGGAACCATAGTTTGAGTATTTTTTAAATCCTGTGTTTAGAATTGTTGCGCGCGGTTTTTATGCAACAAAACCAAAGTGAAGTAAAAACGAGAATTCATTACAGGACGACTGAGCACTGAAAGCTGAAAACTGATAACCTTAATTCTGAACGGAATTTAACAGACCCAGTATCTCCTTATGAACCTTCCCATTGGTGGCAACAATAGTTTTTTTAAATATGTCATAGTCGCTGCCATCGAGCGTAGTAACTCGTCCGCCCGCGCGACGCACTATCAACTCGCCGGCCACGGTATCCCATGGGTTCAACTTGAATTCCCAAAATCCGTCAAACCGCCCGCACGCGACATAACACAGATCCAGAGCCGCGGAACCTGCCCGCCTCACAGCTTGCGCCTGATGTAACATGCAGCGAAAATATGGCAACATTTCCATTTTGCTCGACATGTGATAAGCAAATCCGGTAGCTACCAGAGAACTCTTGACCGCGGAAACTGTTGAAACGTTGAGCCTCTTATCGTTTAAAAACGATCCTCCATTTTTCTCCGCGACGAACAGTTCATCACGGGACGGATCGTACACTACACCGGCCTGCGTTTCATTGTCCACCATTACCCCTATTGAGGTGCAGAAAAAAGGGAAAGAATGCGCGTAGTTCGTTGTGCCGTCTATCGGATCGATCACCCACAAAACCCCTTCTCGAACGGCATTTCCGCCGCTTTCCTCGGCAAGTATCGAATGGTCCGGAAAATGTTTTTTTATGATATCGACTATTATTTCTTCGCACTGCTTGTCTACTTCAGTAACAAGATCATTGAGACCGGACTTATAAGATATCTTACCGGGGCTACCCAGGCGGGATAACGCCATCTTCCCCGCTTCCTTAGCGGCCGCGACCGCGACCTCTTTGATCTTAGCAATGTCCATGATGATTCCTTTCTTTAGGCCCCCTCGCAAGTCCGCCCAGCGGACACTCCCCGCAAAGGGCTCTCTTCTTTTTACAGAATTTTTTCCCTGTTTCCACCAAAAACGCGTGCAGTTGGTTAAACCGTTTTGTCGTCCCGTCAAAATTCTCATGAACAAAAGTCTGAACGAGATCGTAGGGGCTGTCTTCATCGATCAGCCGGTGCCGCGAAAATACGCGTTTAGCGTACGCACTGGCAACAAATACAGGTTTTCCAAATGCGTACAACAATATAGAATCCGCCGTCTCGGGCCCTACTCCCTTTACCCCGAGGAGCCCACATCGAAGATCTTTCATATCCCTCGCTTCCATTTTTTTTAGATCGCCCCCGCACTCGGCGATCAGATACCTTGAAAGCTCCTGTAATTTTGCTGATTTTACACGGTGATACCCGGAAGAACGGATAACCGCGGCTAAATGGGATGGTTCTTCGCGTTCGATCTTTTCTATGTCCATTAACCCGCATTCTTTCAGATTCTTTATCGCCGTTTCTACATTACGCCATGCCGTATTCTGGGTCAGCACCGCCCCGATGATCATTTCAAAAGGCGTATCCGCCGGCCACCAACCCAGATCACCAAAATGACCTTCAAGAAGCTCATGCATCCTGTGTAAGACCATTCCCTTATTCATCACCCGCCACTTTCCCATTTCTCCGCCATTTCTATTCTTTCACTGATAGACTGATAGGTGGATGATCGTTGAAAAATATTTTCTTGAACCCATAGCCTGCAACGCTTCTCCTCCATTTGTTGAATATACCGCGCCTATTTTTTCTTCGTTTTCTTACCGGCGCTTCTCACCTGCGATATGGCTTTCTTTTTCTTTTTTTCTTCGGACTGAATCCGATCCAACCGCGTCTTGTATTTGTCCATACCCGGTATGTCCAGGCCGCCCTTAAACAGCTTGGCCGCGACTTCCTTTCCGATCTCGTGATATATCCTCTCTTTCTGAAGAGTGCCGCCAAGTATGTCCATCTGTATCTTCAGCACTTTGGACATCATGACCAGACTTTCTTCGCCCTTTTTCGCGGCTTCTCCGATCTCATTACCGAACTTTTTCATTATAGGCCCATATTTTTCCATCACTTTGTTCAGATCACTTTTCTTTGCCATCTCCCTCGCCTCCTTCGTTTTTCAGCTTTCAGATATCAGCTTTTTAGGGCGAAATATTTTTCGCCCCTACGATTCACGATTCACCGCTTGACCCTTGACCCGTGCCCTTTGCCCATTCACTGTGGACTATGGACCGTGGGCTACTAGAAGTATTCCTCCCTTGTATATCTGTATTTACAAATTTTCCTTTTTGATCGTTCGATGAAACCAACCAGAGTCTTTATTTCCTCTGAATGATACGCCTCTTTTATACGGCTCAAGGCGTCTTCCTGGCTCAGTCCGGAAAGAAAGAGAAGTTTGTATGCTTCTTTTATTTCCCGGATCGAGGCTCTCGCCATACCGGAACGTCTTAGACCGATAAGATTTATGCCGCGTATCACGGAAGGACCCCTTACCAGCATATAGGGAGGGACATCCATATTGACTCCCGTAAAACCCCCGATCATTGAATAGCACCCAACGCGGCAAAATTGATGTATAACAACATTTCCGGAAATAAAAGCGGCGTCACCCACTTCTACATATCCGGCCAGTAAAGCACCGTTCGCGATTATAACGTTATCTCCTACCACGCAGTTATGCCCGAGATGGGACTGGACCATCAGCATGTTGTTATCACCGACAACTGTAACGCTTCCCTCTTTCGTACCGCGATGTATCGTTACATACTCCCGTATAACATTATTCCGGCCTATACGGGTAAATGTCTCCGCGCCAGAATAGGCGTAATCCTGCGGCGCGTTACCAATAACGGCTCCCATATGAACAACCGTATTTTCTCCGATCTCGGTACCCCCGCAAATGTACCCATTCGCCATTATCGTAACACCTGAATGGATACGCACGCCTCCCTCTATGATCACATTGGGACCGACCTCGACAGAAGGATCTATCTCAGCATCTTTTGAAATAACAGCCGTTTTATGAACTTTCAATTGTCTCTATCCTCTCATTTTGTCCAGCTGGCCGACAAGATCGTTGATGATATCCGCCACTGGTTTAAGGTCATGGTCTTCCTGTATCTGGAGACGCACCGAATAATCCCCGTCGTCGATCTTCTGCAGATCTTCTTCTAATCTTTCCAATGGCGCAATGAACCGATAAGATAGGATAAAAGCCCAGGCGCTTATCAACGTGAACACCACAGGCAGACCTACCCCCAGCAGAACATTGATGCGCTGAATGACCGGAATAAGATCCCGCGCAATAACATCAGGTAACGCGATCTGATCGGCCATGATGGTAAGAATGACATAATACAAGCACCCTCCCACAAACAGCGTCGGAATGACCATGGAAAAAATGATAATGACCAGGTAATGGGTTTGTAATGATCTGTTTAGATATTTGATGGCTCCTCCTTTTGTTCTCCCCGAAAAAATGGGATTTTAGACAACCACCGAAGGTATCCCGCGCTTGAGCTTCCTTCACCGGACGTTTTTCCCGCGACCGGACCGAGAAACCCAAGCGTTATGTCACCGTAATAAGCAACAGCACTGGTCTTCGTACTGTCCGCGTCCGTCATGAATGCCACGGCATCTACGTTTTTTTTCAGATCTTCTCCAAAAAGGTTTCGGAAATCGAGAGCAATATCCCGTTCTTCATGCTTCCACTCCTCCGACGGCCCCGATTCCAGCACTATAAGCTTCACGTTCCCGGTATACGGGCTGTCTGAAACCATCCCAACCGGCAGGCCTTCGGCCCAAACATACTGTATAGCCCTGGCATTGGGGAAAAACCTGGATTGAAACACCACATATACCTGGGCCGCGAAATCAAATTCCTTCTTTCTGTCCAGGGTTTCTTTCAGCTTTCGTTCAGGGAATTTTTCAACTATCCAGTCCCACGAGACAAATGGTCTCCTATCGTACGAAAGTTTTTTCTTGAAATAAAGCGTCGATGCCGAATTCTCGCCAACGGCTCTCACGCATTTTTTTCCCTTATGTTCTGTTATAGAATAAATTGTCTTATGTCGCGAAAGTGCTTTCTCATCCCACTCCTTTATGCTGTCGTCCGCGTGGAACAAAAAGCGCCTTACTGTCGCGTGCATCCCCCCGATCGGCCCACCGTTCATGCCGATAAGCATAACCCGCCCCACAGCTACCACGATGGCGATCACCACCAGAATCAAAACTATCGATCTCGGCAGGTTTTTCACTTCATCCTCTTGAAACTTTGCAAGCCGCATCCATATCATCCGCACATCGAATAATATTGTATTCCATGGGGCCAAAAAGTCAATGGTATGTCTCACTATACGATCTGAATATCCTTGATGTTAAGCTGTATTGTCTCAACACCACCCCAATCATTGACCGATGGCGTGTACGCAAGATTTATAATACTGCCCTTTCGCGGTTTGCTTATACTTCTTCGGTTGAAAGTGATAGCTTCACAAGTCAGGTTCCTGCATGTCGCCAGGAACTTAAACCCTCCCCTGCCGATATCTCTCGGAGCGTTTTTCACACCAATATCGCTTGTCGCGAAAACGGGTTCGACATTCTCCGGACCGTAAGGCATCAAAAGTTTTAGTTCTTTGACAAGTTTAAGTCCTATGCGGGAAAAGCTCAGGTTCAGGTCTATCTTTAGTTCCGGCTGTATTTTTTCTCCATGAGAAACCCTCTTCATAACAATACCATTCAACGCCGCGCGGAAACCCGCGATATTATCCCTGTGGATCTTCAAGCCACAGGCCGCTTCATGCCCTCCAAAAGCAATAAGATGTTCTTGCGCTTCTTTGATCGCTTCAAATAAATTAACGTTATCCGGGCTTCTTCCTGATCCTTTCCCCTTATCACCATCAAGTGATATAAGAATAGCCGGGACATCATACACATCGACCAACCGTGAGGCCACAATGCCAAGAACCCCCGGATGCCATCCATCACCGGCCAGAACTATCGGACCTGTCTCTCCCGATCTTACTCCGGATTCGACCAGCTCGACAATACCGCTCAATAGGTCTTTCTCGATGCTCTGTCGATTTCTGTTCTCTTTGTCAAGTATCGCCGCGATATCACGAGCCCTGGCTTCATCCCGGCACATCAAAAGTTCCAGCGCCGTATTAGCCGAACCTACCCGCCCCATAGCATTTATACGCGGACCTAACGCGAACCCTATATGTTTTGATGTGATACCATCCGCTTTTACCCGCGCGACATCCATTAACGCTTTAAGTCCGCATTTATCGGTATTTTTCAGAGTTTTTAGCCCGGCTTTCGTCAATATTCGATTCTCGCCATTCATAGGCGCTACATCGGCCACTGTGCCGAGTGCCACAAGATCTAGATGCGACTCGAGAAATTCTTTTTTTCCTTCCATAAGCGCCGAAGCAAGCTTATATGCCACACCTACACCGGCAAGTCCCTTGAAGGGATATTCACAATCCGGCTGATGCGCATCGATAATGGCGTATGCGGACGGCAAATCTTCGCCTTTTATTTCATGGTGATCCGTCACTATAACATCTATTCCGTAATCATTCGCGCACGCGACTTCATTGAACGAATTGATACCGCAATCAACGGTGATAATAAGGCCGACGCCATGTTCCCTTGCCCATGCGACACCCCTGACATTCATGCCGTATCCGTCTTCCAGCCTATTGGGAATAAACGTTTCGTAGTTAGCGCCCAGCTCCTTAAGAACATATGACAAAAGAGCCGTTGAGGCAACACCATCAACATCGTAATCACCATATATTAAAATCTTTTCTCCGCGCGCGATCGCTTTTTTTATACGCGTAGTTCCTTTCTTCATATCCTTCATCAGAAAAGGGTCATGACAAGAGGAAAGCCCCCCAAAAAGAAAAACCTGCGCGTGTTCCGGGGTTCGGATATTTCGATTGATCAGTAGCTGCGCACAAAGTGGTGTAATGCCCAGATTGTCGCAAAGCACCGCCTGTAATCGCGGATCAGCTTGGCATGTTGTCCATGTTCTATTCATCTTGTTCTATTCACCATTGGGTGGGTTATGATCTTCGTCTATGCGGTTTGTGATGCCCGGTTCAACGTGAACGATAGTTTCCCTGACTCTCGGTATTGATTTGAAAATATCCCGCCGGATACACATGGTTATTCTGTGCCCGTCTTCAACTGTCATTCTGCCATCAACACCTATCGTTACTTCAACAAATAATTCAATGCCGGATTTGCGGACCATTACTTTACGAATCTCGTCTACACCTTTACAGTTCCTGATCACTTCCTTGATCCGCAAATTTAAACTTTCTGGAGCGGCAGCATCCATAAGATCATCATAGGCCGCGTGAAATGCCTCCATACCCATCTTAAGTATAAAACCGGCAACCACTATGCCGGCGAGAGGATCCATAAATGTCCACCCCAACATTGCGCCGGTTATACCGATTATCGCGGCTACCGAAGAAAGAACATCACTCCGATGATGATACGCGTCCGCCCTTAACGCGTTGCTATCTATTTTGTCGCCCGCCAGCATCACATACCGATATGTGATCTCCTTAACAACTACAGAAACAAACCCCATGATAAGCGCTATGCCGCGCGGCGGAAGGACTTGCCCGGAAACTAATATTCGAGCTGATTTATAAGCGATAAAAACGCCTACCAGAATAAGCACTAAAGATACTATTTTAGCGGCTATAGATTCGGCCTTTCCATGCCCGAAAGGATGACGGGAATCCGCGGGTTTTTGCGCGATCTTGAATCCTATGGCGACAGCAAGGCTGGTAAAAGTATCGCTTGCAGTATGAACGGCATCGGCGATCATGGCCTGGGACCTGCCGACAATACCCGCGAACATCTTTAGAGCAAAGAGAAGAATGTTGCTCACGATCCCCAGCCACGCGGCCTTCTTTCCTTCTTCATAATCGTTTGCGATGATTCTTGTCATCTTTTTTTACTGTTTGATCTGCGACGCGGCCAATCTATTAAAAGCGGACTGGCAATAAATATCGACGAATACGTGCCAACGAGCACACCGACCAGAAGAACGAATGAAAAATCATTGATAACTTCCCCGCCGAATATGAACAACGCTAATACAACGAGAAGGGTTGTCAAGGATGTCAACACTGTCCGTGAAAGGGTCTGGTTAATGCTTGTGTTTATTATTTCTTCCTGGCCGGCTTTTCGCATGAATTTGCGGTCCTCCCGGATCCTGTCAAAAAGAACGATCGTATCATTGATCGAATAACCAACGATCGTTAAAAGCGCGGCAACGACAGGCAACGATATCTCCCGGCCGGTAAGGGCAAGAAGTCCCAGACAGACCAGGACATCATGAATAAGAGCAATGATAGCGGTAACGGCGAATCGGAATTCAAAACGAAATGAAATGTAAAAACATATTCCTATCATCGCGAAAATAAGCGCTTTTACCGCCGCCCGGCGCAGATCTTCCCCAACGGCCGGGCCTACCGCCTCCACACGCATTATCTCAAAAGAGACGTTTTTGAACTTTTCCTTGAGACCCGCAATTATCTCCTCTGTCTTCCCCGAAAGAGACCGTACAATTATCCCTTTACCCTCGCCGAACTGCTGTATAGATGATTCGCCCATCCCGTGTGAATCCAACATATCCCGGACGTCTTCAGTCTGAACGGCTTCTTTAAACTCAAACTGCTGCAAGGTTCCACCGGTGAAATCTATACCGTAATTCTTCGATCCCCTCTGCACAAAAAGAAACATGCCAACGGCGATCACCACGATGGATGCGACGTACGCTATTTTCCTTACTTTCACGAACGGTATGTTTGGCTGTGAAAAAAATTGCATCATTGTGAGCTTCTTGAGGCCGCCGGAACCAAGCGTCAAGAGATCCAATATCAGACGCGTAGCAACAAGAGCGGTAAACATGCTGGCCACAATACCTATGCTCAAGGTCGTGGCAAATCCGCGAACCGGCCCCGTCCCGAACTGAAAAAGTATAAGCGCCGTTATCAGGGTGGTAACGTTAGCGTCCAGAATCGTCCAGAACGCTTTGTCATACCCCGCGGAAACAGCCGCCCTGAGCGCCTTGCCCAATCGGCTTTCTTCCCGTATCCTTTCAAAAATAAGAACATTGGCGTCTACCGCCATGCCGATGGTAAGCACAAGACCGGCGATGCCCGGTAGCGTAAGCGTTCCGCCAAAATACGCGAGTGCGCCGGTGATCAGCGCGATATTCAGAATTAACGCGAAATCCGCGATCGCGCCCGCTATTAGATAATATGCCGCCATAAATATCAGAACGACCGCGCCGCCTATCAGAACCGCGTTTATGCCCTTTCCAACAGAATCCTTCCCGAGTGCCGGGCCGACACTCCTTTCTTCGATTATCGCGACAGGAGCGGGCAACGCGCCGGCTCTGAGAACAATGGCTATATCTTTCGCGTCCTCGACGGAAAAATTACCGCTTATTTGCGCCCTGCCTGAAGGGATCCTCTCGCGAATCACAGGAGCCGTATAGACTTCGCCATCAAGAACGATGGCAAGGCGCTTGCCAACATTCATACCGGTGATGTCCGCGAATATATTCCCACCTTCGCTGTCCAGTTCCAGGGAAACATACGGCTGGCCAAAATTTTGCTGGCTGAATTCCATCGTCGCGTCGACCAGCATATCGCCCGTAAGCTCGGTTTTCTCTAAAAGAAGCAACGGTTCCTTCTTACCTTCCCGAGTCCTCATGTATTCCAGTTCATACCCCCCCACTTCTTCACCGGAAATTGCCTTCTTCAAAAGTTCGGGATCATCCGATACGAGTTTAAATTCCAGGTGAGCGGTCTTTCCAATTATGTCTTTGGCTCTCGCCCTGTCCGTAACACCGGGAAGTTGAACAAGTATACGATCATTCCCCTGGAGTTGTATTACCGGTTCAAGGACTCCAAACTGGTCAATTCTGTTACGTATGACTTCAAGCGCTCGTTGCGGCGCGTCCTTGGCCTCATCCGGGGACAAGGAAGAAGTATCCACCTGCAAAACCAGATGCATACCTCCCTTGAGATCCAACCCCAGGTTTATCGTCCCTTCCGTGACAATACTACCATCTTTGTCATGAAGGTCGAACGGCGGATATGAATACCAGATAGCCGCGCCGGCTATCACCACAACAAAAATACTTTTCCACTTAAGTTTTCCCCACATATCGGATCATCCTTTCTTATTTTGCCTCTTCTAAGGCGCCGGGGCTTCTCCTGATTTTCGAAATAAACCCCTTCTCTACCTTTATTCTGGTGTTATCATCCACTCTTAAAGTTACGACATCGTTTTGGATATTTACGATCGTTCCTGCGATTCCGCCGGAAGTTGTAACTTCGTCATTCTTTTTTAAGGCATCAAGCATCATGACATGTTCCCTTTGGGATTTTTTCTGCGGACGTATAAGAACAAAGTAAAAAATAGCGAATATGAGTATTATTGGAACAAAACTCATTATCGGGCTTTGCTGCGGCACCGCAGCCTGTGTCTCGGCGTTTTGCGCGAATGCAAGAACCATCATGTTAGCACCCCTTTGGTATTAGATATTACGAAGAACAAAACTTCCCCAAAAAACCTTTCTTGAATTCCAAAAATCTATCCTCCCGTATAGCTTGCCTGGAAAGTTCTATAAGTTTAACATAAAAGCATATGTTATGCAAAGAAATCAGCCTAAGCGCAAGTATCTCTCCGGCCTTGAACAGATGCCTGATATACGCCCTCGTATAATTTCTGCAGGCTGGACATCCACATTCCGGATCTATGGGTCTGAAATCATCCTTATACGGAGCGTTGCGCAATTGTATCTCTCCTGTCGATGTAAACGCCTGGCCATTTCGCCCGTTACGTGTCGGCATAACACAATCAAACATGTCAATACCATTCGATATCGCTTCAAGCATCTCGGGCGGCGACCCAACCCCCATAAGATACCGCGCTTTGTCCTTCGGCAAGATGGAGGCCGTATATTCCGTGATCTCGTTGATCAACTCAGGTCGCTCCCCCACCGCCATGCCCCCAAGAGCGTAACCGTCCATGTTTAGTTCAAAAAGAGAATCCACGCACCTTTTCCGCGCGTCATGGTACGTCCCTCCCTGCACGATCCCGAAAAGAGCGGCCCCTTTTCCTCTCCCGGCCAGGTGTTCTTTGGCTCGCTTCGCCCACCGCAACGTAAGGTCAACTGAATCCTCTACGTACCGTTTGTCCACCGGATAATGAACACATTCATCCAGCGGCATCATAATGTCACTCGCGAGCATCAGCTGAAAATCCACCACGTTTTCAGGAGTGAAAAAGTGACTTGTTCCATCCAGATGCGATCTGAATTCAACGCCTTCATCCGAGATTTTGCGCAAATCCGTGAGACTGAACACCTGAAATCCCCCGCTATCGGTCGTTATTCCGCCCTTCCACCCCATAAAATCATGAATGCCGCCGGCTTTTTCCAATACATCCCTTCCGGGTCTTAAATACAAGTGATAGGCGTTAGATATGACCATCTCCACCCCCTGCTCCGACAGTTCTTCTGAAGAGATAGCCTTGACAGTAGCCTGTGTCGCTACGGGCATGAATACGGGAGTGTTTATTTCACCGTGATTTGTGAACAATTTTCCGCAACGCGCGCGGGAATTCTTGTCCTGATGTTCAATTTTAAAAAAACTCATACTCTCCTTTAAGACCTACAGAACCAGCATCGCGTCACCATATGAAAAAAACCGGTACTTTAGATCTATAGCCCTGTGATACGCCTTAAAAGTAAGGTCTCTGCCCGCGAAAGCAGCGACGAGCATAAGAAGGGTCGATTTGGGGAGGTGAAAATTGGTCACAATACCATCGATGATTTTCAACTCATAACCCGGATAAATAAAAAGATCCGTCTCGCCGCTTCGAGCTTCAACGTGCCCTTTATCCACGGCAACAGTTTCAAGAACCCTGGCTGACGTCGTCCCCACAGCTACAACTTTCCCGCCATTTTTTTTTGTAAGGTTTATAACACTAGCCGCCTCGGACGTAAATTCAAAATATTCAGAGTGCATTTTGTGTTCTTCCACCGCGTCTACTGAAACCGGCGCAAAACTGCCATAACTTGTATGGAGCGTTACAGTTGCAACATTTACACCTTTTGCCATTGTGGCTTCTAAAAGGGATCTTGTAAAATGTAAACCGGCGGTTGGAGCCGCTGTCGCGCCATCACGAGCGG
Organism: Candidatus Omnitrophota bacterium; assembly: GCA_018813285.1. Lineage (GTDB taxonomy): Bacteria > Omnitrophota > Gorgyraeia > Tantalellales > Tantalellaceae > JAHJBY01. The sequence goes on from JAHJBY010000033.1 coordinate 164,755, forward strand.
CATATACCGTCTGGTAATCGGAACGATCCCGGAACGTGTCATCCCGTGAGATATACGGTGGAAGCGGCATATGCCCGGATCCAAGAACCTCACGAAGCGGGGCATCAAATTCTACAAAACGCCCTGCTTTCGCGCGTCCCAGCACCGTAACCCGCGCGCCGCCCTCCAAATCTATCCTTTCACCCTCATTAACTCTCCGGGAGGGATTTATCAACGCACACGGCCTTTCTTGATCAGTGTTGATCAAAAAGATCTCTACTTTTCCGCCGGTTTTCCGCCTGCCATAAAGGCGCGCCGGTACCACTCGGGTATCGTTAATGACGAGACAATCCCCGGTATTCAGATACTCTAAAATATCCCTAAACACCCTCTCGCCGATATCACCGCTTGCTCGGTCGATCACCATAAGACGTGCCGAATCCCGCTCACTAAGCGGCAACTGCGCGATAAGTCCCTCGGGAAGTTCATAATTGAAATCTGCCAATCTCATATTGTCTTGTCGAAAAGCCCTTTCTACCTCAGTCTCCGCCACCTTTCACGCTTGTCTCATCAATCGCGTTATAAAAACCCTCTTCGTTCGTTATTTTCTTTGAGATCAACGATTTCGGCGCCCGGGTAGTAGTGATTGAGAATACTGTCCGCCTTTCGCCATCTGATAGCAAGGCCAAACGCGCCCCACTGACACATACCAACGCCATGTCCCCATCCATAACCGCTGAACCGGTAAAAAAACGGATACTTTTTTACACGCAAATTTGTGCTCCTTAAAACACGCGGCCCGATAGCGCGAATGAAATCGTCACATTTTATATCAAACCATTTTCCACCCGGCCTAACGCTTATGTAATCGAGCCGGCCGGACTTGTCACGCACGCCTGTCTTGATATCATCTATCCGGGGGATGTCATATCCAGCGTCATTGAGCCTTTTTTTTATCACTTTTGTGGATACGCGCGCCTGCCATCTGAAATAAGGTGACCATCCGCACCGGCGGCATTCTACCCCTTCAAGCGGCGGCAACAACTCACCCCACAAATTTGACGCGCTCTGGGTACGCCCCCCGCAACAGGAATGGAAATACGCGGGCAGGACTTTGCCGGCATATGCCAATACTTTTCCCCTCGTCGCGCCAACCGCTTTACTGGTCCTCAACCTTTCGGCACTTCTGCCGCCATACGCCTGTGAGAAAGTGCTGGCGCGTAGGTCATAATCGCTCTTCCCCCGCCTCTCCACCTGACTGACCGCGAAACTGCGAGACGCGATCGCCTGTGCTTTAAGGGCTTCGGCGGGCCACAAGTAGTTAACCTCGCGTGGGATCACGCCTTTTAAATAATCCTCGAGTCCCACACGGTTTATCGCGTCAAGGGTTCCCCCCACGCGGATAACATCTATCACTCCGCGATAAAAGATATCATTCAGCGCTATGTCAAACTTTCCTTTCGGAATGATCCTGACACCCGCGGATGTCAGCACACAATCTTTAAATCTGATCCCTTCCGCGCGCCCGGTTATTTCAACCGCACTGGCGAGATCCACATCTCGCGCAAGGACACGCCCATTTTCAATATCCTCGATATCGCACGGACCCTTAGCAAAAAGCCGCAATTTGTCAGCGTCATGCGCGACGCGCACCCTCACAGTAAACAAGTATTTTTCAGCACGGAAGGATCTGATCGAGGAAAGCAAGGTCACGAGCGCGATAAAACCCGCTATCGCCAAAATAAAAATCAGAACTACTTTTTTGACGTAACTGTTTTTATGTATGTGGCGTGTCATAAACGCGTAAATATCCTATTTCTTGAAATGTGAAGAATAAATTACGAACAGAATAAGCAGGAACACCCGCGCAACAAATGCTGTTCCGAAAACGAACAGGGATATTCCGTTAGAAAAGCTCTCCCCGCGTACCGGCATTTTTTCCGAGATATTTATTACCGTCTTCCGTCAATTCCCTGCCTCGCGACGTCCTTTTTAAAAGTCCGGCCATCAAGAGATACGGTTCGACAACGTCTTCCAAAGTGTCCGTTTCCTCATTCAAAGAAGAAGCAAGCGCGCCGATACCGACCGGACCGCCCTTGTAAGACCGGTAAATGGTCTCTAAAAATCTGCGATCCATACGCGTCAGACCCATCCCATCTATGCCATGCTTTTCCAGCGCCGTGATAGCCTGATCTCCGGTTATGCGCCCGTCGGATTTCACCTCAACCCAGTCACGGACTCGTCTGAGCAAACGGTTAGCGATACGCGGCGTACCGCGGGATCTTCTCGCTATCTCCCCCGCCCCGGCATCATCAATAGGGATACCCAGGAGTTTCGCTGAACGTTTCAGTATCGCAGTCAATTCAGCAATCGCGTAAAACTCAAGATGCACCGACATGCCAAACCTGTCTCTGAGAGGCGCGCTTAAGAGCCCTGACCTTGTCGTGGCTCCGATGAGCGTAAAGGTCTTGAGATTAAACTTTACCGTCTTCGCGTACGGTCCTTTATCAACGAGAAAATCTATCTGAAAATTCTCCATCGCCGGATAAATAAACTCTTCCACAACCTTCGAAAGCCGGTGGATCTCGTCAATGAACAATATATCGCCCTTGGAAAGGTTCGTAAGTATCCCGATAAGATCCCCGGCCCGTTCAATGGCCGGTCCGCTTGTCGTCACGATCTTGGTGCCTCGCTCGTTTGCTATTATATGCGCAAGAGACGTTTTTCCTAAACCGGGCGGGCCCGAAAAAAGTAAATGCTCCAGGGGCTCTTCCCTTTGTATCGCGGCTTTCAGAGCGATATCCAAAGATCCCCTGACTACATCCTGTCCAATAAAGTCATCCAGCATCCTGGGACGAAGAGTAAGATTCAATATCACATCATCGTCAGATTCGTCGGTTCGAGCTGTCCCTTCACTCTTATCTATAAATTTTTCCCGGCTCTTATACTCCATCCTTCGCCTCTCTCCTGTCCCGATACACTTCATTCAAGATCGCCTCACTTGTTCTCGCGTCCGGGTTCCTTTTCGCGGCCTTTCGTACCATATCTTCAGCCTCGCTCTTTTTATATTGCAACTGCAAAAGAATACTAACGGCTTCGTCCCTGACATCCCGGCGATCTGAGGCCATATCAACAAACCCGTCGCGTATCAGGCCATACTTGCCAACTTTTCCTTTCAGCTTCGCGATTATCTCCCCGGCCTTTCTCTCGCCGATACCGGGCAATCTTTTCAGAAAACCAATATCACCGCCATCAATAGCGCCGGCGATAGCGGAAAAAGGTTCCGCGAGAGCTTTACAGGCAGCTTTGGGCCCTACACCGGAAACAGAAATAAATTTTTCAAAAAACTCTTTTTCAACGTCGTTCTGAAAACCTATCAAAACAGGCACGATGCGCGACTTATCCATCTGGTAATAGTGGTATACTATCAGCTCTATGTCCCGCCCTTTTCTGCAATCGTCTTCCAGGGCCTTCATAACCGCCTTTGGCATCATCACTTCGTAGCCTATACCGCCCATGGCAATAATGAGCATGTTTTCTTTCACTTCCGCGACCATACCCGTGATACGTGATATCATTATTGTCTCCGATCTAAAATTTTACTGTTTTTTTCCGAGCGCCGCCCATGTACACAAAACTTATGGCCATCGCGAGGGCGTCACTCACGTCAGCCGGTTCCGGAAGCCGCCTCAGCCTGAGAAGCGTTTTTACGGAACCCTGCACCTGTTGTTTGGACGCATGACCGTTCCCGGTGATCGCTTTTTTAATGCGCGTAGCAGGGTAATTCACGAGTTCCACGCCATAAAGGCCGCATGCCAGGCAAACCACACCGCGCGCGTGTCCCATAAGAATAGCGGTAGCCGGATGTTTATAATGCGAATATATCTTTTCCAGGACCAGAACATCCGGTTTCTCGGAACGGATTATATCCGACAAACTATTGAATATATCGGCCACTCTCGTCTGGATATGATCACCGGCCTTCGTCCTTATCACCCCGGCTTCCACAAGACGCATTGCGCCGGGACTTTCGGCTTCTATCAAACCGTACCCTGTTCTAATCAATCCTGGATCTATTCCGAGTATTCTCATTTTATAGTCCATAGTCCACATTGTCACCCCAAAGTCCTGTATTCTGACCTCTATCTCTGACATCTATGGACTATCGACTGTGGACTGTATTCTAATCCTCTATTTCTTCAAGTATTTCATCCGGGATGTCAAAATTTGAATATACGTCCTGGACATCGTCGTTATCCTCGAGTTCTTCTACAAGTGCAAGAATTTTACGGGCAGTTTCGACATCCTCTATCCTGACAGTATTATTGGGGATCATGCTCAATTCGCCTGACTCTATTTTTACGCTTCTTTTCAAAAGTCCCGCGCGAACCTTGTCAAAATCCTGCGGTGGGCATGTTATTTGAAAAAAATCTTCGTCAGAGGTAAAATCGTCCGCTCCGGAATCGATCGCGACCGCCATCAATTCTTCCTCGTCCGCGTCATCGGTTTTCACCAAAAATATGCCTTTTTTTTCGAACTGAAAAGCGACAGACCCCGCGCCGGCCATATTCCCGCCGCGCTTCGCGAAAATACTCCGCACTTCGCTGGTGGTTCGATTTCTATTATCCGTGAGCCCCGCAACTATCACGGCCACGCCGCCCGTGCCGTACCCTTCAAAGGACACGTTCTCGTATGAAACCCCCTCAAGTTCACCGGTTCCCTTTTTTATAGCGCGTTCAATATTATCAGCCGGCATATTGGCGTCTTTGCCTTTCTGGACAGCAAGCCGGAGCCGTGCGTTGGATTCAATGTTATTCCCGCCTTCCCTCGCCGCCACTGTGATCTCCCGGATAAGCTTTGTAAAAAGCTTACCGCGTTTCGCGTCAAGAGCGCCTTTTTTATGTTTTATGCTCGACCATTTGGAATGACCGCTCATTAGTGCCTCCAGATAACAAATTTCGTAAATCGCGGATCGTGAACCGCGGATGACAACTCGTAAATGGTTAATGGTAAATACACCATTCACTTTGAACCATTCACAATCTGCTATTCACTATTCGTCTCTTTCTTATTTTCCGCTATAATCTTCTGGGCCACGTTAGCCGGAACCGCCTCATATCTGGCAAATGACATCGCATAGGTGGATCGTCCCGCTGTAATGGACTTAAGTTCATTAGCATATTTGTACATCTCTTCCAAGGGGATCTCCGCATTCACTATCTGCATACTACCGTCAGAGTCCATACCTTGAACCCTTCCGCGCCTGGTGCTCAAAGAACTTGTCACATCCCCCATGCTCTCTTCCGGGACAGCAAGCTCAACATTCATGATCGGCTCAAGAAGAACCGGTTTTGAATTTATACATGCCTCACGAAACGCGTGCGCGGCGGCTACTTGAAAAGCAACATCCTTTGAATCCACCGGATGTGTCTTTCCGTCATATACTGAGACTCTCACATCAACAACCTGGAATCCCGCCTGTATCCCTTCATCTAAAGCTTTTCGAATGCCTTTTTCACAACTTCCGATCAGCGGCTTGGGTATAACTCCTCCAACGATATCATCAACAAATTCAAACCCTTCCTCGCTGCCAAGCGGAGTTACGCGGAGCCAGACTTCCGCAAACTGCCCGGCGCCTCCCGACTGTTTCTTATGCCTGTAATGCCCCTCACCGCTAACTGAAATGGTTTCCTTGTACGCGACTTTCGGAGTACCTATCTCGACGTCAACACCATAACGATTCCTCAAGCGATTGACCATGGTCTTTAGATGCAGCTCACCCATGCCGGAGATGACAAGTTCATGCGTCTGTTTATCTCTCAACGTGGTGAACACCGGATCTTCAGCCGTCAGTTTGACCAGCGCGGCGGATATTTTATCTTCATCCGAACGGCTTTTGGGTTTTATAGAAAAACTGACTGCCGCCTCGGGGAAATAGATCTTTTTAAATTGTACGGGATTCTTTTCAGCACAAAGTGTATCGTTGGTTTCAGTGTTCTTGAGTTTAGCTATAGCCGCTATATCCCCCGCTACGGCCGCATCCGTTTCTATCTGCTCTTTTCCTCTCACAAAAAACAGATGTCCAAACTTCTCGATTTCACCTTTTGTTGAGTTCTTAACCGCCTGGTTACCCTTTGCTGAACCCGACATTATCCGAAAAATTGAGATTTGCCCGGCAAACGGGTCTGAAATGGTTTTAAAAACCTGTGCCGAAAAAGGCAGATCCGCTTTAGGTTCGATGAAGGACGTGTCCGAGCTCCCTTCACCCGAGGCCGTCTCAGCTGCTTTAGCATCCACCGGTGAAGGTAAATACTTGTTTATCGCCGTCATTATCTCATCAATGCCTATGCCCTTTTCCGCCGAGGCAGGTATCACCGGCATGATCTTACCGGAAACGCATCCGGCCCTGAACGCGCTATTTATCTCATCTGGCGATAATGCCCCCTCCTCTATGTATTTTTCGAGAAGAGCGTCATCTGACTCAGCGACGCTCTCAGTAAGAGCGGCAGAAAGCCCTTCAGCCTTAGTTTTATCATCTCCTTCAAGTTTGTCCATCCCATCCTGTGTAAGGAGATTCACTACACCTGTAAAATTCGAGCCGGAACCAACCGGATAGCATATGGCAACAGCATTTCTGCCAATGGCCTTTTGGATACTCGCCAAAACCCCGGCAAAATCAGCATTGTCCTTATCCATACGATTGACAACGATAATAGCGGGAAGCCCACGTTTTTTCGCGAGCTTCCAGAATTTATTTGTTCCGACTTTCACTCCGCCACCTGCGTCAACCAGCAAGACCACGGCATCAGCCGCGGCCACACCGGCGGCAACGTCGCCCGAATAATCCAGAAATCCAGGCGCGTCAAGAAGGTTGACCTTAACGCCGTCTTTCTCATAAAATGAAACCGAGAGGTTTATCGAATTTTTTCGATCTTTCTCGTCGTCATTGTAGTCTGAAACGGTCGTACCGGCGGAAACACTCCCTTTTCTCGAAATGGCTCCACCCTTAAACAGGAGATCCTCAACAAGCGTAGTTTTACCTTCGCCCGCATGGGATAAAAGTACAACATTGCGAATATCTTTCGTCGCGAAAGCCACCGTTACCTCCTTTGGATTAGTC
>JAHJBY010000129.1 GCA_018813285.1 Candidatus Omnitrophota bacterium
CGACTAGCGATCTAGAAAAGTTCGCTTTCGGCTAAATCTCCTTGACCTTCCCACTATATACACCTGAGCAGCTAGAAAGTTAAGCCTTTTCAAACTCGGCTGCAAGAATTGCGTAGGCCGCGTTAGCTTCCTTGGTTCGCACCTGACCCAGCTGTCTGCCCTGCAAAGCCTGTTCGCAAGCTACAAAACTTATGACCCTGAGCAGAGGGCTTCGGCTCCTCGGAGCAGTGGCAGGACGTTCCGTGGTCTTGATGAGGCTCGTCAGGTGCTGGGCGCTCGTCCCCCAGAAAGCTCCTGGGTGCACCGCTTGTGCCGGATCCAACCAGGGCAGGAACAAGCCCACCACCTGCCGGAACCGGCCCAGACTTGTTTTGAGCGATGGTGTAGACCCGGGCATCGAGTAGATCGCTAGGGTCGCGTTCTCGATAGCCGCCAGTCAAGCTCCGCCTGGAGCCACGCGCCTGCCACTCCCCGACATCGGCAAGCTCGCGAACATCCGGCTCGTGATCGAGCTGGGGCCGAAGTCGCACGAAGTTAGAAAGTTCCTTTCGGCTAAATCTCCTTGACCTAATCACGTACCAGCTAGGATTCTTCTTCATGTTTTTACTACACCTCAGCACGCAAAGCGATCCGCATCCGCTCCATTATCTTCCGGGCGGCTAAAAACCTAGTCAAAAAAGCCGGTGTAGGTCTTGGCCAACAAATCGGCTAACGTGCTGACCCGCATCGGCAAGCCGAGCCATGAAGCGCTGCTGCTCACTTGATCCGCAACTGAAGGAACCTCGCCGTGTTCGCTCTTGGGGGTTATACTGGACGATTGATCCCAGCCCCATGGCTCGAACCCCGTCCCCCACACGCTTGATGGCCTTGACGACCATGTCTCGGAACTGCTCAGTCGTAGATTCCTTGCCCGCAGCAGCGAAGCGGGCAGCGACCTTCTCGGCCCCTTTTGCAAGGCGCGAACCTCCTTGCGTGGCCTCTCGTCGGTCGTAGCTGTAGGGGTGACCTGGGATCTATTCCTTTTATCGCCCTTGTAGACTATGGACAAGATTGCCACGCCCCGAGAGCTGAGATCGGAGATTCGACGTCTACTGGCCTATTCCCAAACCGAGAGGCCGAGTCGAGAGAAGCTAGCGGCTGAGCTTCGGGGGCTAGCAGGCAGGGTTGCGGCAGATCGGGTACTCCGTGTCCGCTATATCAACGGCTATTGGCGAGCCGATCTTGTGAAGGATCGTACCTTGCTCAACCAGTTCGCCAGGGATGCCGGAGTAATCGACGCCCCCTATGGCAAGGACAAGGACGACATCTACGAAAAGCTGCTAGAAGCTGCGGGCAAGCACGGCTACAGCCTGGAAGTGGTCGGACCCTAGGTTGTCCAGTAAGTATCAAAATGTTCTGGATGACATCAGGCACAGGTAACAAGGCTAGGGTCAGATAAGGACCCCCCCTAGAATGAGCCCTTTTTGTGACCCGGGTACCCTCAGCTGATTCTGCTTAACTTCTCAAGCCCTCAGGTGTACTAGGTCTAGAAAGCGACAAGGGAACTGGTGGGTGGGCCACTAGGAGGACTTGGCGCCAGTGGGGACTCCTCGGACAGATCTAGTAACAAACCTGGTTGGGTGAAATATCTCCCCGAAGCGTCCCTACTCCGTCAAGTCCTCTCAGAAGCCCACCTTCTGATTCCCTCGCCGCTTCAGATATAGTACACCTGAACCGCTAAGAACTTAAAGAAAAAGTGCGTCATTGGATGATCTCAGGGGCCAGATCCCGCGCTGCACCCAGGGCATGGCGTGATCGCGTCGCAGATACGAACAACCCGTCCAGATTTATCGCAAAGACAACTATGGATATACCTTGCAAAAATACCACCATAGGATTTACGAATGTTTTGAATATACTCGACGAGCCGTCGATCTTAGGTCAAGGATCGACGGCTCGTCGGCTGTCAGTAGAGAAGAGGCAGGATCGCAATCAACTCCAGTCGGTTCATTTCGGCCTGCTCTCGGGTGGCCTCATCCCAACTCGATTTGCACCGGGCGATCTTGTCCTCCAGGACGGCGATCTTGGCCAGCACCGAGTCCAGAGTTCCGAAACCCATCGGAGTCTGCTCGCTCTCCTGCTCGACGACCTTACGCTCGGTCTGGCGGAACTTCTTCTCGATGGTTCGGTCGATGGTCCGACGACCTTCCCACCCATTGTTCCAGCTCTTGCGACCGTGCACCTTGACCAACTTCATCGCGCCACCTCCAGCCACCTCCATGGTACCGGAAGAGCTGACCAATTTACAAGTCGAGGGAGTCGGGTGGACTTCCGCCCACCTCCCCCTTGCCAAAGCTAGTAGGCCAGCCAGCTGTGCCCGCACCACCTCCGCACCCAGCGGCACATCGCCAGACAAGGTGTAGGGCAGTCTCGCCCATGTCACCAAACTCGTTGAGTTCCACTAGCTCAACGAGCGAATCGAGCGCTGGCGGCGGGCTGTCAATGATGATGTGGGACTGTTTGATGGATGTAGTGAAAAACGTTTTCATTGCTGCAGTACCTTGTGACATTTAGAGCTACAGGGACGACCCCGATGGGCCGTCGGTGCTTTGC
>JAHJBY010000034.1 GCA_018813285.1 Candidatus Omnitrophota bacterium
CGGCAACGGCACATTCTCACAGCATAGTGTATCTCCCCTATAGTTAAACTCGTGCATTTTATTTCCTCAATCTTTTTTCCCAGGCAGAGATCTCCTTTTCGACAAGATCCGGATTAGTGCTGCCTTCGGTCTTTTTCATCTCAACTGACATCTCACAGTTTAGATACCCGTATATGTCTTCCCCAAATTCCCTGGAAAAACCTTTTATTTCCGTTATAGAAAGATCAGAAATGTTTATCCCTCTTTCTACGCAATGTTTTATCATGCCGCCAACTATCATATGCGCGTCTTTGAAAGAAACACCTTTTGCGACCAAATACTCCGCGAGATCCGTCGCATAGATGAACTCGTCTTTAAGCGCGGAGCCGGCTCTTTCGGCGACAAGCCGCACTGTGCCGACAAGCGCCGTCATTATGGATAAAATGGATCCGGCCACCTCTACGGATTCAAACAGGTATTTTTTATCTTCCTGCAGATCTCTGTTATACGAATGCGGCAGGCCTTTTAGAAGCACCAGAATGGAATTCAAAGCCCCTATTATTCGCGGCGCCTTACCCCGGATCAATTCCAGAACATCCGGGTTTTTCTTCTGCGGCATCAACGAGCTCCCCGTGCAATAAGCTTCACCTATGTCCAAAAAACCAAATTCGGACGTGGAGTACAGTATGAAATCCTCGCTTATCCGTGACAGATGAACCGCTGCTATACTTAACGCGGCAATAAATTCTATCATGAAATCCCGATCACTCACAGAATCGATGCTATTTGATGACAGAGACGCGAACCCAAGTTTATTAGCGACAAATTTTCTGTCGAGCGCGAGCGCTGATCCCGCCAACGCGCCTGACCCCATCACTGAAATATCACATCTTTTTCCCGCGTCCAGCACCCGGGCCCGGTCTCTGTCAAGCATCTCTACATAAGCCATGATGAGATGAGAAAAAAGAACAGGCTGAGCACGATTAAGATGCGTATACCCGGGGATTATCACGTCCAGGTTCTTTTTGGCCAGTGCTACCAGTTCCTTCTGAAGCCCCTTTATAAGCCCCTCTATTTTCACAACAGAATCCTTACAATAGAGCCGCACATCGGAGACGACTTGCTCGTTTCGGGAGACGCCGGTACGCATCTTTTTTGCGGCTTCCGGAGCTTTGCTTTCCACATAATCCTGCACAGCGGAATGTATGTCTTCATATTTTTCAAGATCGATAGAATTATTCTCGAAATCTAACATAAAATCATCTAGTGCCGAAATAATGAGCCGTTTTTCGTCACGGGACAAATAACCGCACTTCTCAAGCATCGCAACATGCGCTTTACTCCCCGCGCAATCATATCGGGTGAGAACCTTATCCACGTCAAGGCTTGAGGTAAACTCCAACACTTGCGGATCCATTTTCTTCCCTTCAAATCTGCCGCCCCATAGTTTGGCCATGATCGTCTCCTTTTCAAAGTGTCAGAGTGTCAAAGTATCAGAGTGTCAGAGAATCAGAATATAGCGGCATTCGAATATAAGCCTTATTTTTCTTTCTTTACACTTTGATACCAGCGAACGAAGTGAGCGATGACACTTTGATACTCTTGCCCCTTGCCCCTTTGTGCCTCTGTGCCTTTTTTGTGCCTCTGTGCCTTTGTGCCTTTTTTGTGCCTCTGTGCCTTTTTTGCCCCTTGCCTCTCGCCTCTTAACCCTTCTCCTGATCAATCTTTACGTCCTGTAAGGCATAGCCCATAGATCGATAAAACCTTTCGCCAACGACTGGTCAAATACATCGCCCTTACCGTATGTCGCCAGATCCTTCTTGTAACGAGAATTTCCGCTCTTTCTACCGCAGATTGTGACCTTTCCCTTGTACAGCTTAAGTTTTGCCTCTCCAAAAACTTCATACTGCGTACTCGCCACAAAAGCATCAAGCGCCTTTTTAAGCGGCGTAAACCATAATCCATAATACACAATCTCGGAATAACGATCCGATACGCCTTTCTTATACCGGCGGGTCTCTCTATCAAGCACCAGTTCCTCCAAAGCCTCGTGTGCCATGTAGAGTATTTCAGAAGCCGGCGCCTCATATACTTCGCGAGACTTGATCCCAACGAGTCTATCCTCCACCATATCCATTCTTCCGACACCGTGTTTACCACCGAGTTTGTTAAGTTTCTGTATCAGTTCGACCGGCGTGAACTTTTTGCCGTTTATCGCGACCGGTACGCCCTTGTTGAATTGTACTGTAACATATTCCGCCTTATCAGGAGCCTTCTCAGCCGTTGAAACGGAAATATATGTATCGTCTTTCGGGCCCAAAGACGGATCTTCCAGATCTCCGCCCTCGACGCTGATCCCCCAAATATTATGATCCACACTGTAAAGCTTCTTTTTCGTCTGCTCAATAGGTATTTTGTGTTTTTTCGCGTAATCTATTTCCTGCTCCCGCGTTTTGAGCTCCCACTCCCGAACCGGGGCAAAGACCTTCATCCCCGGAGCCTTAACATGAAAAGTAACTTCAAATCGAACCTGATCGTTACCTTTGCCGGTGCAACCGTGCGCCACGCAATCAGCGTTCTCGGCTTTAGCGGTCTTAACCATCGCGCGAGCGATAAGCGGTCTGGAAAGCGCGGTCGCCAAATTATATTTGCCCTGATACAACGCTCCGGCTTTCAACGTCGGGTATACGTAATCCGTAACAAATTCCTTTTTAAGATCTCCTACCACACATTTTGAAGCACCGATCTTGAGCGCCCGTTTTTTCGCGCTTATCACGTCGCCGCCCTGGCCGACATCCCCCATATAGCAAATAACTTCATACCCTTTATTCATCAACCATTTTATGGCCACAGAGGTATCTAAACCTCCGGAATACGCCAATACAACTTTTTTTGCCATGATAAACTCCTTTTTAAAGTGTCAGAGTGTCAAAGTATCAGAGTGTCAGAGAATCAGAATATAGCGGCATTCGAATATAAGCCTTATTTTTCTTTCTTTACACTTTGATACCAGCGAACGAAGTGAGCGATGACACTTTGATACTCTTGCCCCTTTGTGCCTCTGTGCCTTTGTGCCTTTTTTGTGCCTC
>JAHJBY010000035.1 GCA_018813285.1 Candidatus Omnitrophota bacterium
GCGCGATTGTTCGTATGAAATTGGGCCTCTGACGTCCAATATCCGAAAGCTGACCGGAGAAAAGTCATCGGGAAAAGCGCTTGACGCCATGAGCTCTGGTGTTATACTATGTTCACATCGTGAACGCGTTACGCGTTGTGTATTAACGAGAGTTGTAGGGGCGAATAATTATTCGCCCGTTGCGATTCGTGGATTGTGAATCGCAAGCCGCGGAACGCGAAACGACACTATGAAGAAACACGAAAAAAACAATTCAGAACTTATTCTATATCAGACTGAAGACGGCAAGATCCGACTGGATGTCCGGCTGCAGGATGAGACGGTATGGCTGACCCAAGCCGCTATGGCAGAACTCTATCAGATCACACCGCAGAATGTAACCTTACATCTAAAGGCTATTTACGCGGAAGGTGAGCTGGATGAACAGGCAACTTGTAAGGAATACTTACAAGTTCAGAAAGAAGGTTCCCGCGAAATCTCCAGGGCGCGCAAGTTTTATGATCTCAGGGCTATTTTAGCTGTTGGTTACAGAGTACGTTCTCATCGCGGGACACAATTCCGTCGTTGGGCCACCGAACATCTGAATGAGTACCTTGTCAAAGGTTTCACCATGGATGATGATCGCCTGAAGGAGGGCGTGAACATAGGCTCGGATTATTTCGACGATATGCTGGAACGCATCCGGGATATCCGCTCCAGCGAAAAACGGTTTTATCAAAAGATACGGGACATTTACAAGCTGGCTGTCGACTATGACCCAAAGGCCGCAGAGACACTGGAATTTTTCAGTGTTGTTCAGAATAAACTCCATTTTGCCGTTTCCGGCAAGACAGCGGCCGAGATCATTCATGAACGTGCGGATGCTAAAAAGCCCAATATGGGCCTGACGTCATGGAAAGGCGCTAAAGTCCGCAGGAAGGATGTAATCGTAGCGAAAAATTATCTGAATGAAAAAGAGATGGAAAGCCTCGCCAGGATCGTGACTATGTACCTGGATTACGCTGAATACCAGGCAAAACGGCACAAACAAATATTCATGAGAGATTGGCGCAAGAAGCTGGACGTGTTCCTGAAATTTAACGAACACGAGATCCTTGGTGATCCGGGAAAGGTCATGAAAGAAGTGGCCGATAAACTGGCGTTCGGGCATTATGAGGTTTTTAACCGCAAGAGGCTGGCTGAAGAAGCCGCAAAAGAGGCTATTGAGGACGATGCGGAACTGAAACAAGGTACAGGGTGAGATCAAAAAAAAGAAGAAAAAATAGTTGCGTTAACAGGCGCAGTCAAAGATAGAGGAAAAGGAACTTAAAATGAAGAAAGCGCTTACAACAGGAATAACGGGGCAAGACTGACGAATTCACTCAGGTCTCAGATAGGGGATATCGCTCATAATTGTGACCCGTCTTTGAAACTATCCGTCAGACAAGTTGATAACATTATTATCATCGAAGTTGAAGAAGGTAGAGACAAGCCATATAGATGCTCAAAAGGGTTTTATGTAAGGAACGGGGCTTCTTCTCAGAAAATGAGGCGGGATGAAATTCGAGACTTTTTCACTCCAGAAGGAAAAGCGCGTTTTGATGAATCGATATGTAAAGGTTTTGACTATAAGAAACATTTTGATAGTAAAAAGTTCAGGATGTTCTTAAAATTGGCGGAGATAACGAAGGTGAGCGACACTTCTTCACTGCTTATAAATTTAGGTGTAGCGGTTAAGAAGGGAGAAAAAATATTACCGGAGTATTTCAGCGAGTCACTGATTTTGTTGCTATTTATGGTATATTAATGGTTATTTATTGTAAAGAGCGCGAATGCGAAGCGGCTCTTACGCAAGATATTAAAAAAACGGATAATGCATGAAACTTGAACAAGATATCATAATTTATACCAGTCGAAGAGGTAAGACTCAATTAGAAGTTAATATTCAGGAGGAGACTGTCTGGTTGACCCAAAAACAGATAGCAGAATTGTTCGGAACGAAACGCCCCGCGATAACAAAACATTTTTCCAATCTGTTCAAAACGCGAGAGTTGAAAAAAAAATCAGTATGTTCCATTTTGGAACATACTGCCGCTGATGGGAAAACATATAAAACGCAATATTATAACCTGGATGCGATAATTTCTGTGGGTTATAGGGTGAATTCTAAAAGAGCTACGCAATTCAGGATGTGGGCTACTGATATTTTAAAAAAGCATTTGATAAACGGATATACGTTAAATGAAAAGCGATTGAAACAGTACAAAGAAAAACTAAGATCGTTGGAAAAAACAATAAACATTATAAACGCGGTTATTGAGAAAAAAGAGCTATCTCGTGATGAGGCTACAAGTCTTTTAAAGCTTTTGAGTGATTATAATTATGCTTTGGACATTTTGGACGATTATGATAATAAGACTTTAAAGATCCGACATATTACTAGAAAAGAAACTTTCCGGATTAATTATGATGAGTCAATGAAAGTAATTGAGCAAATGAAAAAGAAGTTTAAAGCGTCTGGTTTATTTGGCGCAGAAAAAGATAAGTCTTTCAGAAGTTCCGTTGATACAATATATCAATCCTTTGATGGAAAAGATCTGTATCCAAGCGTTGAAGAAAAAGCCGCAAATTTATTGTATTTAGTAGTTAAAAATCATTCTTTTGTTGACGGGAATAAACGGATCGCTGCAGCAATTTTTATATGGTTCTTAGAAAGAAACGGTGTTTTATATAGAAAAGATGGCAAAAAGCGCATAGAAGATAATGCGTTAGTCGCAATTACTTTAATGATAGCGGAAAGCAGATCGGCGGAACATAAAGACATGGTATCGTTAGTGGTAAGCCTTATAAACAAAAACAACTGACAATTACGGAAGCGCGGATGCGAAGCGGCTCTTACGCGGCGTACAACAAATAACGCTTAATAACTACTAATATACTATTTATAAACGTTTTCACTTTTGGTTTTATTTCTACTTCGACTATTATGAAGTATAAACAACGCAATACGCAAAACGTCCCTCGGCTCCGCTCGGGACAGGCGGGATTCCTCGCTTGCGCTCGGAGCAAAACGACATGAAGCATATTAAAGAAACCATAAAACTCTTAAGCCATATCGAGCAGAATCCTGAAGCGACTCAACGTGAACTTGTCGAAAAACTGGATGTCAGCTTAGGCAAGGTCAATTTTATTATTTCGGCACTTACCAGAAAAGGATTGATTAAACTGAGAAGATTTGTTAATTCCCGCAATAAACGGGGTTATTTGTACCTAATAACTCCTAAGGGGGTAAAC
>JAHJBY010000036.1 GCA_018813285.1 Candidatus Omnitrophota bacterium
AGGAGTGACTTCACCAATTAGTATGTCATCCACCATAACAGCCGGCGCCATGTCACACATGCCGATGCAGCCTGTCCTATCAAGAGAGACCTTACCGTCTTTGGTCGTCGCGCCGACTTTTATTTTAAGAACCTTCTCAAATTCCCTTATGATGCGAGCGCTCCCCGCCATTTCATTGGACGCGCAGTTGCTGATACGCACCGCATGTTTACCTTTTTTCCCGACATTAAGAAAAGAATAAAACGTTACGACCGAATAAACTTCGACAGGATGTATCCCTAATTTATCAGCGATACCCTGCATGTCTTTATCAGAAACATAGCCTTTAGATGCCTGTATTTTTTGAAGCATAGGTAAAAGCGTTGATCGGCTGTTTTCACAAATCTTCACCATTTCTTCCGTCTCCTTTTTATCCGTTATCAGCAACGTATTCTACTTTGCGCGTGAAGCATGGGCTAAAACCATGGTCCTGGACACGCGCCTCGCCAGAACCGCGGCTAATGACACTTTCCCTTTATCATGTCGATCGCGTGAGGAATGACATTCAAAACGGATCTTAATGACTCTTCGGCTCCCCTGGGACTGCCCGGGAGATTTATTATGAGCGTATTTTTTCGCGTTACCGCTACTCCCCTTGAAAGAATTGACCTGTCGGTTTTTTTCAGGCCTTCCATCCGCATAAGTTCCGGGATACCGGGCACTTGTCTGTCCGCCACGTCTAAAGTCGCTTCAGGCGTCAGATCACGCGGCCCCAACCCGGTACCTCCGTTTGTTAGCACCAAATCAAGGCCCAAAACATCCGCGTAATGGACTATTCTGTCTTTTATGTGTTCAACCTCGTCCCGGACAACCGTATAATCAGATACGCCGAAACCTTCTCGTTCCAACAACTCCCTGATAACTTTACCACTCGCGTCTGTTTCCTCTTGCCGAGTATCACTTATTGTCAATATTCCGGTTTTAATCATCTCGTTCTCACTATCTTATCTCCAACCTTTATCTCCCCCCCGACTACAACTTCCCCAAAAATCCCTTCGCGCGGCATAATGCAATCACCTATTTTGTGATATATCGCGCAATACCGATGACATTCTTTGCCGATTTTTGATATTCTCAAAACCGCTGTTTCACCAATTTTTATGGTATTGTCTATTTTGAGCGATGCCAGATCTATCCCTTCAGTTGTAATGTTTTCCGCGAAGTCTCCGGGGTTAAGCGTAAAATCAGGCTTTTTAACCTTAACGCATTCTTTTTGTTTTTTGATGCTTTCAAGCGCGAGAAGACTTACTTGTCTGTTCCCTGGGGCGGCATGGGCATCACCTTCTAATCCCAACCCTTCTACCAATGTTGCTTTATCAACATTGTTTTTTGAAATACCTTTCCTGTCACTTACGTTAATTGAATTAACACTGCTCATTTTAATCCTTTCTCTTAAATACACCGGTTCTTCCGCCTGATTTATACAGAAGACATACGTCTTTAATTTCTATTCCCTTACCATACATCTTACACAGGTCGTATATTGTGAGCGCGGCACATGAGGCGGCTGTCATCGCTTCCATCTCAACTCCTGTACGGGTACGCGCCGTTACCATAGTATTCACAACAACGGAATCCTTGAATACCTCGAAAGAAACCTCCACATGATCAAGCGGCAACGGATGGCACAACGGAATTATATCGCTTGTTTTCTTCGCGGCCATAATGCCGGATATCCTCGCGTGCTCAAGAACATCACCTTTGGCGATACGGTTCTCCTTTATCCTTCTTATAATATCTTTCCCCGTCCTCACCACCGCTTTAGCTTTAGCGGTTCTTTTCGTGACACGTTTTTTGCCTACATCTATCATCCCCATATTGTTAACCCCCTATTGATCTTAGTGAAAAATTGGATTCTGTCCGATTCTCTTTCGAATAATCACATTTACCGGTTATCAGGCTTAAAAGTTTTTCGGTAATATGACTATCCGTGAAACGTCCTCTCAATAACGCTTTTACATCCAAATAGTCGCGCGAAAAAAGACAAGGAAATATTTTACCGTCAGAACTAAGCCGCAGCCTGGTACAATGTCCGCAGAAGTTCTCCGTATGCGCCGAGATAAAACCAACCGCGCTTCGGGCTCCGGGCAGCATAAACGTTTGTGCCGGGCCGTTATCCGGAAACTTTATATCCTGTTTGAGCAGTCCAAATTTATTTTCTATTATTTTTTTGACCACTGTGTTCGGAATACATTTTCTCTCAAGATCCGTCATTTCATTATTGGTCGAATAACACTCGATAAAGCGTATACATATATCATGCTGGACGGCGAACTCAACCAGATCAATGATCTCGTCATCATTCACGCCCTTGAAGAGAATCGAGTTTATTTTTAAAAAAGCGTTTTCCTCCTCAGCCGCCTCTTTGACAGCCCTGAGCACAATCGGAAGATAGTCACCGCCCATCATTTTTTCATAACGCTCTCTTTTTAAAGTATTCAAACTGATATTTATTCTGTTCAAACCGGCACATTTTAAACTATCATATTTTTCATTGAGTAAAATTCCGTTTGTCGTCATGTTTACTTCTTCAATCCCAGGGATCTCTTTGATCATAAAGACAAGATCTTCAATGCCGTTCTTTACGAGCGGTTCTCCCCCCGTTATCCTTATTTTTCCTATGCCAAGCGATTCTAAGTATTCAACTATCCTTGTGATCTCTTCAAATCTTAAGATCTCGGCATGCGGGATAAAGTCTTCCCGGACAAAAGGATGACAATACATGCACCTCAAATTACATTTATCCGTAATGGAAATCCTCAAGTAATCTGTTTTCATAAAAAAATAAACCCCGCTTCTTCGCCTTTTCTAACCTGCCTTCTTCCTTTTTCAATAACCATAAACCCGTCTGCTTTTGTTACGGCGTTAATGTCAGCGGAACCGTGATAATTTATCGGTTTGAGGTGGTACTTACTATCCTTCAATTTGACCTTTGTCGGAAAATATGTTCTCCTATCCCCTTTCGTGTCAAACTTCCGGGCCAGGATCCCCTTAAGTACTCGATGAGAACAATCAGCGCCGGACATCTTTTTGATGGCCGGTTTTATAAATAGTAAAAATGTTATCAAAACTGATACAGGATTACCGGGCGCGCCGAAAATTAAAGTATGTTTTCGCTTGCCAAAAAAAACCGGTTTCCCCGGTTTTATCGAAACTTTATGAAATATCTTCTTGATCCCGCATTCTTCAAAAACCCGCGGAACGAGATCATATTCCCCCATAGACACGCCGCCGCTTAAGATCAGAATATCAGTATCAAGCCCTTTTTTTATTTTCCTCCTGAGGTCCGCCGGATTGTCTCTGGCTATCCCCAGATCTTTTACCTCCGCCATCAAGGAACGTACCAACACGCTGACCATCGGGGTATTCGAATTTCTTATCTTCCCCTTTACGGCGTTTTTAAAATGAGGGACCAGTTCGTCTCCGGTTGCCAGGATCGCTACCCGCGGGATTTTATACACTTTAACTGTTTTTTTACCCACACTGGCCATAACCGCCACTTCCGGCGCGCTTATATGCTTGTCTTTCCTTAAAACCGCTTTTCCCTTCCTGATTTCCTCACCTTTCACGCGTATATTTTCTCCTTTTCCCGCGGATGAATTTATCCTGACCAGGCCTTTTTTGAGCCTTTTTGTCCTTTCGACCATAACAACCGCGTCCGCGCCTTTCGGAACAGGAGCTCCTGTCATAACAGCCGCCGCGGTACCGTTTCTAATGAACACCTCCTCGCGAGATCCTGCTTTTATTGTACAAAGCACGTTTAGTTCAACAGGAACATTTTTAATATCGGAAGACCTCAGCGCGAATCCATCCATAGCTGATTTATTGAAAAACGGCATATCCATATCCGCGTAGAGCGTCTCCGCCAAAATCCTCCCCGCGCTCTTTTCAATAAGGATTTCCTCAACACCGGTGAGCGCGCAATTATTTAGAACCAGATCATATGCTTTATCAAAATTTATCGCGCCTTTTTCCTTCAAATTATCCTCACAGAATTCACTTTAAAACTAAGATAGACAGCACTCCCTATATTCAAACCCATCCGGCTATAAGACTTTTTTGTGATAACCGAGCAGAACTCTATCCCGCAATCCACAAAAACTCTTACATTCGGGCCGAGCTCTTCAACCTTTGTCATTGTCCCATAAAAAAGGTTCCTCGCGCTTGAAGCGAACCGCTCTTCTGACAGGATAATACTTTCAGGATCAATGGCAATATGAACCGGGCCGGTTTTTTCAGACACCAGGAAAATGTCCACTCCATCAAAAACCGTCATTATTCCTATCCCCTCATCGGATTTTTTTATAATACCGTAAAACGTGTTCTCATGTACAAAAGCAGAAACGCGTCCCGCTTTTAATGTTATTATATCCGCTGAAAGCCTGTACGCCTGATCAAGAAAATGCGTTGTGATCACTACGGTCTTGTTTCTTTCATTTTTATACCTTTCTATCAGTTTCTCAATAGCAACAACCGTCGCTTCGTCAACGCCGGCCATCGGTTCATCCATTAAAACAATATCGGTATCCAGCACCATAACTTGCGCGATTGAAACTCGTTTCTTCTCACCGCCCGAAAGTTCTTTCGCGTTCCTGTTCCTGAGGTGCTCGATCCCCATTTCGGAAAGCGCCTTCCTGACTCTTTTATCTATTTCATTTTTAGAAAACTTCTTTCTTCTTCTGAGACCATAGGCGACATTGTCATAAACGGACCTGTTAAAAAGAAACGCTTCCTGCATTACATAGCCAACTTCCCGCGCGCGTTTTACTTGTCCTTTATCGGGTTTTTCCAAAGAAGAAGCTATATTCAAAAGGGCCGTTTTCCCACTTCCATTCGGCCCCATGATCACGTAAACCTGCCCTTTCAAAAAGACAAGCGTATCAATATTCAAGCTGAATCCGCCGGAATAATTCTTTTTTATACCTTCAAGGCAAAGAGAGTCTTCGTCGTATGATATTTTTTTCTTTTCGGGAATTTCGCGCAATAAATTCATACGGACCTCTTCTGGAAACAGTGAAAACCCGTGTTCAAGATAAAGGCAACCGCGAGAAGAACCATGCCCAACGCTATCCCTATGCCGAATCGTCCTTTTGCCGTCTCAAGCGCGATAGCGGTTGTGATATTCCTGGTGTAAAACCTTATGTTTCCACCCAGCATCATAGATATCCCGATCTCGGAAAAAACTCTTCCGAATCCCGCGATAACGGCCGCGAAAATAGAAAACCTGGCTTCACTGATATACGTCAAATACGCGTCAAAGGGACTGGCCCCTAAAACCCTGGCAAGCCGCAAAGCTTTATCCTCATGGTTCCTAACCGCCGCCACCACCAATGCCGCGACTATCGGAAAAGCCAGGATCGCCTGCCCGATAACCATGGCGGTTACAGTGTATAAGAGTCCAACTCCGCCTAACGGGCCCCTGCGGGATATCATGGCATAGACCAGGAGTCCGATAACTACAGTAGGCATACTCATTAAAGTATTAAGCACCACCGCCACAAAATCACGGCCGCGAAACTTCACTAACCCGACAAATATTCCAACGGGAACACCGACAATAACCGCCAGTAATAGCGCTAGAATCGAAACTTTTATCGAAGTCCAGACAATGTACAAAAATTCCGGATTCAGGGAAAAAATTATAAGAACCGCTTCTTTGAATCCTGAAAAAATATATTCCATTAATCGGTTCTTCCTTCGGATACAACGTTAGGATGATAAAGAATATTCCCGTCTACTTTATATTTCCCGATCATACTCTGACACCGGGGACTTACCAGCCACTCAATAAAAGCTGTGGCCAATTTGTAATTCACATGGGAATGCTTATCAGGGCTTACGGCAATAACTCCATACGGATTTAATAAGATCGGATCATTTTCCGCTAATACAATGAGTCTCACCATGTTTTTGCTGAAAACATATGAAGCCCTGTCAACCAGGCAATACGCGTTCTTCTCATCCGCTATTCTCAGAGTCTGGTTCATCCCCTGGCCTGTTTCAAGATAAGACTTCACGGTACCAGGATCTATACCCGTTTTCCGCCAGATCGCCAGTTCTTTTTTGTAAGTTCCCGAGTCATCCCCGCGAGAGACAAAAACACTCCCCATTTTTTTGATCCTGCGAAAAGCTTCTTTTACATCATTGGCTCCTCGAATGCCGGCAG
Source organism: Candidatus Omnitrophota bacterium (assembly GCA_018813285.1). Taxonomy (GTDB): domain Bacteria; phylum Omnitrophota; class Gorgyraeia; order Tantalellales; family Tantalellaceae; genus JAHJBY01. The sequence continues at coordinate 6,206 of JAHJBY010000036.1, forward strand.
GATCATCCTGAGGCCCCGCGATAACAAAATCGTTGTACATGACATCGCGTCTGCCGAGGCCGTATCCCGCATCGACAAACCTGTCTTCAGCACCGCGGGCATGTACCAGAATAACATCCACATCACCGTTCTTGCCAAGTTCAATCGCCTTACCCGTACCGACAGATATGACATGTACTTTGCAATTATGATCTCTCTCAAATTCCGGCAAGACGTGGTCTAATAAACCTGTTTCGTATGTGCTTGTCGTTGTCGCAAGTTTTAGAATCTCCTCTCCATAGGATGAAAACGTAAAAACACGTATTAAAGCTATAGCTAAAAACATCTTTTTCATCATTTTATTACGTTCCCATTTTTAGCGCTATAAAGGTTCATCCTGTTCCCTCTTACGAACCCTATCAGCGTGATACCTGCCAGTTCGGCGTGTTTGACCGCCTGATTTGTAGGAGCGCTGCGAGATACTATCATGGAAATATCCGTCTTCCGCATCTTAAGCAGCACTTCTGAAGAAATACGCCCTGAAGTAAGCATGATCTTATCTTTCAATTCCATGTCGTTGATAAACGCATACCCCAACACCTTATCAATAGCGTTATGTCTGCCTATGTCTTCTCTGACCACTAAGATATCTTCATTATCCGCAAGTGCCGCCGAGTGGACACAACCTGTCTCTCTGAATCCCTTTGACTGTTTTTGAAAGTTTTCCATAATTCGAAAAATATGTTCTTTCCGTACGGTCATATTTAAGAAACGCCTATTTTCGCGCGTTGTATCAGATGCCTTATAAAAAAATGTGCCTCCGCCACATCCGGAGGTGAATACCCTTTTGAAGAGAAGACATGAATCGATCTTCTTGTCCTTGATCAAAACTTCAACAGTCCAGTTTTGATCATCAACAAATATACCGCTTATTTCATCGGCCGCGTCAAGCAGGCCGGCTGTAAATAAAAAACCAACAGCAAGCTCTTCTAAACCCTCCGGACTCGAAAGCAGTGTTACTATCTCGTCTCCGTTGACATAAATAGTAACCGGCACTTCTTCAGCGACAACATCTTTGACTACTTCTTTTATACCTTTGTTTATTTTAATAATTTCTATCTGTTCCATTAATCAAATATTTCCTTAAACTTCTTATCCACGTAATTATCAATTTTGTCTTTTAATATGTCATATTTTCGCATAATCTCCGTGGCATATTCAGTAAGACGCGAACCACCTCCACCCGCGCCGCCTTTCACCCTCTCGACCAGCTTAACCCCTGTTCTTTTCTCTATCTCGCTTATGTAGCTCCACGCGTGCCGGAACGATATACCCATACTCTCGGCCGCCTTATTGATGGACCGGAATTCTTGTATGGCCTTGAATATCTTCGATTTACCTTCACCAAAAATTAATTTGCCATTTTCTTCAAGCCATATCTTGGATCTTACTTCCATAACGCTTATACTCCCCGGGAGTGTTTATGTTAATTAACTCATCTTCATCTTTTTTTATCTCGACATACACAGTGCGACATTTTTTTAACATTTCGCTTATCTTTAATTGACCGGCTTCAATTTCTTCTTTTACAAAATCCCGGATCGTTTTCCGGTATATCGCGAAAAGCGGTTCCGGCCCCCTGATCGTCCCGGGCACGAAACAATCAAAACCGTTTTTCTCACTCGCTTGAATAAGCCTTTTTACCATGGGATCATGTCCAAAAGGCATATCACAAGCTATACAAAAAACCTTATCCTTCCCGGTAACCGTAAGAGCCGTGTGCAAAGCCCCGAGCGGCCCTTTTGCCTCAATAATGTCTTCATGCACAGGACTCTGTCGAATATCCGAGAATGGGAGGCTGTTGTTGGTCACAATAAATATCTCGTAGAACCACTTATCCATACGGTCGCGTATAATCTCGATGAACTTTTTCCCGTTATAGTCCAGAAGGGCTTTGTGCCGTCCCATACGCGCGTTCCGGCCGCCCGCGAATATGGCACACGCTATATCCCCTCTTTTTTCGTTATGCTGATTTTGCATATCGCCTTTTTAAAAAAAACGCCCCCGGTCAGGAGGCGCCTTCTGAGTTTATGAGTTAAAAAACATTTTCTTGCCGAGGCATCGCCTTTACTTCGTGACGGGTAAACACCGGGCCATCTATACACACAAATTTTTCACCGATATTACAATGACCGCATTTGCCTACACCGCATTTCATATACCTCTCAAGTGTCATAACTATATCCCGGTCTTTGAACCCCGATTTTTCCAGTTCCATAAGGACGAACTTGATCATTATCGGAGGCCCGCAAACAAACGCTACAGCGTTTTCAGAGTGAACTTCGGTTTCTTTCCATAACTCCGTGACAACCCCTACACTGCACCCCCATCCGTCACAGGGTTTATCAACAGTGATCCATACTTCAGAATCAGGAACCTTCTTCCACTCCGCAAGTTCGCCTTTAAAACATACTTCATCAGGTGTTTTAGCTCCATACAGAATTTTAACATGTCCGAAATCTTTCCGGTTATCCATTACCATGTTTATGAGGCTCCTTAACGGGGGAAGCCCTATGCCGCCGGCGATGAAATAAAGATTTTTTCCTTTTATTTCATCGTAGGGGAAAGAGTTGCCGTAAGGGCCTCTTACGAAAAGGCTGTCTCCAACCTTCAATTCATGGATCTTATCTGTCAGGTTTCCCGCGGCCCTTATGCTGAATTCCAAAAAACCCTTCCTGGATGGTGTTGATGTGATAGAAATGGGGGCTTCACCTATGCCCAGCAAAGATATTTCGGCGAACTGGCCCTGCTTATAATCAAAAGAGTTCCCGATCTTCTCGTCATCAAACACAACTTTATAGGTGTTTGTATCAAAACTTTCCTTCTGAATAGAACTAATCACCGCTTTGTATGGAATATATTCGTTTTTCATGGGTTACATAATCCTTTTATTTGTCGTTATCTCTTCAATGAATTTTGAAATACCGATATTGACCGGACAACTGGCTAAACACCGGCCGCATGCCACACACCCGCTGACATCGTTTACTTTATAATCGTATTTCAATTTATGCTCATACCTTCTGGCCGCCCTGACCGATTTTTCTTTTCTCGGATTGTGTTGACTCGCTTCTCTTGTGTATCCTTCAAAAATACAAGCATCCCAGTTCCTCTTACGGATACCTTTATCCTGTTTGTTGTCGTCGAATACGTTAAAACAGGTACATGTCGGACACGCGTATACGCATGCTCCGCAATAAAGGCATCTTTCACTGATCCTTTCATAATTCTCTTTCAGGTCCGGATCGCCCTTCATGATCGCAAGCGCCTTTTCGAAGTCAACTTCCACCTTGACGGCATCCGCCGCGTCAGATTTTATCTTCCGCGCGCTGCGGGAGACATCTCCTTCCGCGTCTTTGAAAAGCTCAGGATACAAATCAACGAATTCCCTGCCTTTATCAGAAGCTACTTCCACTATGTACTCATCACCGGCATCCACCAACTGTAAGTCAAACCCCTCCTCTATGAACGGGCCTGTTTTAGCCGATGTACAGAAACATGCCTCCGGACGCGGCGGTTGGAGACACCCTATCGCTACTATAACCCTGTCTTCCGCCCTCGAAAGATAATATTTGTCGTCAAGGTTTCTTTTAAAGAACGCGTCGGCAAAAAGTATCCCCTTTACGTCGCAAGGCTTGAGGCCAAATATAAGCTTTTTGGACGATTCCACCTCCTCCTTGATATTATCTTTTTCGAAGCTGAACATCGTCTCCAACTGCGGAAAAAAGATATCTTTGGGCGAAATTACCGTCCACTCGTCCTTGAGGTTGACCTTCTCCAGCGCGTTTTCAAGTTCACTGCCTTCTTTCGGCAGCAAAGTGAAAAGCGTATCGCCCTGGTCAGTATCCACAGGTACATACGTTTCCCATTTTTCAACTGACTGTCTCAACAATTCGCCTATATCTGATTTCGATATTTTTTTAATGATCATATTTTCTCCACTTTTACCGCGCAAACTTTATATTCCGGTATCTTCGCCACAGGATCCACCGCGTTTATGGTCAGAACATTCGCCGCGGCTTCCCTGTAATGAAACGGTATAAAACACGATCCGGGAGCGACTTTCCCGGTTATACGGGCCGCTAAACTCACATTTCCTCTACGCGAAGTAACTTTAACAGTTTCTTCGTCTTTTATGCCCAGTTTCTCCGCGTCTTCCGGATGGATCTCCACGAACGGCTTCGGAGCTTCCCTCTCCAGAGTTGACGTCCTCCCGGTCAGCGTACGCGTGTGCCAATGCCAATAGATCCTGCCCGTCGAGAGAATGAAATTGAACTCATCATCCGGGCTTTCCACAGGCTCGATAAACGGTCTCGGCATGAAGGTACCCAGCCCTTTGGCGAATTTCTCCTTATGCAGATACGGTGTCCCCGGATGGTCTAAAGAAGGGCACGGCCATTGCAAACCATAGGAATCCAGCCTGTCATAACGCATCCCACCGTAAATGGGCGTCACTTCTCTTATTTCTTCCATGATTTCGGCAGGGTCCGTGTAATCCATCCCCCGGTATCCGGATGCTTTCGCGACATCACACAATATCTCCCAGTCTGCCCTGGCCTCCCCGGGCGGATCGACGGTTTTCCTTATCCTTTCGCAACGCCTTTCAGTATTGGTAAACGTACCGTCTTTCTCCGCGAAACTCGCGCCGGGAAGGACAACATCGGCAAACCGCGCCGTATCGGTAAGAAACAGGTCTTGTACCACTAAAAATTCCGCGTTCTCCAAGCATTTGCGGACATGATTCGAATCCGGGTCGCTTATCATGGGGTTCTCACCCATGATATACAGCCCCCTGACTTTTCCGCCATCAAGACCGCTTATTATCTCTGTAACCGTAAGACCTATATTCCCCGGCAGGCCTTCGACTTCCCATGCTTTTTCGAATTTTTCCCTGGCTGTTTCGTCTGTGACCTTTTGATACCCTGAATACACATTGGACAAAGCACCGAGATCGCACGCGCCCTGAACGTTGTTTTGGCCCCGGAGCGGATTAACACCGGTTGACGCCCGCCCCACATGCCCCGTTAACATGGCCAGATTAGCAAGTGATTTTACGTTATCTACACCTGTTGTATGCTGCGTTATCCCCATGGAATAAACTATCATGGCCTTTTTTGTCGTGGCATATATCCTGGCCGCTTCTATGAGTTTCTCCGCGGGAATGGTTGTGATCTTTTCAACATACCGGGGAGTATACTCTTCCACCAGCTTTTTCAGGTCGCAGAACCCCTCCGTTCTTTCCTCAACATATTCTTTGTCTTCGAGGCCTTCTTCAATTATAACGCGCATCATGCCGTTTATCCATGCTACGTCTGTCCCGTTCTTCTGCTGCAGGTAAATTGTAGAGTATTTCTCCAGTTCGATCTTTCGGGGATCGACAACCACCAGCTTGGCGTCTCTTTCAAGGACAGAATTGATTATCCGCGATCCGATAAGGGGGTGCTGCGCGGTGGTATCCGACCCTGTTATCAAATAACAATCGGCTTCTTCAAACTCGTTAATAGAGTTGGTCATCGCGCCGGACCCGAAAGTCGCGGCAAGGCCGGCTACGGTTGACGCGTGACAAAGGCGCGCGCAATGATCGACGTTGTTTGTCTTATAAACCGCCCTGGCAAGCTTCATCATGAGATAATTTTCTTCATTGCTTGTTTTCGCGGAACTTAAGAAAGCAACTGAATCGGCTCCCGTTTCAGAGCTTATAGCTTTAAACTTTTTCGTGATCAGGTCTATGGCTTCTTTCCATGTGGCCTTTCGAAACGCGCCGTTCTCCTTTATCAGAGGATGTGTCAATCTGTCCATCCGGTTGACAAACTCGTGACAATTCCATCCCTTTACACACAAGCTTCCTTTTGATACCGGATGATTAACGCTCGGATACGCTCCCGTAACAAGGCCTTTATCTTCGGTCAAATAAAGACCGCAGCCGCAGCCGCAATAAATACAAGTTGTTAAAACCTTACGCATATCTCTCTCCCGGGGTATTCGAAGTAAGTATCCTCATTAAAAATCCCAAATAACCGCTGATTGGATCCTGTTATTCTCTCCATTATTGGCATTCAGATATTCTGTATACCAATGTGAATATTCTATACCGAACTTAAGGTGTTCGATCGGTGAATATATAACATTAGCGAAAACAATCTGGTTTCTTGTCCTCTGGCCGCTGTTGATGTCGTCTTTATCCGCGTTGTCTATTCCATAACCGCTGTTCAAAACTATATAATCGTTCATTTTGTAAGACACCTGTCCCCAACCGCCATAAGCGAGGATACCCGTCTCTTTGGTAGTATTAGCGCCCAGCCCTATCCCGGCTAAAAACGCGTTAAGATCCCGCCCGTAAAAACCTTCACCTTTTAAAGTTATCGAATCATATACCGGGATCACCGCGTCCGCCACAAAGCCCCATTGCTTCGCGCTCCAGTGGTCATCGCTGGCGGCGGGCGTTCTGTCAAATTCTTCTTCGCCATAAAGTCCGCCGATACCTATCTCCGTTTTTCTGTCAAAAAGCCTTCTGGTCGCATAGCTCACTCTGGCCTCCATAAGCGGCCAGCCAGAATCTTCGCCGGTGTTAAGTGTGTCGTTCCCCGCCCCGATATTACGGTTGGCGCTGATCCTGGTCGTGATACAGTCCCCGCAAGATAGATCAAGTATGTTAGTCAGTCGTGCCTGTGTCCGCCGGAACCCTATGTTTCCAGCTCTCCAAAGCCAGCCATTGGTATTAAGCGTGGCAGGCCCCAACGGACCGACCACATCCCAGGTCTGTCCAAAAAGCAAGCTCCAGCCGGGAAACACCACGTCAAGGTAAAGATGCCGTATCCGCGGCCTGAAGGAATTATCGCTGGTGGCGTCAAGGAAATCTATTTCCACTTTTCCTTTTACCTGGCCGTTCCATATTTCAGGGCCCGTCATGTTTATGCCAAAGCGGCTATTCTGCGCCGTTGCCGCGAACTGGTTGTCATCTCCAACACCATCTTCAGACATTACGTATCCGGGAGCATCCGGATTGTTCGTCCTTGATGTATCGTACGAAAAGTCGGTTTTTATGAAGCCATATAACTCTATCTCGGGTAACGCCGTAAATTTCGGAACCGGGATCTTTTCATCAACTGTTTTTCCCGGTTTTACCGCGACGACCCTGGTCCTTTCTTCCCGTAACTCCGTCAATTCAGAACGGACCGCGGCTAATTGGTTTTCCAGCTCGTTCATCTTCTCCAACAGCTGTTCGTTTGTTAGCGCAAAGGCGGATGAATTACCTATCCCCGCGAGGGCAAGGCTCATTATTATGACGAAACATATTATTTTCACTTTTAGTTTTCTCCTCTCTTTTCTATTTCGCCCAACTCTTCATTGGGACCGACAACTGAACCTTCTTCCTTATATACGGCGCGTAAAACACCACTCGCCGGAGTATCGATCTTCAAGATGGCCTTATCGGTCTCAACCTCAAGAAGCAACTGCCCTTTTTCCACAAGCTCGCCTTCTTCGACACACCAGGCGATGATAGTGCCGTAAGCACTGCCATCGCCGAACTCCGGCAATCTTACTTTCATATCATCTCGTTATGCTTTTTCCGGTTTTACATAAACAACCCAGTACAACGCGGCTACAAACACTGCTCCACCGACAACATTCCCCAATGTAACAGGAACAAGATTCTTTATCGCGAAGGCTTGCCAGGTCAGATTACTTAAATCCAGACCCGCGGCTGATGCCGAAGCTGTTCCTTTAAGAAATATGCCTAAAGGGACAAAATACATATTGGCGATGCAATGCTCAAACCCGAGGGCCACGAACGCCATAATCGGAAAGAATATTGCCCCGATTTTACCGATAACGTCTCTTGACGCTATCGCCATCCATACAGCCAGACAAACTAACCAGTTGCAGCCTATACCCCTGAAAAACGCTTCACTGAACGTTAAGTTGACTTTGGCATTAGCGATCTTAACGGCAAAAGCCCCTATCGCTCCGCCATGCCCTTCCCAAAGATTTGTCTGGAACATAAGCCACGCGAGAAATACCGCGCCAATAAAATTCGCCATGTAAACTACTGCCCACTTGTACGCTACCCTCCCAAAAGGAACTTTTCCATCTAACGCGCTCATCACCATCAAGTTATTTCCCGTAAAAAGCTCCGCGCCGGCTATTACCACCAGCATCAGCCCGACAGAAAAAACACCGCCAATAATGAATTTCGCCAGCCCTACTCCCACAAATTTCGCCGCGTCATGCCCTACCAGCGTCGCGAGAGCCGCCCCAAAGGCTATATACGCGCCCGCGAAAAATCCCAGGATCAGTAATTTTACAATCGACGCGTTTGTTTTCTTCACACAAATCGAATTTGCCAACGCGGACGCGATATTGGCCGGCGTTTTGCAATCCGCGGTAACTTGTACATTTCCCTCGCCCATTTTCTCCTCCTTGTTCATGTCAGGTTTAACATCTATCCAACAACATTATTATCCACAAAATACGACAACGTCTCTATTTCCCGTGAAAGATCCACGTCTTTGACCGTTACGTCTTCCGGAACCATTAATCCGACCGGAGCAAAGTTCAGTATACATTTGATACCTGAATCGACCAGACAATCCACTGCTTCCCGGGCATTCTGCGCGGGTACGGTAATAATCCCGATCGTTATTTTTTTTGCCTTGATAGCCCCCGGCATTTTATCTAACGGTTGTACCGGAATTCCTCCATATTTTTTCCCGATCTTTTTCGGATCCGTATCAAACGCGGCCGCGATCTCGACTCCCTGTTTTTGGAATCCACCGTAGGATATAAGCGCGGTACCCAAATTCCCGCACCCGACAATAGCCACTCTGCAATTCTTGTTTTTTTCAAGTATCCGCTTAAGAGCCCGTTCTAATTCCTTGATGTCATACCCGGATCCGCTGACACCGAAATGCCCGAAGTATCCCAGATCCTTTCTGATTTGCGCGGCGCCAAGATTGACCCTTTCAGCAAGTTCAGCGGATGAAATAGTCCGAATATTCAGATTCGCGAGTTTCGAGACTTCCCTTAAATAAACGAAAAGGCGAGAGATAGTTGATTTAGATACCTTCCTTTTGTCCGTTTTTTTAAGCATCTGCCTGCGATCCTTTGTGATATTTTGATCAAACTCTGTTCATAAATTCACTAACCAGTATTTGGTATACAACATTCGCGTATAAAATGCAAGTGTTTTTTTACGCGCTCTTTGGAAATTGGGTAAAACTGTTGCAAGCTTCATAAATAAATTTCAAATATCCGGTAAAATAAGGCGTTCGCGCTTTTGGTGGGGCACTGCATTTTTCACCTAAAATGTTTCGTGATTTATTTCACGATAAAATATTGTTGCGAATGGTGGATAGCTATTACCTGGATGCGATTATCTCTTCAACAATGTCGCGCAGGGTATTTTGGATGGACCATCGGGGATAGTCTTTCTTGAATTTTGCCATATCGGAATAGTAACAGATATGATCGCCTGTCCTCGCTTGATCGACATAAGTATGATCCAATTTCAAGCCAAAATCCCGCTTGAGGATCGCGATGATCTCAAGTATGGAAGCGGCATTTTGTTTGCAGCCGCCGATATTGTAAACCACTCCTTTCCCCGGTTTTTTATAAAACTCATGAAACGCGCTGACAACGTCACGGGAATGGATCTGGTCCCTTACCTGTTTTCCTTTGCAGCCGAATATCGTATACGGCCTGTTTTTCACCGCGCAGTCTACAATATAGGTGAGGAAACCATGAAGCTCGACAGCGGAGTGTTGCGGCCCAGTCAGACATCCACCACGGAAAATGCCTACATTAAGACCGAAGTATCTCCCGTATTCCTGCGCGATGAGATCGGCTGCCGCCTTTGACGCCCCAAATAAGCTGTGCGTGGAATCATCTATTGTCAGGCGTTCGCTCACACCTTTAGTTGAAATGCCTTCGATCTCTTGATCGTCCGCGTAGTCATAACGATCCTCAAGTTCGATCAATGCGGCCTTATTGGGCGTATCACCGTACACTTTATTGGTGGAAACAAAAATAAACACACTGCGGGGAGAATAAAGCCTGAAGGCTTCCAGCAAATTCAACGTTCCAACGGCATTAATGTCAAAGTCTGTAAAAGGCTCTTTTGCCGCCCAATCATGTGAGGGCTGCGCTGCGGTGTGTATGACAAGATCGAATGGACCTCGTTCTCTGAATATGCCGAGAACAGCGTCTCTTGACCTGATATCCGCTCCCAGGTTATTAAAAGCGCGGCCTGTTGATATGAGATTTTCTATATTTCCGGAAACGTCTCCGCTATCACCGAAGAAATATTTCCGCATATTGTTATCGATACCCGTTACTTCCGCGCTAAGTCCCAGAAAAAATTTTGAAGATTCGTACCCGATCAGCCCGCCGGCACCGGTAACAAGAACTTTCACAGGACATCTCCTTTCCTATATGACAATGTTAACAAGCTTATCCGGGATGATCACCCATTTGCGGACTTTTTTCTCACCAACGGCCCCCTGCACCTTCTCATCCGCCAGCGCGACTTCCTTGACCTTGTCCCCTTCTAACCCCCTGGGAATCTCGATCTTGGAACGAAGTTTTCCATTGATCTCTACAGGCACTATAACCGTATCAGTGAATAACATATCTTCTCTGTAACCAGGCCACTCGTGTTTAAAAATACTCTCGGCACCGCTGAGTTTCTCCCATATCTCCTCGGCTATATGCGGAACGAACGGGGCCAAAAGAAGTGTTATATTTTTTAATACTTCATTCAAAATTCCCTTGCCGTAAGATCCGGCGCCGCACCTGTCTATCCCCGAATAAATATGATTCACCAGCTCCATAACAGCGCTTATGGCGGTATTGAAATGAAACTCTTCATTTATGTCCTCGGTCACTTTTTTGATCGTTTGGTGCATTTTCCGAAGAAGATCTTTTTCAAGATCTACGTTCCCCGTTTTCGCGGATACCGCGAGAATATCCAATATGTTCCATACCCGTTTAAGAAATCTATACGCCCCTTCCACACCTTTATCCGACCATTCGGCGTCTTTCTCAGGAGGGCCTATGAACAACGTATACAAACGCACTGTATCTGCTCCGTATTTTTCGATAAGCGCGTCAGGTGAAACAACGTTTCCTTTAGATTTTGACATCTTCGCGCCGTCTTTCGAGATCATTCCTTGAGTGAATAACCTCTTAAAAGGTTCATCGAACCCGACATAACCCATATCGTACAAGACTTTGGTCACAAATCTGGAATATAATAAGTGTAATATGGCGTGTTCAACGCCGCCGATATACTGGTCCACGGGAAGCCAATTATTTACATCTTTTGTATCGAAAGGCCTATCGGTCAAACCGGGAGAGATGTACCGGAGATAATACCAGCTGGAGTCCACAAAGGTATCCATGGTATCTATTTCGCGTCTGGCCGGTCCGTTACAGGCGGGACATTCTGTTTTTACAAAATCAGCGGCGCTTTTAAGCGGAGATTCACCCGTCGGCTTAAATTTCGCGCCTTCCGGCAAAAGGACCGGAAGATCATCCTCGGATACGGGAACTATGCCGCATTTATCGCAATAGACCATCGGAATAGGCGCACCCCAGTATCTTTGCCGGGATATCAGCCAATCCCTTAGTTTGAAATGAATGGATCTTTTTCCTATGCCTTCGGTTTCCATGTAATCCGCGATCTTTTCTTTAGCCGCGTTACTTGGAACGCCGCTAAATTGGTCGGATGAGAGCAGGACGCCCTCTCCTTCATAGGCGGCATCAAGCTTATTAGCATCGAGCGGCCTTTCAGGGTTATCGATCACAACTTCAATAGGAAGATCATATTTTTTCGCGAACTCAAAATCCCTCTGATCATGCGCGGGAACGGCCATAACCGCTCCGGTGCCATACTCCGTAAGCACGTAGTCGCCTATCCACAGGGGGATCTTTCGACCGTTCACCTGGTTGACGACATACCGGCCTGTGAATATCCCTTTTTTATCCCTTTCTGTTCGCGTCCGTTCTATCCGGGATCCATTTCTCACTTCCTTCACAAAATCCATGATCGCGCCTTTTTCCGGATTGCCGCCCGCCAATTCCTCTATCATGGGATGCTCCGCGGCCAGCACCATGTATGTGCACCCGTATATGGTGTCCACCCGCGTCGTAAAACAGGTTAGCTTTTTATCGGAATCCACTATCGGAAAATCGATGTTAACTCCTTCTCGCCTGCCTATCCAGTTCCTCTGCATTGTCCTGACCTTTTCAGGCCATTCATCAAGCTTGTCAATGTCATCAAGCAGCCTTTGGGCATACTCGGTGATCCTGAAAAACCACTGCTCGAGATCTTTTTGTTCCACGCGGCTGTCACATCGTTCACACGCGCCGGCGGCCACTTGCTCGTTAGCCAACACGGTGTTGCAGGAAGGGCACCAGTTTACAAACGCTTTTTTTCGATACGCCAGGCCTTTTTCGTAAAATTTAAGGAATATCCACTGTGTCCATTTGTAATACTCCGGCGTACAGGAAGATACTTCCCGGTCCCAATCATAGCTCACGCCCCAGGAATCAAGCTGCCGTTTCATCATGGCAATATTGCTCATTGTGGATTTAGATGGATGGATATTGTTCTTAATGGCGGCGTTTTCCGCGGGAAGACCGAACGCGTCCCAACCCATGGGCGTAAGAACGTTGAGACCCTTCATTATACTATATCTCGCCACCACATCGCCGATGATATAATTCCGTCCGTGGCCTACATGAAGTGCCGCCGACGGATAAGGAAACATCATGAGGCAGTAATACTTATTCCTGTGATCCGCGGTAACAACTTTGAAAAGGCCTTCATCTTTCCACTTCTTCTGCCATTTGCTCTCTATTTTATCAAACTTGTACGGACGCATTTTTACCTTTATGTTTTATTGTTCTTGTAAATGTAGCTCAAAAACTTATATACAAGTTTTGCCGCTAAAAAATCAGGGGCTTTATTCACCTCATTGGGACAAAGTTCAACACAATCAAAACCAACCACATTTTTCTTTTTAGCGACTTCAGCGAGAAGCGCCAACACATCATACCAAAAGAGCCCGCCGGGTTCAGGTGTGCCGGTTGACGGCATGATCGAAGGATCGAAAACATCCAGATCTATTGTAACGTAGACATTGTCGGATAACCTGTCGATAATCTTATCTACCCAATCCTCTAGCCTCTGGCCTCTAGCCTCTGGCCTTCCTGCTATATCCCGTGCATAAAACGTGTTCCCGGGTATGATCATATCTTTTTCTTCTCTGGACATGCTCCGTATACCCACCTGCACGACAGGGCATACCTCTTCTTTTACGCGAGCCATTACACAAGCATGATTATATTTCGACCCCTCGTATTTGTCCCGCAGGTCCGCGTGCGCGTCTAATTGAAGAACACTGAGATCTCCTGTTCGTCCGGCAAAAGCTCTGATCGCTCCGATAACGACCGAGTGTTCACCGCCTAAAAGGACTGTGAATTTACCGGCAGTGATAAGGTTATCTACGTCCCTCTCTATAACGCGTACCATCTCTTCCGGAGACGATTTAATTATCCGCGCCTCACAAGTATGAATTCCTTCTCGATACACGCAGGAATCCGTTTCTATGTCATAGAATTCCAACGCGGGAGACGCGTCTATAATAGCAAAGGGACCGTTGTCGGCCCCTTTTATCCATGTACTCGTCCTGTCGTATGATACCGGCAGAATAGCTATCCGGGCTGTATCAAACGCGGTAAACTTTTCATCCAATCCCGCAAAAACCTTGTTCCGCCCCATTGCATCCACCCGATGATCGGGATCAGACAACAGCACTCATTTTGGGCTGTTTATATCTTACAAAATCTTTTCCCCGTTCGACCACATATCTGTCGTATTCTTTTGATTCAAAAGCGTCTATTATATACTTGGCCGCGAATTCTACATCAAAATCTTTACACGAAAAGACATCAACAAAACAGTAATCCTTTTCCTGGAAGGTGTGTATCGAAATATGACTTTCGGCAATGATAACGGTTCCGGTGATCCCCTTATCTTCCGGATGAAGCCCGCTATAAGGAAATACATACGGTTGCGTTATTTTCGTCATGCCGATCTTCTCGGGAAGTTCATCCAGGACACCGAAAATGTGTTGATAATCCTTAAGTTTCTCGCCATCACACTTTCTGAGGTCCAACATCAAATGCGGACCAAACTGCTCTCTTCGGGATTCTATCATTTTTCCCCTCCATTTTAAAACTTTTCCAGCGAAACGTTTAAAAAAACAGAGATAAAAAAACATCTCGCCTTTCTTTCAAACACACACTCATAACATGCCATAAAAAAACCTATGTCTGCTAACCAATTTTAATTTGTCCGCGCCGAATTTTGCTTCGCTTTTTCTGGTCCCTCGACTCACTAAAATGCTCACATTCGTTCGCATTTCTTAACGCTCGCTCCCCTCGACTTCAGGCCCTTCGGCCCTTCCGCTTCCCTCGGCTCCGCTCGGGACTTCGCGGGACTTCGCGGGATCAAATTTTGCTTCGCAAAATTTGGTGGAGCTGAGGGGGCTCGAACCCCTGACCTCATGCATGCCATGCACGCGCTCTTCCAGCTGAGCTACAGCCCCGCATCAGTTAAAAAATAATATATCATCCGGCTGATAATGTCAACGTATTTTGCCGTCTGTGTTTATGCAGGTGCCGGATTTTCAAAAACTCCGATCATCGAGTACCCATTTCCAAGATTGCTATAGGCTCCGGCGAAACCCGGGCTGGCTTCAATGGCTTTTTTGTATGCAACGATGGCTTCCACTTCTCTATTGAGGTGGCCATGCGCGACGGCAAGCGCTCCTGCCTTCATTTATCTTTGGGGACAGGAGCGAAATTGATTCCAGATCCGGTACATTTCCA
>JAHJBY010000037.1 GCA_018813285.1 Candidatus Omnitrophota bacterium
TTGTTTTGATAAAGTATTCTCATGATAAACAAGCTTAAAGAAGACATAGACCGTGAAATACGCCTCTTTCAAGCCGATGTGAAAAAGGACCTCAAGCTGCATACGATCTCGCCGCTTCTTTTTGAGGGCATAAAGGATTTTATTGAACGCCCCGGAAAGCGTATACGTCCTATACTGTTCATTTTGGCGTATCTCGGATATACCAAAAAGAGGAGGATCTCCCGGCAAAAGTTATTGCGGGCGTCCCTTTCGCTGGAACTTCTGCACGATTTTTTGCTTATTCATGATGATGTCATTGACAAGTCTTGTATGAGGCGCGGTAAGCTGTCGCTTCACCGGTTGTTTAACAGTAAACTGAAGATATCTTCCGATGATGAGACGGGATCCGATCTCAGCATAGTCGCGGGTGATGTGATCTTTGCCCTTGCGGTGGGTTCTTTTTTATCGTTTGACGGAAATAGCGAGAGGAAAGAGAAAGCGCTTGTAGAGTTTATTAAGACAGCCGCGCTTACCGGCGCCGGTGAATTTATTGATATTACTTCCGGGATGAAAGGCATTGATAAGATCTCAAGGAAAGAGATTTTCGATATATGTACGTTTAAAACGGCGGAATATACATTTTGCGGCCCCATGAAGATCGGGGCATCTCTTGCCGGGGCGGCGAATGCCGAGTTGAAGAAATTATCCGGCCTTGGTATCGCTCTTGGCAGAGCCTTTCAGATACTTGATGATCTTCTTGATGTATTTTCCACTACAATTAGAACCGGCAAACCGGTTCTCTCGGACCTCGCCGAATCAAAAAAGACATTGCTTGTATGGGAAACGTTCAGGAGGCTGGGGACAAAAGACAAGAAGATATTCAAAGTGCTTTTCGGGAAAAAATCTAAGACAAAGGAGGATCTTCAAAAAATAGAACAATTGATAATTAAATCCGGGGCGCGCCTCTACTGCGTTAGTAAAATACACGCGCTTATCAAAGAGGCGCGTTCATTGTCGGCCGGTGTAAAGATGAAAAAACGGTATAAACAGGAATTATCGAGGATAATAGATGACATTGCTTTAAAAACAGACGCGTTATCGTAACAGAGCTTTCAGCTTTCAGCTGTCAGCCTTCAGCTTTCAGCGAAAAAAAGGGACAAGGGGCAGGGGGCAAGGGTCAAAAAAGGCACAGAGGCACAGAGGCACAGAGGGGCAGAGGGCAAGGGTCAAAAAAGGCACAGAGGCACAGAGGGGCAGAGGGTCAAGGGGCAACAGAGCTTTCAGCTTTCAGCCATCAGCCTTCAGCTTTCAGCTAAAAAAGGCGCAAGGCGCGGAACGCATGACGCGAAAAGCAAAACGTAAGAAGGGAAGGGGTATGAAGATAAATGTCGCTAAAAGTTCAGGATTTTGTTTTGGTGTCTCGCGCGCGATAGATATCTGTCTATCTCTTGCCGATAGTAAAAATCCGGTTCATGTGCTTGGTGACATTGTGCACAATAACCATGTGGTGCGGGAGTTGTCGGAGAAGGGTATAAGGAAAGTAAAAAGCATTCGTCCGGCAAAAAAGGGATCCATCCTTATCATTAGCGCTCATGGCGCGCCTAAAGAGACTTTTACCCGCGCCAGGGCTTGCGGATACCGGATAATGGACGCGACTTGCCCCAAGGTGAAGGATACGTACAAGATCGCGAAAATGTTGGAGAAAAACAACACGGTCATAATAATCGGGGACAAGGGGCATACAGAAGTCAAGGGTATCGCGGGCCAGCTGAAGAAGAAACCCATAACGATAGAGTCTCCGCGCGGGGTCCCTGTTAGCGCGTTAAAGAAAATAAAGAAAGCAAGGGTAATAACGCAATCGACACAGTCGTTAAGCAATATAAATGGCATAATGGATCGTTTAAAACGGATCATTCCGGACATAAAACTCTACGACACGACGTGCCGTATTACAACAGTTAAACAAAAAGAAATAGAATCTCTTACGGTCGAGAACGATTGCGTTCTGATATGCGGTTCCGTCGACAGTGCCAACACGAAGCGATTATACCAGATCGCGAAAAAAATGAACAGACGAACGCACTGGATCGAATCTGTGAAAGATATAAAACTTACCTGGTTCAAAAACGCCCAAAAAGTCGGTATAATGGCCGGCGCATCCACGCCTGAGGCGATAGTGGAAGAAATCGTTTCGCTATTAAGCTCTGAAAAAGATTAACTCCACTTCTACTATACCACATATCTGGTTTGATTCGCTCAATTTGTTAAGACGCAAAATAGCTGGAAGCATTTAGTTGACTATCATGGGAAATGTGGTACAATGTATATAGGTAAAACTAACAAAAGTTAGCAAAATCAAGGAAGGTGAAGGATGAGGAATCTGTTTTCACACCTGTTGCTTATACACGGAGGCCGCGATACGAAGGACAACGCGAGCAAAAGCTATCCTGATATCTCCGAGGAAAAAGAAGAGACGCGGGGCGTTTCAACATGGAGGAAGCGTCACATATTTTTTATTAAATGCGTTTGTCTAATCGTTGCGTTCATCTTCGCGCATCAACAACTCGGGTGGACCCAGGGCGGCAAACCGGTATGGGTGTATGCCCGGCCTGACCATAGTGTTAATCATCGCAGTTCACTTCCTGGGAAAAACATTGAGGTCCCGTACGATGCAGCCGGTATCCAAGAGGCCGCGTTGGACGGTGGCGACGATGTTATCGTCCACATCCAGGACGCGCACTCCTCTCTGTCCGCGCAGTATTCGATCGTCAAACTTCTGAATTCCCTGGTCGCGGATTATGACCTGGATTTTATAGCCCTTGAAGGCGCGAAGGGATATATTGACACTTCCATTCTGAAAACGTTTCCCGACAAAGATATCCGCAGGAAGACCGCGGATCTTCTCATGAGGGAAGGGCGCATGAGCGCCGGCGAGTTTTTCGAGATCACGAACGACAAGGATATTCTCCTCTACGGTGTGGAAGACGACGACCTTTACCGTAAGAACGTCCTGGAATTCCGCGAAGTAGCCGGCGCCCGAGCTCATCTTGTGGGGATGGTGGGCGCGTTTCTTGATCAGACGAAGGCCCTTGAGGAGAAA
>JAHJBY010000038.1 GCA_018813285.1 Candidatus Omnitrophota bacterium
ATGATTCGCCATTCACGATTTACCCCTTGTCCCATTCACTGTGGATCATGGACCATGGACCGTGGACTAACAGCTGACGAGCGCCTCCCCCAAACTTGCAAACTTGCAAAACACTGCTCTTGCTGGTAGGCTTTAAGAGTATAAGACATTATTAACGGACGGGGTTTTTCATGAAAATGAAGAATGTATTGAGGGTGCTGATCGTTACCGGTGATAAGGATCTCAAAACTGCCTTGAAGTCAAGTTCTGACGGATGGGAGCATGAGGTTTTTTTCGCGGATCTTCATGGATCAGATATTGACGGGATAATCAAGTTTTCTCCGGACGTCGTTGTGATAGATGTCCAACACGACGCGGGCCCGGGACTTGAGGTATGCGACCTATTAAAAAACGATTTCATGACAGCGTATATCCCTGTCATAATACTTGTAGACAGACGTCATTTGCGGCGGAAACTGCTAAAGCTCAAACAGGGGGTTGATGACTATCTCATAAAACCACCGGATTTGCTTGAGCTCAGGATACGTATCGAGATGGCGGCGAAAAGGTCGCAGAATAGTTTTTACGCGAGTCCGCTTACGGGGCTTCCGGGAAGTATAATTATTGAGGAGATGCTGGAAGAGAAGATAAAAAATGACGATACTTTTGTGGTCGGACATGTCGATATCGATAATTTTAAATCGTTCAACGATAAGTACGGGTATTTAAAAGGCGACATGGTCATTATGCAGACCGCCTATATGTTGAGCACCTCGGTAAAGAGATGGGGCAACAAGACAGATTTCACGGGACATATCGGTGGTGACGACTTCGTGTTCATCTCGACACCGGACAAATACATGGATATCTGTCAAAATTTTGTATGCATGTTTGACATGGTTATGCCGTTCTACTATTCCGGGGGCGACAGGAGGCGCAAGTGCGTAATGTCCAGAAACAGGCTTAACAGGTTTGAAAAAACACCCCTGATGAGTGTAACTCTTGCTCTGGTAATGAAAAATAATCCGCATGAATTTAACAGCATCATCGAACTTAATGAAAAGATGGCCGAGGTAAAACAGTATCTGAAAAAGATACCGGGCAGCAAGTACATGGCGGACAGAAGGATCTTTAAAAAAGACGATCATCTGACGTTGCGAGTGTTCAGCAACGATGAATCTCTTGTCCGGGATTACAAGCCGCTTGGTCAGATATTGGTAGAAGAGAATATTGTGACGCTGGGTGAGCTTGACAACGCTTTACGTATGCACTGGAAGAGAGGCGTGCTTCTCGGAGAGGCATTAAAAGATCGGGGGTCTATTTCCGATGAGAGGCTTAACGCGGCGTTGTCGCTGCAGGAGAACAAACTGGGGTCAAGATAAGTCGTGAATAGTGAATGGTGAATAGGCGAGAGGATAGAGGCGAGAAGGGCATAGCGCGTGGGGCAAGAGCACAAGAACGCAAGACACTAAAAGGGGCGTGAAAAATGCCTAATTTTGTATTGTATATTTTTCTGGGGTTAGCGGCAGGGATATTGAGCGGATTGATAGGCATAGGCGGAGGTATGGTCATAATCCCGGCGCTTTTCTTTTTATTCGGATTCACTCAGATCCAGGCACAGGGCACGACTCTTGCGCTTATGGTCCCGCCGATAGGGCTCTTGGCCGCGTGAACAATCTTACGAAATCGTGCGACGCGTGAGTGTGGCTTTATCTATGCTGGAGAAAGCCCTTAAACGGAGGGGCTATACGCTTAAGTAAATAAAATGTACATTTTTCATATAAGATTAATCGGCCTTATCGCCGGGTTCTGCACTACGATTTCGCTCCTGCCGCAGATCATGAAGATGTTAAGAACAAAGCACGCGCGAGACGTATCCATGGTTATGTATGTCGTACTTGTTATCGGTGTTGTGTGCTGGCTTGTCTACGGTATTTTCCTTAAGGAGATCCCGCTTATTTTAGCTAATAGCGTAACTTTAATGCTATGTCTTATCATAATCGGCATGAAAGCAGTATACGGAAAAAACCCGGATTGAAGGACACATCAAAGTACATGAAAATTCTTGTAACAGGGGCGACGGGGTTCATAGGCGGCCGTTTGGTCAGGCGCTTAAAAAAATTGGGACATGATATTGTGTGTCTTGCGCGGCAGGAAAGCGACATTTCCATTCTTGAAGAAATGGGATTGCCGCTTGTGTTCGGCAATATAAAGGACGGTCGTCAGATAAATGAAATTTTCCTCCGCGAAAGACCGGAGATAGTTTTCCATTGCGCGGCTCGTGTCAGGGACGAGAATGACGATAGCCTGCAGGAGACGAATGTTTATGGCACGCGCAATATTTGCTCGGCATGTTTTGCGGGCGGGGTAAAGCGTCTGGTGTATTTAAGTTCCGTCGCTGTTATAAGCGGAAACCGGGACGTCCCGCTTTTTGAGGATCTGCCATATTCTGCCACGGCGGTTTACGGCCGATCCAAGATAGAGGCTGAAAAAATAGCGCTTGAATATCGGGAGAAAGGGCTTGCGGTCTGCGTTATCAGGCCGTGCATGGTTTATGGGGAAGGCGAGCCGCATGCCATGGATAGGATACTTGATCTTGTTAACAGGAGGCTGTTGCCGATACCTGTCTTATCCGGTATGAAGGATAAATTGCGTCTCGTATACGTGGATAACGTGGTTCAGGCCCTGGAACTGGCAATGAAAAAGGACGAAGCGCTTCTCGGAACCTTCTTTGTAGCGGACAGGGAGGTCATAACGATCAGGCGATTCGTTGAGATCGTCTCGGATGAATTGGGCAAAGGAAAGCCGCTCGCTATTCCGGAATGGCTCATCAAACTCGGTCTTTTACTGCCGCCGATCAAGAAACGTTTCGATCGGATATTCAAAGACAGGGTATATGACATAACGCGGGCCGTCGAGATCCTGGGCTACGACCCCGCGATCTCGACTGAAGAAGGTTTGAGAAGAACAGTCAGGGCATGGCGCATAGCGCGGGGGAACGGTCAACAGAGCTATCAGCCATCAGCCTTCAGCTGTCAGCTAAAAAGAGTCAAATCGCAAAACGCGAGACGCAA
Organism: Candidatus Omnitrophota bacterium; assembly: GCA_018813285.1. GTDB lineage: Bacteria > Omnitrophota > Gorgyraeia > Tantalellales > Tantalellaceae > JAHJBY01. The sequence goes on from JAHJBY010000038.1 coordinate 3,054, forward strand.
AACGTACGATGGGGAATGAGTTCAAGAAAAAACTAAAAAGCTGAAAGCTTCATAAAAATGCTATGCGCATGAGAATATTATTACACATATGCTGCGGAGTATGTGCTGCGGGGGCTGTGCAGGAACTCAAGGCCCAGGGCCATAGCGTAACAGGTTTTTTTTATAACCCGAATATTTATCCGGAAGAAGAATATCATCGCCGGTTAGGCTCAGTTCAAAAGGCGGCTGAACAATTAGGGTTTGAACTGTACATAGGGAAATATGACCACAATGAATGGTTGTCCCTGGCCGGGAAGTTTAAGGAGGAACCGGAGGGCGCCCGGCGTTGTGAGATCTGTTTTCATGCGCGGATAAAAAGAACATATGAACATTTTTTGAACGGTGATTTTGACGCGTTTACGACAACATTAACTATAGGCCCTATGAAGAATGCCTCTTTGATCAACGATATCGGAAGCCGCCTGGCGGGAAATAGTTTTCTGCAAGCGGATTTCAAAAAGAAAGACGGGTTTAAAAAAGCGATGGAACTTGCCCGGGCATGGGAATTGTACAGACAAAACTATTGCGGATGTGAATGGACGAGGGACGGGGTCACCCCGCACTTGAAATAGGGGCGGATATTGTGTCCGCCCTGGCATAGGAAATATCATGGCTAAACGCGGATTGACATATCCGGCATTTTTAAAAAGAATCAAAGACACGATCAAGCATTATGACATGCTGCATCCCGGAGACAGAGTGCTTGTGGCGGTGTCAGGCGGTTCGGATTCGGTATGCCTCTTAAGGGCGCTCCGCGGCATGAGGAAGATGGATCTCGAGATTGTGGTAGGGAACCTCGACCATGGTATAAGGAAAAGGGGATCAAAAGCTGATTCCGCGTTTGTAAAAAAATTATCAAAAGAACTTGGCCTGCTGTATGCGCATAGAGAACTTAACCTCAAAGCGTGTAAGAGGGAAAAATCGTCGCTTGAAGAAAAAGCCCGGTCAGCGAGATACGATTTTCTGGGTTCGTGCGCGAAAAAATACAACTGCGGAATTATCGCCACCGGCCATACATTAGATGATCAAGCGGAAACTGTGGTGATGCGCTTCATACTCGGATCGTCCCTTAAAGGGATGTCAGGCATTCCCCCTGTTCGATATGAGAACGGATTGAAAATAATCAGGCCCCTGATAAGGGTCGAGAAGAAGGAGATCATCCAACAACTTCATGCGGAAGGCTGGCCGTACAGGGAGGATCACACGAACCGTGATACGAAATACTTCCGCAACAGTGTCCGTCACGAAGTTTTGCCGTTTTTGGAAAAGTATAATCCGAAGATCCGGCGTTCTCTTGCCAATCTTTGTGATACAATGAGGGAAGATGCCGCGTTTCTTGATGCGGCAAAACAAAAAGTGTTTTCCGGGTGCGTGAGATCAGACATAGGGCCGACGAAGGTGAAAGCGAAAGATATGATCCTTCAGCCGGCGGCGCTGCGTAAAGAAGTGTTTAAAGAGCTTTTTACGCGTGCGGGCGGGGATGTAAAAAAACTGACATACCGGCACTGGATGGACATGGACTATTTCATAAGGACCGGAGAGGTCGGCAAATCATTGAATTTTCCCGGCGTCACGGTCGCAAAACAAAAAGACGATATCGTTTTTACCGCGCGGGAACATTGAGACCATATGTTGAACAGCGTTATTTGACCAACCGTTGCGAGTATGTTACAATAACGGCGATATAATGGGTCAAACTCACCGAAAGAGGGGTAAATGGAGAAAAAACAGGAAAAAAACACAGGCATGGGAAACAAAAAACCGGGTGCTTCGGGTAAGACGAAGAATAACGGAAAGAATATCTTCATGTGGCTTCTTCTTATAATGGGGCTTTTTTACATCTACCAGTGGATATTCTCGGCTTATGATCAGACTACGAGCCAGATCACGTACAAAGAATTTTATCAGACGCTTGAGACCAACGACCGGACAGGGCGCGTTGTATCCGCCAAATTGATCGATGATCGTGTCCTGGGCCAGTTGAATGATGACAAGCGATTTATTGTCAACATACCGGAAAGAGACACAGAGCTCATAAAACTGATGCGTGAACAAGTTCCGGATTTTGATATCCAACCGCCTCAAACCTTTTTGTCCAATATTTTTTACACTCTGGGTCCGATGGTCCTGTTCATAGGATTTCTATGGTTTTTTGTTTACAGGGGCGCGTCCATGGGAGGCGGCAAGATGATGTCGTTCGGCAAGTCGCGGGCAAAACTGGCCACCAAAGAAAAGCTTAAGGTCACTTTTGACGACGTTGCCGGGATAGAAGAAGCGAAGGAAGAGCTAAAGGAAGTCATAGAATTCCTGAAATCTCCCAAGAAGTTTCAGAAACTGGGCGGTAAAATGCCGAAAGGCGTCCTTTTGATGGGGCCTCCGGGAACGGGTAAGACCCTGCTCGCGAAGGCGGTAGCAGGTGAAGCGGGCGTTCCGTTTTTCAGTATCTCGGGTTCGGATTTTGTGGAAATGTTTGTTGGTGTAGGCGCTTCCCGAGTAAGGGATCTTTTCGCGCAGGCAAAGAAAACCTCCAAGATGAGTAAGAAGGGCTCCATAATCTTTATGGACGAAATAGATGCTGTCGGCAGACAGAGGTTTTCCGGGATAGGTGGCGGGCATGACGAACGCGAACAAACACTTAACGCGCTTTTGTCCGAGATGGATGGGTTTGATACCGGAACCGGTGTTATTCTGGTGGCTGCTACCAACCGTCCGGATGTTCTTGATCCGGCGCTTTTGAGGCCGGGACGCTTTGACAGGCAGATAGTGGTGGACCGTCCTGATGTGGTCGGGAGAGAAGCTATCCTCGCGGTTCACGCGCGGCATGTTAAACTTAAAAAAGGAGTGGATCTTAAGAAGATCGCCCAGCAGACAGCCGGGTTTTCCGGGGCAGATCTCGCTAACCTGATAAATGAAGCTGCTCTCCTCGGAGCAAGGCGGAACAAAACAGCGGTGGAACTGGCGGAATTGCAGGAAGCTATGGAGCGTGTTATGGCCGGGCCCGAAAGGAGATCCAGGAAGATCAGTGATGAGGAGAAAAAGATCATTGCTTATCATGAGGCCGGACACGCGATTATGTCTTACCTTATCGATGGTGCCGACCCGTTGCACAAGGTTACCATAATCTCACGCGGAATGGCGTTAGGGTACACTATGCATCTGCCGCAAAAGGATCAGTATATTCATAGGAGAAGTGAGTTTGTCGGAAAGATTGCCGGTATGCTCGGGGGGCGTATCAGTGAGGAAATAACATTTCATGAAGTTTCGACGGGCGCGCAGAACGATATTAAGAGGGCGACTGAACTTGCCAGGGATATGGTTACACAGTACGGCATGAGTGAGCGTCTTGGACATCTCACTTTCGGGCGCAGGCATAGCCAAGTATTTCTTGGAAGGGACATAACGGAAGAAAGAAATTATTCCGAGGATACCGCGAAACTCATAGATGAAGAAGTGAAAAAGATCGTTGATAATTGTTATGATCTCGCGAGAACGAAGCTTATGGAAAATAAGGATAAACTGGATCTCCTGGCAAATAAACTGGTTGAAAAAGAAACAATGGACGAAGAAGAAGTGCGGGAGCTTCTTGGATTCAAAAAAGCGTAATGGACGTGATGACTCAGACAAGAAAGGCCGCGGATGTAAGATCGGCGGTGCGTGAACGAACAAGGATCATGGGGATATTAAATGTCACCCCGGACTCCTTTAGTGACGGCGGCGAATACTTTGATATAGAGCACGCCGTACGGTATGCCGGAGAAATGGCGCGCTCTAGCGCGGACATGATAGATATCGGCGGTGAATCGTCCCGGCCCGGATCAACGGCTATTTCAGTTGATGAAGAATTGAAGCGGGTAATGCCGGTGCTTAAAGCGGTAAAGGATGCTATAGATATTCCGGTCTCTGTCGATACATGGAAGAGCGAGGTTGCCCGTCAGGTTCTTTCAGCGGGAGCCGATATCATAAATGATATAACGGCGTTAAGGGGCGACAAAGCCATGCCCGGGGTGATAAAGGAATTCGACGCCGGTGTTATTTTAATGCATATGAAGGGTAAACCCCGGACCATGCAGAACGACCCCGAATATGACGATCTTATGGCGGAGATCTCGGCGTATCTCAGGGAGTCTATAGATATCGCGGAGGCGGCCGGGATCGATCCTGACAAAATAGTTATCGATCCCGGCATAGGTTTTGGCAAGAAGCTCGAACATAATCTTGAGATCTTAAGGGAGCTGGGCAGGCTAAAGAGCCTTGGCAAAACTATTCTTGTGGGGTCGTCGCGGAAGTCTTTTTTAGGGGAAATAACAGGCAGGGGAACGGATGCGCGCCTTTTCGGCACGGCGGCAAGCGTAGCCGCCGCAGCGTTCGCCGGAGCGGATATAGTGAGGGTGCATGACGTTGGCGCGATGCTGGACGTCGTAAGGGTCATCGATGCCATAAAGGGACAAGGTCTTTTATGAATTTTTTTATTGAAAATTGGGATACTATCCTCGAGATCATACTTCTTTGGGCGGCGTACTATACAATTTTTCTGCTTCTCAAAGGAACGGTGGCGGAACAGGTTCTTAAAGGTGTCATCATAATCTGCATCATAGTCATGATGACCCGGGGATTAAACCTTGTTATTATAAATTGGATATTGACCCGGCTTCTCACCATTTCAGTGATCGCTTTTATTATAATTTTCCAGCCGGAGATAAGAAGAGGCCTGGCCAAAATAGGGCGTTTCGGCATGTTTTCACGCGAAAAAGAGATCCTTGATGAAGTGGCAAAGGCGGCTGTGGTATTGTCGAAAAAAAAAATAGGAGCGTTGATAGCTATTGAAAGGGAAACAGGTTTGCGGCGTTATGTCGAGAGTGGGGTCGCGATAGATTCCCGGGTGACGAGCGAGCTTATTAATACGATATTTATGCCCGCGACACCGCTTCATGACGGCGGTATAATCGTTTCGCGAGAGCGCGTAGAAGCGGCGGCATGTTTGTTCCCGCTGACCCAGAATCCAGAGATACCGAAAACCATGGGGACAAGGCACAGGGCGGCAATAGGTTTAAGTGAGGAGACGGACGCGGTTGTCGTGGTAGTCAGCGAGGAGACGGGTAACATTTCCATGGCCGTTTCCGGAAGGATCACCAGATGCCTTGAGCCCAAAAATGTTTCTGTATTTTTAGAAGGCATGTTCAGCCCCAAGATAAGAAAAACGTCTTTTGCAGGGTATTTTAAGGAATATTACCGCGAGAAGCAGGGATAAACAATGGAGTTGATGAATAAAATTTTTCATAATGCCTGGCCTAAAATACTTTCGCTGGTTTTGGCTATCGCGACGTGGTTTTATGTTTTTGATCTTGTGAACTCGGATTCGCTTAGAAAAGAAACGGTGGCCGATATCCTGTCGCGGACAAATTTTATAGTAAAGGAGGTGGAGGTCAAACCCGTATTCACCGGTATAACCCCTGCCGGGTATAAGGTGGATTTTGACAACCTGAAGATCCGCCCCGCGTCCGTGGCAATATTCGGACCCGAAGTTATTGTGGACAAAGTTACGGAACTCAAGACCGATAGGATAGAGCTTGGGGAATATACACGTCCAGTGACTTTGCGCCTGGGTATTCATTCCAATGTAGAATCCCTGCAGCTGGACGACAAAGTTGTGGAGATATCTCTCCCAGTGTATCCGATCAAGAAAGCCAAAACCGAACAGGTGCCGCGGAAAGCCGAAGATCAGGCGGTTGAAAGTAAATGATAACGCTTGGCGTAAATATAGACCATGTCGCGACTGTGCGGGAAGCCCGAAAGACCTTTGAACCCGATCCCGTATGCGCCGCTCGCCAGTGCGAAGAAGCCGGCGCCGACGGTATAGTTTGCCATCTCAGAAAGGACCGGCGCCATATCAACGAAAAAGATCTTTGCGGATTAAAAGAAAAAGTGCTGACGAAATTAAATATGGAGATGTCGGTCGATCCCGAGATAGTCGATATCGCATGCCGGATGAAACCGGATCAGGCCACATTGGTGCCTGAGAACCGGCAGGAAATAACCACCGAGGGCGGGCTTGATTGTGTGGCAAACTTTCGCCGGGTATCGGAAGTTGTCGCGGCGCTTTTTGCCGCGGGAGTGGATGTAAGCCTTTTCATCGACCCTCGCCGGGAACAGGTCGAGGCGTCGAAGAAAAGCGGCGCCGGAATAATAGAGTTCCATACCGGCAGGTACGCTGAAGCGTTTAATTCAGGAGGCGACCATGAAAAAGAATTGGGCGTACTCAAAGAGATGACTGCCTTCGCTATCGCTCGAGGCCTGATCGTATGCGCCGGGCACGGTCTTAATTACCGGAACGTAACTCAGGTGGCGCGCATAAACGGTATGCATGAGCTTAATATCGGGCATTCCATAATATCCCGGGCAGTGTTTGCCGGTATTAAGGAAGCCGTAAAAGAAATGAAGGGCCTTATAAAATGAACATGGCAGGTATAGGCATAGACAGCGTAGATATCGAAAGGTTCAAGAAAGCGGCGAAAGATCACGGAATAAAGTTTTTTGAGAAGATATTCACAGTTAGGGAATTGGAATATGCCGGAACAAAAAAAGATAATCTTACGCATATGGCGGGCAAGTTCGCCGCGAAAGAAGCCGTAAAAAAGGCCATTCCGGACGGCGCCGAAATAGGCCTCAGGTGGACGGACATAGAGATCTTGAATTCGGAAGACGGTAAGCCTTACGCCGTGCTGCATGGCCAGGCCGAGAAGCTGATGAAAAAATACAATTTGACCGATGTGCATGTAAGCATATCACATACTCATAAAGTAGCTGTATCAAACGCGGTGGTGATGAAAGATGGCGCATAAACATGTAGAGAAAATACCGGAACGAAGAAAAGATTCTCACAAAGGTGATTACGGAAAAGTGTTTGTGATAGCCGGGTCCCGGGGAATGACCGGCGCCGCGTACCTTTCAGCGCAGGGAGCGCTAAAGGCGGGTTCGGGGCTTGTCACGAACGGCATACCGGGATCGCTCAATGCGATAATGGAAGTGAAATTGACGGAGGCCATGACCCTTCCGCTTCAGGAGAACAAGGAACAGGGGTTAAGCCTTGACGCGTGCCCCGCGATACTCGATTACGCCTCGAAATGCGATGTTGTCGCGCTGGGTCCGGGCCTCGGAAGAGCTAAGGATACATATAAGCTTGTCAGGATGCTGGTGGAAAGAATAGATTGCCCGCTTGTCCTTGATGCCGATGGTATTAACGCTCTTTGCGGACATGTGGATATTCTTGAGGAAAGAAATACCGCGATAGTTATAACGCCACATCCGGGAGAGATGGCGCGTCTCATAGGTGAAGACATATCCAGGATCCAGTCCGACAGAGAGGGCACGGCGAAAAAATTTGCCAAAAAAACAGGCGTAATGGTGTGCTTAAAAGGGCACAGAACAGTGGTGGCCGCCCCGGACGGACGTATTTATGTCAACGATACTGGTAACTCGGGCATGGCTACCGGCGGCACCGGGGATGTGCTTACCGGCATGATAGCCTCGTTCATCGGTCAGGGCGTGAATATTTTTGACGCGGCGATATCAGCGGTGTATCTGCATGGATTGGCGGGAGATATCGCGGTAGAACATGTCGGCCCGTTCAGCCTGACAGCGACAGATATCCTGAATTGCCTTCCTGAGGCGTTCAGCAGGGCAGGCCTCGCGTAAGGTTAAAATGAAAAGCGCCGTTTCAGGCAAGAGGCGAAAATATTTGATTTTTGATAGGAAAAATGATATCTTTTAGAGCCTAAGCCGGCGTAGCTCAGCTGATAGAGCATCTCACTTGTAATGAGAATGTCGGGGGTTTGATTCCCTCCGCCGGCTCCACAGATCTTGTGCGGTAAGTCCACAACAGGAGAATAAAAATGAAATTTATAGGTGTATATGTTGGAGCGGCTATTGCGATCGTGGGGATAGCTGCAGCGTCGTTTTTCGGCGTTATGAACGCGCAGTATAAAGTGCGGTTCAAGCTGATAGAGCAGGACGCCTCTTATTTAAAGGATAACGTTTATTATAAAGTCGCGCCCAAAGATATTAAGCAGAAGATCGATAATATAAGCAAGGCCAGCTTGGTAGCGGCGAAAGTGAAAGCCGCGAAATAGTTCTTTTATCCGCCTTCGCTAAAGCTACGGCGGATTCCACCGATCGAGAGAAAAGGCGGATAACCCGGCGAAGCAAAATGATACGAAATAGATAAGCGAAGACGGGTACATTCAGGCAGCATACGTTTATATAGGAGGTTCCATATACCCCGTTGGGGAGATAGCGAAGTGGTTAAACGCAACAGACTGTAAATCTGTCGGCTCAGCCTTCGAAGGTTCGAATCCTTCTCTCCCCACCAGCTTTACGGAAGACCTTACAATAGGTCTTTTGATATAGAAAACCTCGGTGATTTTTTGGAAGTCGAGATTTTATCATTATAATTATGTATAGGAATTTCAATGTTCAGTCGTCTGGACCAAAAAAGAAGATATTATCAGGCGAGGCATCCTCAAAGATGCGGTCAATTGCAGTGTCAGGGTCAAGGTTTTTGATTTTAGGCTTTAACTGATGAAATAAGTATTG
>JAHJBY010000039.1 GCA_018813285.1 Candidatus Omnitrophota bacterium
CTTGAGTAAAGATTTTATCGAGTTTATCAGAGAGAATGTCGGCGATAAAGAGTTTACGATTCTTATGCAGGAATATATTTTCCATGAAATGATCTGCCCGTTATTCGGCCACGAGATTTCGCGTCTGCTTCAGTGCGCGCTCTTCCCCGAGAATTATTATGTCGTTGAAGAATATCCGGAGGGTTTTCTCGCTCACTGGTTGAGGCGGTTTATCGACACCGGAGTTCCGCCGGATCTTGTGGCATGGATGACTGAGATAGGCCAGAATATGGCGGGTATGGAAATGGCTGCCGCGGGCGTGAAAAAAGGTTTAACGGAAACCATCAAAAAAAACGACGGTCTTATCGAACAAATTAACAGATATATTGGTTTCATCGACGCGGGAATCAGTTCGGCCGGAGAAAAATTGAATGACATGCGTAATATCCTGGGGGAAAATTTAGAGCGTTTATCGAGGATGGGAAAAGATATCGGTTTATCCCTGCTGGTTAATAAGTCGGTGGAGAAGTTTAAACTGGCTGCCCCGGATGTTGAGTTCAGGGTATCTTTATCACCGGGGATCAAAGTCGGAGGGATCCAGGCGGTAGTCGGGTATATTCTGGATGAGCTTTTCCAGAACAGCGTCAAATATAAGAGCGGCCGGATAACAATAAAAGACAGGAAAGAAGAGGATAGTGTTGAAGTCAGTGTAGAGGATGACGGTATGGGGATCTCCTCTGAAAGGCTTAAAGATATTCTCAGGAAAACTGTCGGTTGTGACGAAAGGGTCGAGAAAGGGAAAAGCGGAGGAACGGGGCTTTTTTACCTGAACCAGCTTCTTTTTTCGTACGCGGGAGAAGAGTTCACGATAAGTTCCGAAGGCGAGGGGAATGGGACGAAAGTGCGGTTTCATCTGCCTTTTGAAAAAGAAAAATACAAGATACCGGATCTCGAGATCCTGATAGATGTTATTGTTCATGACATTAAAAACATGTTGTCACAGGTAACTGGCGCTTTTGGCCTGTTGGTAACGAAAAAACTGATGAGCAGTGAATGTTATGAGGAACAGTCGCGCGCGATGGATAGGATCATTTTCCGGATAAATGAGATAAACCGGATAGTGAAAGAAGGGATTGTCAGATTAAAGCGGAACGTGCTTTTGGATCATTTTCGGCTGCGGCCTTCGAGGCAGGAAAAGGATCTGTATAGGCTTGCCAGTCAACTTCCCGTTCTGGCCCTCGTCACGAAAGGTTTGATAGAAGGAAATTCGAAGCCATCGCAGGTTTACAGGCGCGCGAAAGAGTTTATGGACAGGGTCCTGTCCCAGATGGGCGTAGTGGAAAAAGTGATAGTCGCCAAGAGCAAGATCAGGTATTATCGCGGGATCCGGTTTTCTTCCTGGGTAGGTAAAGAGAAAATGATCCGTGTCTGTGTCAATCCGGTTGACGGGAGAACGCTTGCCGCGGAGAACAGGCCCGGGGCGATGAGCATATTCTGTAAATTGGACGGAGCATTTATCGGGGAGGCAGATGCTTTGTTCGCGAGCGGTGATAAGCACTTGCAGAACATCGTGTTCTATTCCCCCGGCGGGGAAAACATTGAGCTGGATGGCCTGGAAACAGAAGACGGCAGATTAAATTTGGAAAACATGAAAAAGATAGCCGAACATCAGGGTCTGTTGAACGGGAATGGGCTGCCGGACGTTTCGGGCCTGACTGTTGTTTATCTGGAAAGGGAAGATGAAAAATATATCGATATCGAGCAATGCGAAGAAATGGGCATAAAGTTGATGCGGCTTTCCGACGCCGATATCGTTCCGCGTCTTTTTTGCGCTACACACAAGGGTTACGTTTACGCGGGGAGAAGCGGGCTTAAAGAGACGCTTCTCTTAGCGACGATGTTGAGAGGGTTCAGGAACGCGTATTTCCGGGCCAGGACATTGGGTAACGGCGTCTGGCATGAGATCGGGAATCTGTATAAAGGGGGCAGCCTGGCGTACATCACCGCCATTACCGATTCGCGGTTTAAAGCGGCGGAAACCGGACCGAACGGGCTGTTTGACCTGAATGGGGTGAGAATGGAAAAGGGATGGACGCGGGTTTCGGGTTTAAAAATCTGGAACGGGGAGATAACGAAAACAGAGGATACGTTCTTCAGGCGGCCGAGAAGAAAAGAGGATTTTCTGGCAGCCGGCAGAAATTTCCTGTCGGGGGCGAAAGACGTGTTTGTCTTTATCAGAGATCGGGCATATCTGTTTTATGAGTACGCGCGCCTGGGGGTATCCGCCGGCTGGACGTGGCTGTCCAGATCGTTGGGATTTTCAAGAAAAGCAAGTACCGGTATACTTCTCGGCATAGCGGGAAGTTCCAATGAGGTTGTTAAAAGCCTTGATAAAGCAACAGGAGGTGTGAAACTTGTGGCCCTGAACGAAAAAGACGCGGAAAGTAATTTAGAGAAGCTGAGGGAATACAAAAACAGGTACGGTGCTTATGCCTCCGGTATGATCGAAGCCGGCGCGATGAGTAAAAAGGAGCTGAAAAGAACGGTGAAAGAGTTCGCGCGGGCTATAGAAAAAGAAGACAGGCGTATTTTCGCCATTACCGATCCGGACATAGTGGAGCTTACACCGGAGACGATTGGAGCCATAGCGAATATTAATGAGACACTGAAGAGGGTTACCGGACATCTGCCCATCGCGATGGATGAAGAAATATCCGAATTAAGCGTTTACCGGATGAGGATCGACAGCCTCACGCGAACATACCGCGTTGAAAGCAGGGGCAGGGCGCTCGCGGGAAAACTCGCGCGACTTAACAAGGACAACGGGACAAAGATCGCCTCTTTCAGGGTGGGAAATGCCGCGGAACTCAGATGGCTCGCGAACGAGCACAGGAACGCTCGGGAAAGGCGCGGCAGAGACAGCTATCCGGTAAGACTTCACGTCAGGATAGCGGACGATTGCGCCATTACTCCGGAAAATATCGCAAGGGTTCTTGAACTGGCAGGGGCGGTAGACGTTATTTCAACGGATGACGTTTCGTTTGGGGACAAAAACAGTTTGAGCGGGATATATGGGATCATTAACGCGAAATACGGTGTCGAACCGCGGGATGTGGCCGTGGGTGACGTAAGGGATCTTTTGGCAGGCCGTGATGAAGAAAGTCGGCAGCTTATACAGGAAGGCGGGATGTTGTTCGTCAAGATGGAAGGCGGCATAGCGTCGCAGCTTTACGCTGTGGTCGTCGAACTTATGGCC
>JAHJBY010000040.1 GCA_018813285.1 Candidatus Omnitrophota bacterium
CCGCTCCTCATTCTATCGCGCTGATCTGGTCCTGTATTGAGTTTGTAGGCGGTATATTCCTGGTTTTTGGGATACTCGCCAGATATTCTGCTGTGTTGATAATAAGCATTATGCTGGTTAGTATCTGGAAGATCAATTTGGTCTACGGATTTTTTCTCCAAAACGGCGGGTTTGAATACAATCTTTTGATCATCGCGGCCTGTATCCCGCTTGTTTGCATTGGCGGCGGAAGCTGGTCTGTTTGGGACGTATAATATGTTCTTGAATAAGTTTTTTGGTTCTGATAGAATACGAAAAATGAAAGTGAGGTGTAAAAAATGAAAGCTATAATAGATTTGGATGCTTGTATCGGTTGTGGTTTATGCGCGCAAATGGCTCCGGACATATATGAGATGGATGGGGATAAGGCGATCGTGAAGAGCGATAATATTCCGGAGGCTCAGGAAGAAGAGGCGAAAGATGCTGCGGACCAGTGCCCGGTAAGCGCGATAGCTGTTTCTTGAGTTAAAGTTACTATCATGTCAATTGTTGCCGGGGTCCCGGTTTCGGGATCCCGGTCACTGCAACCCGGGTCAGGGTTTTGTCCATTCGCCAGAAAGCCACGCCCTTCCATGCGTGACTTTCTGGCTCAGGATTCCGCTCCACGGCGAAGCAGAATCCTAAAAAAACAGAGGCCACGGCAGTAGAGCCGTGGAGCTTCACTGAGCTTGTTCTTATTTCATCCGTGAAAAACACTATGCCCACAAGAAAAACACAAAAATCGTTACGGACTCGGATCATTTACGTATGCATGATCCTCGTAATTGGTCTAAGCGCGTTCTATTTTGTCGGCATGCGTCCCGTCCGGGTAACTCCGATCCTGATGTATCACTCGGTGTCCCATGAAGAGGGCTCTTCTTTGTGTGTGACGCCTGAAAACTTCGTGAGACAGATGAAGTTTTTGGCTGATAACGGATATTCTGTGATAGCTATGGCGGAACTGGCAGAGGCGATAAGTAACGGTAAACAATATCTGCCGCACACGGTTGTTATCACCTTTGATGACGGATTTGAAGATAATTTCACTTACGCTTTTCCGGTACTGGCAAAGCATGGTATGCCGGCTGTTATGTTTCTTATTACCGGGTATGTCGACAGGAAGGACGGGTACTTAACGTGGGATCAAGTAAGGCTAATGCAGAAGAATGGTATAACATTTGGCGGACATACCCGCAATAATGTCTATTTGCCGTCGATCACGGACACTGCGGGACTCCGGGATGAGATAGCTGGCAGCCGGGAGGATATCAAGGAGAATACAGGAGCAGTAGCCGATATTTTTTGTTATCCTACAGGTGGATTCAATGAAGAAATAAAAGAGGTTGTAAAGAACGCGGGATACAAGGCAGCTTGTACGACAAACAGGGGGCCGGCGAGATTGAACCGGGATATATACGCGCTTAAAAGGGCTAAGATCACAAATTCAGATATGAAAAAACCGTTTCATTTTAGGGCAAAATTATCCGGTTTTTATAATGCCTTCAGGAAAATTAAAAAAAGTGATTAAAAAACTGTGAGGTATCGTTATGACGAAAGGCATACAGCTTGACACAAAATATTTGAAAGATTTTGTGTCAGAAGAGGACTTGGCGGCTATCTTTCCCGAAGTTAAAAATGCGCATTCGCTGCTTGTCTCCAAGCGCGGCCTGGGAAAAGATTTTCTTGGATGGATAGATCTTCCCGTAAACACGAGCAAGGATACCCTTAAAGAGATCGAAGAATGCGCGGAACAAATGAAAGGATGTTCTGATCTTATTGTGATAGTGGGTATAGGGGGGTCTTATTTGGGCGCCAGAGCCGCGATCGAAATGCTGGCATCTGATGAGGGCAGGGAAAAAATATTTTTTACAGGAAACAATCTATGCGGGGAGCATCTGGAGAAGCTGTTGGATATGATCGAGGCCGGGAATAAAGATGTCAGCGTGAATGTTATATCGAAGTCAGGGACTACCACTGAGCCGGCAGTCGCTTTTAGGATCATTGAAGACGCACTTAAGAAAAAATATGGGCCGAATAAGCTAAAAGACCGGATCGTCTGTACTACGGATAAAGAGAGAGGGGCTCTTAAAAAACTGGCGGATTCTGCGGGGTATAAGAGTTTTGTGATCCCGGATGATACAGGGGGCAGATTTTCGGTTCTAACTCCGGTGGGACTTTTGCCGGCGGCTTGTGCGGGTGTGAACATATATGATATTGTTAATGGCGCTCAGCGATGCGCTGAAAGAATGTCTGTATGCGATATAGATAAGAACCCGGCATATAAGTACGCCGCGATTCGCAATATTCTTTATAGGAAGGGGAAGGTTATAGAGCTCTTGGCAAGTTTTGACTATAGGCTTCATTTTATCGCGGAATGGTGGAAACAGCTTTTTGGAGAAAGTGAAGGGAAGGCAGGGAGGAGTATTTTTCCGGCCGCATGTGACTTTACAACAGATCTTCATTCTATGGGGCAGTTGATGCAACAGGGCCAGAGGAATATTTTCGAGACGTTCATTATTGAGGGAAATGAAAAACCATGTTGTAAAGTTCCCGCGAACGAGGAAAATCTGGATGATCTTAATTATCTTGAAGGGAAAAGCCTTTCATTTATAAACAAACAGGCTTATTTAGCCACGTGCGAGGCGCATTCCGAAGGTGGAGTGCCGAATTCAACTATTGTTATTTCGGAAAGAACGGCTTTTAGCCTTGGAGAGTTGTTTTATTTTTTTGAAAAGGCTGTTGCGATCTCAGCCTATATTTCAGGGGTAAATCCGTTTGATCAACCCGGTGTTGAAGCGTATAAGAAAAAGATGTTCAAGCTGTTAGGGAAACCGGGCAATAATTGATAGTCGGCGGCAGATCTTATGGGAGTGCATTTATCTTTTTATATGATAGTAGCGACTATGGCCAAGCTTTGTATTTTGGTGGTTGCCGGATATGTGATCTACCACCGAAAAATAGTCAATGACAAATTCGTAGATATGCTTAGCCAGCTGCTAATTCGTGTCATCTTTCCTTGTCTTATCGTAAACAAGACCATTTTGAATTTCAGCTTTTCAGAGTATGAGAACTGGTGGCTGCTGCCGGTTTGCGCGCTTCTCTTTTCGCTCTTTGGAATGTTATTGGGCGCGTTAGTTTTGAGATCGTTCAAAGCCCCTCGCCCGGAAAAAGAGTTTTTGTGCGCAGCGGGGTTCCAAAATTGTGGTTATTTGCCGATGAACATTATATTGTTCGCTTTTTCCGGTCTCTTAAGGGATAGGTTGTTGGTATACACGTTTCTTTTCATAATAGGCTTCAATCTTCTGATGTGGTCTCTTGTCCCATTGTTCCTGTCGGGGAAATTGAAGGATTCCTTTAAGCCGAAAGTGTTGTTGAACCCACCGGTGATCGCTACAGTTCTTTCAATTTTGTGGGTAGCTGTTTTTGGCAAGGGCAATATGCCATCTATCGTGATGGAGCCTATCGGGCAGCTTGGGCATGCCGCGTTCCCGCTGGCCATGCTGACCCTTGGCGCCTATCTTTGCCGGTATTCGGCGCATTTGCCGGATAGAAGGACACCCGTAATTGCGGGAATGCTGGTTAAGCTCCTGATATTTCCTCTGATCGTTCTATGTGTTCTGCTACTGGTTCCCCTGGAAAGCAGCCTTAGATTCTTTTTATTTCTGCAAGCCATAATGCCGACCGCTGTCTCCCTAATCGTTATAGGCGCATATACGAACGCGGATAACAAATTCTTAAGTAGCATAATCCTCTACACTCATGTAGCCGCGGTCTTCAGTATACCCCTGTGGCTGGAAGTATACCGTATTGTGTTTAGGACATAGTCACAAGCTTGACTACAACGCTTCGATAGGGTAATTTCCTTAGATAAGCGCAAATTTTGTGCAAAATAGCAATAGCACTGGAGGGCAATATGTCACATAGAAAGTTGAAGCCGGAAGAATTGAAAAAGATTTGTAAATATTCCAACTTTCCCTTTAAAACAACAGAGGATTATGATTTTGAGTATGAGCCGATACATCAGGAGAGGGCTGTTGGCTCAATAGATTTTGGTCTTAATGTTAAATCCGATGGGTACAATATATTCGTCTGCGGTGAGGCGGGAACAGGCCGAAATACTCAAGTCAAGAAAGTGGTATATGAACTGGCGGCAACCCAGAAAACCCCGAACGATTGGGTTTATGTCTATAATTTTGTGCATGATGATGAACCTGTAGCTTTGAGTTTACCGGCGGGAGAAGGTAAGGCGTTTCTCCGGGACATGGAAGAAATGGTGCAGTATCTGAAAGTTGAGATCCCGAAGGCATTCGAAAGCGAGGATTATGAGAAAAGGAAGCATGACCTTTTGAGTGAGTATAAACAAAAGAGAGAATCCACGCTACAGGAGATAGAGGATAGGGCAGATGAAGAAGGGTTCGCATTGAAACAAACAGTGACCGGTGTAGTGCTTGTCCCGCGTGTCGGGGCGGAGCCTATGAGCTCGGAAGAGTACGAACAGTTGTCGGATTCCGAAAAGGAGAAAATAGAGAAAAAAAAGGGCGAACTTCACGTGAGGATCGAACAGGTGTTGACCGAAGTTCGTAACATGGAAAAAGAAGCCAAGTTAATGATAAAAGACCTGGAAAGAGAAGTTACTCTTTTCTCTGTGCGGCATATGATCGATGAACTGCGGTTTAAATACAGGGAGTCGGAGGATGTTGTCCAGCATTTCAATCGTGTTCAAGAAGATATATTAAAGAACATAGATATTTTCAAAGAGGAAGAAGAGACTATTACAATGCCGATGCTGGGGGGGAAGCCTCCTTCAGAAGAGAACGTTTTTAAAAAATATCAGGTAAACGTACTGGTTGATCACAGCTATTCCGAGGGGGCGCCGGTCATTATTGAGCAGAACCCCACTTATTACAATTTACTCGGAAGGATCGAATACGCGGCCCACTTTGGTTCTATGACTACGGATTTTACCATGATCGCGCCCGGTGCGTTACATAAGGCGAACGGCGGATATTTGATATTGCAGTCAATGGATGTCCTGAGCGCGTTCATGGCGTGGGACGCGTTAAAAAGAGTTATACGCAATCATGAGATAAAGGTGGAGGACATTAACGAACAGTTCAGGCTTATATCCACGACAAGCCTTAAACCGCGCCCTATTCCATGCGACATCAAAGTCATTATGATCGGCCCCAGGTGGTTGTACCAGTTATTGTACCATTATGACGAAAATTTCCGTAAGATGTTTAAAGTCAAAGCTGATTTTGAGGCCGTGATGGCGAGGGATCCCGAAAAGATAAAAAAGTACGCGGCATTTATAAAAGTTCGATGCGACGCGGAAGGGCTTCGTCATTTCGACAGAAAAGCTGTCGCGAAAATAGTGGAATACGGATCACGTATCGCGGGCGATCAAGAGAAGCTCAGTGCCTGTTTTATGGATATCGCGGATATAATTCGGGAGTCCAATTACTGGGCCGGTCAGGATCATGCCCAGCATGTTCAGATGTCGCATTTGGAGAAAGCAATTCAGGAGAAGGTTTATCGGTCAAATCTTCTTGAGGAAAAGATCGGCGAAATGATAGAGAACGGCGTGATAATGATAGATACGGACGGTGAAAAGGTCGGACAGATCAACGGGTTGGCTGTATACGATATGGGGGAGTACATGTTCGGAAAGCCCTCGCGCATTACTGTCAGGACTTATATCGGGGAAAAGGGAGTGGTGGATATCGAACGCCAGGTCAAAATGGGAGGAAAGATACATTCCAAAGGTGTGATGATATTAACCGGTTTTCTCGGGGAACAATTTGCTCAAAATCATCCGCTGAACTTGAATGCCAGTATTTGTTTTGAACAGTCCTACGACGGAGTGGATGGAGATTCGGCCTCCAGTACGGAAGCATATTGTTTGTTGTCATCTCTTTCAAGGAAGCCCTTGCGCCAGGATATAGCGGTGACAGGCTCTATGAATCAACACGGAATGATCCAGCCGGTTGGCGGGATAAATCAAAAGATCGAAGGTTTTTATCATGTGTGCAAAATAAAGGGCCTTACCGGAAAACAGGGTGTGATAATACCCGGGCAGAATGTGCGACACTTGATGCTTAAGGATGAAGTGATAAAGGCTGTTGCAAATAAAAAGTTTCACATATGGGCGGTATCCTCGGTCGATGAGGGGATCGAGCTTTTGACCGGCATAAAAGCGGGTACGGTGGATAAAAACGGGAAATATCCGAAGGGTACTATCAAATATCTTGTGAGCAAAAAACTGGAAGAATATTGGCAGAAGCGATCTTCGGGCGATAGGCGCGGTTCGAAGAAAAAGTCTAAGAAATAAAAAATTCTTAAAAACAAAGATGATGTTATGAATATACTACTGGTGATAGGATTGGTGATATTACTTGGAGCGCTTGGCGGCGGGTTATCCCAAAAATTGAAGCTTCCGGCTGTAATGGGATACATTTTGATCGGTGTATTTCTGGGGAAATCTTTTCACGGAGTGTTAAGCGGCTCCATTTTGGACTCTTTTATACCGCTTATTAATTTTGCCCTTGGGCTCATAGGATTTATGATAGGATCTGAGCTTAATTTTGAACGATTCAAGAGATATAGCAGATCGATCTATACGATATTGTTTTGTGAAACTATCTTTACGTTTTTTAGTGTTACACTATTGGTGACGCTCATAACGAGGAAACTCTATATGGGGCTTATCCTTGGTGCTATATCTTCCGCTACCGCGCCGGCGGCGACGTATAATGTCCTGGGTGAATACAAAGCCCGCGGACCGGTTACAATGACGACGCTTTCTATAGTGGCGTTAGACGATGTGTTCGCGCTGACCATATATGGTCTGGCCAGTGTTTTTGCGATGGCGTTCATGGTGCACGGCGATTTCTCCATTATCGGTATGTTAACAACGCCGGTGTTAGCGATTATCATTTCTATTGTTATCGGTGTTGCAGCGGCGTATATCCTTCACAGAGTGGTTGAACATACGAAAAACGCGGAACGCTTGTTGCCGTACACACTGGGGACGATCATTTTTGTGGTAGGACTCGCGATCTATTTAAAAGTAGATTCCATTCTCGCGGCTATGGCGCTTGGCGCGATGGTATCTAATCTCCAATCTTCCGACAATAGAGAGATGTTCGAATCGATGAAAAAATTCAGCCGTCCGATCTATATACTTTTCTTTGTGCTTGTCGGGGCGAGGCTGGATGCCAGGATCTTGATCATGGGCAGTGTACCCATATTGGCCATTTCGTACATATTTGCCCGCGGCGCAGGAAAAATGGCCGGAGCGTATTTGGGCGGAAAGATCTCTGGCGCCAAAGATACTGTGACTAAATACCTGGGATTCTGTTTGTTCGACCAGGCCGGCGTCGCGGTAGGACTTTCCATCGCCGCGTACAATAGTTTTAGCCGCGCGGGTTTTGAGGACGCGGGTCTTCTCGTAATCAATATGGTGACGGCCACTACGTTTATTTTGCAGTTTTTGGCGCCGCCGATGATCAAATACGGAATAAAAAAAGCGGATGAGATGTACAGAAATATTACCGAAGAGGATGTGATCGCGACTTACAAAGTGCGTGAAATGATGGATAAGGATTTCACCCCTATCAGGGAAAATAGTCGTTTGCACCAGATACTGGAGATAATGAAAAACAGCGATGGTTACAATTTTCCCGTGATCGGAATGGATGAAAAATTTATTGGTGTTACATCACTCAGTGAGGTTCGCGAGACATTTTACGAGGAACAGATGGATCAGTTGATAGTTGCCGGCGATATGGTCCGTGAGATAGGTGAGGTCGTTTTTGAAGGCGAGGATCTCAAAACGGCTATTGAAATGTTCCAGGCGAGGAATATGGAGTATATTCCTGTTTTGGATAATGCAGATTCACACCGGCTCGTGGGGCAACTGGAGTACAGGAAACTTATGGAACATATAGCGAAAGAGGTTCTCCTGCGGCAACAGGAAATCGAAGTCTGATTGAGCTGTCAGCCTATAGTCCATAGTCGATAGACCGTGAATAGAGGTCCTATACCTGCTCGACAATCGCAGTAAGAACCTATATAATTACGCTATGTAATATGGTGAGGCACGCCATAGCGATAGGGAGGAAAGGATGTCAGAAAAGGATTATTATAAAGTGCTGGGTGTCGCGGAAAATGCGAGTCAGGATGAGATAAAAAAGGCTTATAGAAAACTCGCGGTTAAATATCACCCCGATAAAAATCCGGGGAATAAAAGGGCAGAAGAACATTTTAAGAAGGTAACGGAAGCCTATTATTCGCTTGGTGACGAAAAACGCCGCGCGGAATACGATAATTTGCGCAAGACAGGGGCGTACACGGGTAACTATTCCTCATCTCAGGGTTTTGATTATTCGGATTTCGCAAGGAACTTTTCCACCGGGAGTCATGGATTTTCATCAGGTTCTGTATTTGATGGTATTTTCGAGAATCTGTTCTCAGGTAGGAGTTCCGCCGCCGGGAACACACATACTTACTACTATTCTCCCGGCGGACGGCAGGCGCACTCCGGTTATGAGAATGTCGATACGGATGTGAAAGCGGCTTTACCTATACCGAGGGCTCTTGCTGAAAAAGGAGGAGAGGCTAAATTCAAGCTCGGGACGGGAAAGAACATAGAACTTCGGATCCCTGCCGGGACAAAAAGCGGTCAGAAAATGAGATTGAAAGGGCAAGGGGAAAAATGTCCGTGCTGCAAACATAAGGGCGATCTGATCTTGACGATCAACACTAATTGATAGAAGACGGCGGGTTATGACAACACTTGTGGTAGATGGATACAACGCGATATATGCTATTCCGGATATTAAGGCTAAAGCGGCCCGGGATCTCAGCCAGGCCCGTGAAGAGATTGTTGCCAGGAGCCGCGAGTATGCCCGGTCCAGTGGATTCATCGAAGACGTAAAAGTGGTATTTGACGGTGATGATCGATATAGATATTTAGATAAACTGGATATCGCGAGAGACCCGGCACAGGTTTTTTCCGCAACCGCCGCCGGTGACGATAAGATAATAGAAGTTGTAAGGATGTGTGCGCGTAAAGGTAAAGTGATACTTGCTTCCAACGATAATTATGTGAGAAATAACGCACGCGGATATGGCGCAGGGCTTATCGATTCCCGGGATCTTGCCGGCCGCAAGGTATCATCCGCGCCGCGGTTCGGTTGCGGTAGAAAAAAATTGGACAAAAACGTACGCGAAACAATAACCCGCGAGTATCGTGAGCAGTTGGGTATCCCGAAAAAAAGAGAAGGTAAAAATACATGAAACAAACGAAGGATAACCCTGTCGCGGAGATGATCCGGGCGAAGGTTTTTCTCGCGCCGATGTCGGGTGTGACCGATATATCTTTTCGTTTATTGGCAAGAAAGCATGGCTGCAGGTTTGCGTTTACCGAGATGATAGACGTGAACGGTATATTTTACAACAATTTAAAGACTATTAAGATGCTTGACAGTGTGCCGGAAGACAGGCCGTTGGGGGTTCAATTGGTCGGACAGGATGTAAAAAAGATAGTACTCGCCGCGAAAATATGCGAAGAAAAAGGCTACGGTTTGCTTGATCTGAACGCGGGATGTCCGGCCCGAAAGGTGATATCCGCGGGAAAAGGTTCAGCGTTATTGAAAGATCTCAAACAATTAGGATTAATAATCCGTAATTTAGTAAAAGTTTTAAGTATCCCCGTCACGGTAAAGATCAGGAGCGGTTGGGATAAAGAGAATGTGAATTGCGTTGAGGCCGCGAAGACAGCAGAAGCGGAGGGAGCCAGCGCGATATGTGTGCATTCGCGGACACGCGAAGTTATGTACCGGGGGAACCCTTGCCACGAATGGACGCGCCGGGTCAAAGAGTCGGTAAAAATACCGGTTTTTGCCAGCGGCAATATTTTTAAGCCTCTCGATGTATCAAAAGTTTTCGATCTCACGGGATGCGACGCCATTTCCGTGGCGAGGGGGGCCTTCGGGTATCCGTGGATATTTGACGATATATACCGCTACCTTACGGATGGAACCGTGAACTTCCCGTTATCTTTTGATGAAGTGAAAAAAGTGATGATCGAACATTTTTCTTTCTGTTTTAAGCACAACGACAAAACCAGGGTTTTCCCCCGAATGTATAAACATGTCTGCTGGTATCTCGCGAGGTTCAAGCACTTGAATGACATTATGAAGAAATATCCCCGATCTAACGACTTTGAGGAAATGAAGAGGTTCATCAACGATCTATGTGTAGATGATAGGAACAGGTTGTATCTCTCAGACAAAGGAGTCGTATGCGCGGGGTTATTTTAGCGTCCGCTTCCCAAAGGCGTTCAGAGATACTCGCCTCGTGCGGCATTGTCCACGTAGCGGTTCCGAGCGAAATTGAAGAGATTCCCGGTGGGAAAAGACCGATTTCTGAAGTTGTAGAGATAAACGCTGTCAGAAAGGCGGAGGCCGCTCAGAAAGCGCGGAAGGGTAGCGGAGATGTCATAATAGGGGCGGATACGCTTGTTATGTGCGGGGATGCTGTGATCGGTAAGCCGACCGGCGAAGAAGAGGTGCGCGCCATGCTCCGTACGTTTTCAGGAAGAGCCATATTTGTGTATACCGGGATCTGTGTCATTGATACTTCCTCCGGCCGCGAGGCCGCGGGGGTCGATAAAAGTGAGATCATTGCCAGGCGCCTATCAGAAGGTGACGCGGATAAATATCTCCCCCTATTGGGTCCATATGATAAAGCCGGAGGATTTTCTGTCGAAGGCGCTGGAGCTATGTTATTTGACGACATTCGCGGGTCATATTTTAATATTCTGGGCCTTTCACTTGTTAGATTAAAAGAACTTTTTGAGCGCGCCGGCTTGGATATTCTAGATTTTATAGATAAGGACAAGCTTTGAAAAAAAACTATGTTATTCCTTTTTTTATTCCTCATGAAGGATGCCCTCATAAATGCGTTTTCTGTGATCAACGAAAAATAAGCGGACATCGAGGCGTTTCGCCGGATGATGTTGCTCGGACGGTCGATGCGTATCTATCCACAATACCTGCCTCCGGCACGAATGTTGAAATAGGATTTTTCGGCGGAACTTTTACAGGCCTTTCCGCCCTCGTGCAGGAAGGATTTTTGAGGGCTGCATATCCATTTGTCGAAAAAGGCGTGGTAAATGGGATAAGATTGTCCACGCGCCCTGATTTTATCGACAAAAGGAAGTTAGATCTTCTTAAGAGATATGAGGTCAGGTGTGTGGAGCTCGGTGTCCAATCTATGTCGGATAATGTGCTTACCGCCGCAAAAAGGGGATATGTATCGGGCGATGTTGAGAAGGCTTCTGCCATGATACTGAAGGAGGGGTTTTTGCTGGGGCATCAAATGATGATTGGATTGCCGTTTTCCCATCCTGAGGATGAGTACTACACTGCGATGCGCGCTTGTGAACTTGGAGCATCCCAGGTGAGGATATATCCGGTGGTTGTGGTGGATGGGACGGAGCTTGCTTCTTGGTGGAATGAAAAAAGATATGTGCCGCTTTCGGAATCTGAAGCCATTAAGCGTTGCGCGAACCTGATGATCTATTTCGAGATAAGCGGCATTAAGGTTATTCGGTGCGGGTTGCATCCTTCAGAGGGGCTGCTTGGGGATGATTGCCTGGCGGGTCCATTCCATCCGGCGTTCAGGCAAAAAGTAGAAAGCCGTATTTTTGGGCTTATGCTCAGCAGGCTGGAGAAAATGGATGATATCCTGGGGATTGCGTTCAATCCGGAGGACGAAGCCGTATTTTTCGGGTTTCAGAAAGAAAATCTTCCTTTTTTGCGGAACATTTCACATTCAGTAAAGGATCTGGTTAAAAAAGACATGTCAGTTTTGCGCGGTAGTTTTATGGTCAAGACCCGGGAAAAGGATTTTCATGTAGAGCGATCTTTCATAGCCGGAGAATGCCTTCCGAGCATGCTGTTATGATCATTATTTATGACCACAGGTTACCGTATGGATACGTCAACGCTTTAAGAGATCAGCTTTCCGGCTGTATCCTGAATCCTTTGGATATGTCGTTCTCGAGTAATGTGTACCAGTCCATTCTATCCCATCCTGATATTTACTTTTTTCAATTGGATCATAATATTCTGATACACGCGCCCGGTGTTCCCAAAAATTTAATCAATCCGGGTCAATTCCTCGCGGCTTGCCGCGTAATACCTCCAAATAACATGCGGCAAATAACTTGTTGAAAAAGCACTGATATGATGATATAGTTATCTTTTAAAAATTGGTGGCAAAATCAAAAAGAGGGGTATTAAAATGGAAGTGAATATTACCAGTAGAAATGTTGAAATGGACAATTTTCTGAAGGAGTACATTCAGAGGAGATTGGGAAAGTTCGAAAAGGCATATTCTCGTATTTACCGGACAGAGGTTATTCTCGAAGAAGAAAAGTTAAACAAAAAAGTCGAAGTGATCATTTATTTAAAGAGGAATAAAGTGGTCGCCAAGGAGAGTTCCCCGGACATATACGCGTCCGTTGATCAAGCTGCCGAAAGCGTTAAAAAACAATTAAGACGGTTAGCCGGGAGGTTGCGTTCCAAGAGGCGCAAACTGGTTTTCCATAATGTCATGGAGCCTATGAGAAGATTTTATCCGGGTGGTGAGGGATCCCTTTCGGAAGAAAAGCAGCTGATAGTGAAGACTAATGTTTTTGCAGAGAAACCCATGCTTCCAGATGAAGCTAAACTGGAGTTACAGGGCGCAAAAAAGATTTTTCTTATGTTTAAAAATTCCGATACGGGTGAAAGCAATGTGATATACAAGCGGGACGATGGTAATTATGGGCTTGTTGAACCGAGATTTTAACGAAAGGTGATAAGTGAAAAGTAAGATCAAGAAGGCGGAAGGTACGTCACAAGAGATAAGGATAACCCTTCTTCCTGCGACGGTGAATGAGGCATTGTCGGAGGCGTTGTCGGATATTCGCGCGGCTGTAACCATACCGGGTTTCAGGAAAGGCAAAGCCCCCGAGGATATTATTCGAAAGAAACACTTGGAAGATGCCATGAAACAGGTGAAACAGCGGCTTATTCCCATGGCCTATCAAAAGGCGCTGGACGAACACGGGCTTAACCCTGTAAGTTATCCCGAGATATCTGAGATCAGTGTTGGCGCGGAAGGTGCCATAGAGTTCACGGCCAAAGTGGACAGCCAGCCTAACGTTAATACGCGCAAGTATAAAGGTATCAAGGTCAGTGGAGAAAAGATCAGTATATCCGATAGTGAAGTAGACGAAGCGCTTGATCGTATCCGTAATATGAACGCCGAGTTTTTAGATCTTGATAGGGCTATTGAGAAAGGCGACTACGGTATTTGTGATATTGAGGCTTTTATTGACGGGAAATCGATCAGCGCGAAACGAGAGAATGTCTGGGTGGAAGCGAACAAAGAAGGATCTATGCTCGCTATGGGGGAAGAGCTTTGTGGTATGAAAGGCGGGGATGAGAAGGATATAGAGGTCACCTTACCTGAAGGGTATCCCGACAAGAAATATGCGGGGGAAAAGGCAATATTTCATGTAAAGATCAGGGGCGTAAAAGAAAAGAAGATCTCGCCGATCGATGACGGGTTGGCGAAAAAGATCGGCAAAGATACAATAGTCCAGGTCCGGGAAGAACTTTCTTCTCAGCTTTTGGAAAGGAAAGAACAGAACCGCAAGGTAAACATGAAGAACCAGATAATGGAGTACCTTCTCAAAAAACATCCGTTCAGTTTGCCGGTTTCCATGGTGAAAAGGCAGCAGGAAGTGCTTATGAAAAGGGCCGGGGATGAGTTGAAACAAAAGGGAATGGACGAAGCTGTCATAAATGAGTACAAGGATAAATTGAAGGATAGCCTGGAAAAAGAGGCGGAGAACAAGGTAAGGTTGTATTTCATCCTTGATGATATCGCCGGGCTGGAAAACATTTCCGCGACAAATAATGAGGTAGATGAATGGTTGAGGAATCTGGCCACCCAATATAATCAATCTTTCGAGAACGTTAAAAAATATTACGAGAAGAATGATCTGATAGGCGGAGTCAGAGAACAACTTCGTGAGGATAAGACATTAGATTTTCTTCTCGCGGAGGCGGTAATAACCGGTGAATCGATATAGTGATAGGTCACTATATCAACTGGTGACAATATGGTGGATATGATACACAAGACACAATACGCAAGACTAAAGGAGGGTTATGAGTAACGTGATTCCGATGGTAATTGAGAAGGACGGCAGGTCGGAAAGGGCATATGACATATATTCCCGCTTACTAAAAGACAGAGTTGTTTTTATCGGTTCCGCTATCGATGATAATGTGGCAAATATAGTTATTGCGGAGCTGTTGTTCCTGCAAAATGTAGATTCGACCAAAGATATTCACCTGTATATCAACTCGCCCGGCGGACAAGTAACCAGCGGTCTGGCGATTTATGATACCATGCAGTTTGTGAAGCCTGATGTGAGTACGTATTGCGTCGGGCAGGCGGCCAGCATGGGTGCCGTGCTTTTAGCGGCCGGAATGAAGGGAAAAAGGCATGCTCTTCCTCATGCCAGGATAATGCTTCATCAGCCCTGGGGAGGAATGCAAGGTACGGCCTCGGATATCAATATCCATGCGCGGGAGATCAACAGGATAAAGGAAAATTTAGAAAATATACTCATCCGGCATACCGGGCAGTCCCTTGAACAGATCAAAAAGGATACTGATAGAGATTTTTTCATGGCTGCCTACGAGGCAAAAGAATATGGCATTGTGGATAGCGTGATCGAAAAGTTACAATAGAACACTGAAAAAAGAACACAGGAGATGTAATGAGAAAATACAGACTGATGGCTCCGGGACCGACACCAGTGCCTGAAAAAGTGTTATTGAAGATGGCAGATACGTTGATCCATCACAGGACACCGCAGTTTCAGACGGTTTTAAAAAATGTGAATGATAAGCTTAAAAAAGTTTTTTGCACCCGGCACCCTGTTCTTATGTTCGCTTCAAGCGGAACCGGTGCGATGGAAACTTCCGTAGTGAATCTTCTTTCTCGGGGTGATAAGGTCATTGTGATCCGCGGCGGTAAATTCGGTGAAAGATTTGGTGAGATAAGTGAGGCGTATGGTGTCCGGACCGTGAATTACGATGTTAACTGGGGAGCACCCGCGGATCCGGAAGTTGTCGGCGATCTGCTTGCTGCCAACCCGGGGGTTAAGGCCGTATTTAGTACGTTGTGCGAAACATCCACCGGCATTGTTAACGATATCAGAAGCATAGGCGGAGTGGTCTCTAAAACAGACGCGGTACTGGTAGTCGACGCCATCAGCGGATTATCCGCGGATGAGCTTAAACCCGACGAGTGGGGGGTGGACGTTGTGATCGGCGGCTCACAGAAGGGGCTTATGCTTCCTCCGGGCTTAAGTTTTTTGAGTGTGAGCTCTAAAGCGGAAAAACTGATCGAAAATTCGGATCTTCCAAAGTACTATTTTAGCTTAAAAGCAGCTCTAAAATCCTATGCGAAAAATGATACCCCATGGACTCCGGCGGTATCGTTGATACAAGGACTTAACGAAGTACTTGATATGATGCTCCGAGAAGGTCTTGACAATATTTTGGTGCGGCATGCCCGTTTAGCGGAAGCCACGCGTATGGCAATGATCGCGCTCGGGATGGAGCTATTTTCCGAAAAGCCTTCAAACGCGGTCACGGCCGTAAAAGTGCCGAAAAATGTCGATGGCCAGGCGCTTGTGAAAAAAATGAGAGATGAACAGGGGATGACGATCGCTGGCGGGCAAGGGGATCTCAAGGGTAAAATATTCCGTATTGCGCATCTCGGATATATGGACAAATACGATACCATAGCCGCTATTGCGGCTGTTGGGACAGTGCTTCGCCAGCTCGGATACCAGACCGAGCTGGGGAAAGGCGTTGCTAAAGCTGAAGAAATATTGCTGGATGAGTAGCAAAAAAGGGGAAAAGCGATGCAAATAAAAATCCTTATAAGCGATCCTCTCGCGAAAGAGGGAGTGGATATTCTTAAACAACATAAGAATTTCAAAGTTGATGAAGTGGCGAAACTTTCAGAAGCAAAACTCGCGGTGAAGATAAAAGGGTATGACGCGCTGATCATAAGGAGCGGTACTACTGTCACCAAAAAGATCATTGATGCCGCGGACAGGCTTAAAGTTATCGGCCGTGCCGGTGTCGGGTTGGATAATGTGGATGTACCTGCGGCATCCAAGAAAGGCATTGTTGTCATGAATGCGCCCACCGGCAATACGATCTCGACGGCCGAGCACGCGTTCAGCCTTATGATGGCCATGTCCAGGAACATTCCCGCTGCTAACGCGTCGGTAAAACAGGGGAAGTGGGACCGGAAGAAGTTTATGGGAGTTGAGCTTTATGGGAAGATACTGGGTGTTATTGGTCTCGGCCGCATCGGGGCGGCGTTTGTAAAAAGGGCACAGAGCTTTGGTATGAAAGTCATGGCGTATGACCCGTTCCTTTCGGAGGATAGTGCCAAGAGCCTTAATGCGGAACCGGTGGACATGAATAAGCTTTTGAAGAACGCGGATTTTATAACTATTCACACACCGCTCACAGAGGATACGAAACACCTTTTGGATGATAAGGCGTTCCAGAAGATGAAGAAAGGTGTTCGTATAATCAACGCAGCCCGCGGAGGTATTGTCAACGAAAAAGCCCTGGCAAAGCATATAAAGTCCGGTAAGGTGGCGGGCGCGGCGCTGGACGTCTATGAGACCAAACAGGCGCCGCCTGTCGATTCGCCGGTCGTGTATCTGGATCAGGTGGTGGTTACCCCTCATCTCGGGGCGTCTACCGAAGAAGCGCAGTTGAACGTTGCGATGGATACGGCCAGGTGCGTTGCTGATGCTTTGTTGGGAAAAGGGTACCGCAACGCGGTTAACATACCGGTCGTGAATGAGGAGATACTTGCGATATCACAGCCTTACATCAATCTTGCCGAACGTCTCGGTTCTATCCAGACACAACTGATCGATGAACCGATCAAATCGGTTACGGTTAAATATTCTGGGGATGTTGCCGGTATTGATGTCTCGGTGATCACACGTGCTCTTATGAAGGGCATATTTGATCCAATCCTTGAAGAGCACATAAACTATGTTAATTCTCTTGTGATCGCCAAAGAACGCGGCGTGAAGGTGACGGAGAAAAAAACGTCGGAGATCACTGATTTCGCGAACCTTATCTGTGTGGAGTTGGAAGCCGGCCAAAAGAAGCATCTTATCATGGGGACACTCTTTGCGAATAAGGAACCAAGGATCGTCATGATAGACAAATTTTACGTTGAAGCGATACCCGACGGGTATATGTTAGTTGTCTCCAACAATGATATCCCCAGGGTCGTAGGGAAAGTAGGAACCGTTCTTGGGAAAGCCGGCATCAATATCGCGGGGATAAGCCTTGGGAGAAACAAGAAGATCCACAAAGCTATAAGCCTTCTGAATGTAGATAGTGAAGTGCCTAAAGCTGTCATGAAAAAGCTCAGGGCCATAGAAAACGTAAACGATGTAAAACAGGTAAGGATTGTCTGATACCTGTTTCTGTTTCTACAGTTGTTTCATGAGTGACGTATTATAAAAGAGGGATGGAATAGATGGGGCAGACGACAGTTTTGGTAGGCGCTCAATGGGGTGATGAGGGGAAGGGAAAGGTGATCGACATTCTGACGGAGGATGCCCAGTACGTGGTTCGGTATCAGGGAGGGCATAATGCCGGGCATACTGTCGTTATCGGAGATGAAAAATATGTGTTGCACCTTATTCCTTCAGGCATACTGCACAAAGAGAAGATCTGTGTTATCGGTCACGGTGTTGTAATCGATCCAAAGGCGTTGATCGAAGAGATAGAATTTCTGAAAGGAAAAGGTTTTGAGGTAGATGAGGTACTCAAGGTAAGCGACAAAGCGCATGTCATATTTCCATATCATTGCAAACTCGATGAGCTTCGCGAGGTTAAGAAAAAAGGTCGTATTGGCACGACGAAAAAAGGGATAGGGCCGTGCTATGCCGACAAAGTGGCTAGAGTAGGCATTCGTATCGCGGATCTGTTTGATAAGAAGTATTTCAGGAGTCGTCTAAATGACAATATCGCGGAGAAGAACGCGATCTTGAAAAATCTTTATGGAGCTGATGGTTTTTCCGCCGGAGTGATATTTGATGAGTACATGAAATATGGGGAGTACCTGAAGAACTATGTTTGTGATTCGGTTAATTTGATAAATGAGGCTTATTGCGGCGGGAAAACCATATTGTTCGAAGGCGCGCAAGGTACTTTCCTTGATGTTGATTACGGTACTTATCCGTTCGTGACCTCTTCCAACTCTACCGCCGGAGGGGCTTGTACCGGCGCCGGGATAGGCCCGTCGCGTATAGACAGAGTGCTTGGCGTGGTAAAGGCCTATACAACACGGGTGGGAGAGGGGCCGTTCCCCACAGAATTTGGGCCGACCCTGATGGAACGGATAAGGGAAAAAGGTGGCGAGTTTGGCGCTACTACCGGGCGGGCTCGCAGATGCGGCTGGTTTGATTCTGTTCTTGTGAAGAATTCCGTTGATATAAACGGCATAGACAGCGTGATCATTACAAAGCTTGATGTGCTTGATGAACTGGAGACGATCAGCATATGCACAGCCTATAAACATGGCGGAAAGACATATCGCAGCATTCCGGGTATACCGGGTTTTCTTGAATCGTGTGAGCCGGTCTACGAAGAACATCCCGGTTGGTTGAGTGATACATCCGGGATCACTTTTTATGACAGGCTTCCGGTAAACGCGAGAAAGTATATTTCAAGGATCAAAGAGTTGATAGGAACCGATATTATGCTTGTGTCGGTGGGTAAGAGCCGCGGGCAGACAATGGTGTGTAAGCAGGACAAACAAGGAGGCGCTGTATGAAAGATAGATGGCCTATTTTATCGGGTATCGTGTGTGTGATCATGTCGAGTTTTCTGATCTCCGGGTGTGCTGTAAATTTGTACAAGCAGAATCCCAAAAGCCAGGAGAAGATAAAAACACTGCAGTCGAAAGTAGATAAGCTCGAAGCTCTTCGATTGAAAGAGGAGATCAAATTTGAAGAAGTAAGGAAAATGCTTGAAAGAAAGTTAAAAC
This sequence comes from Candidatus Omnitrophota bacterium, assembly GCA_018813285.1. GTDB lineage: Bacteria > Omnitrophota > Gorgyraeia > Tantalellales > Tantalellaceae > JAHJBY01. The sequence goes on from JAHJBY010000040.1 coordinate 19,195, forward strand.
GCCAGATCTCGGACAAGGATGTAACGTTAAGTATGAGAGATGAAGGTCTTGCCATTGTGCTTTCTGATAACATCTTGTTTGATTCCGGGAAGGCCAAACTGAAGAAAGAAGCTTTTCCCGTACTTGACAATGTTGCGGCGATTATAAAGGGAGAGGTGCCGGATAAAAACATAGGCGTTGGCGGGCATACCGATAATGTTCCTATCCAGTACTCGAATTGGAAATCCAACTGGGAATTATCGGCGGCCAGAGCCACGAATGTGTTATATTACCTTGAAGAAAAAGGTGTTTCGCCCAGGCGTCTTTCAGCTACAGGATACGGGGAGTATAGACCCGTAACATTGAACAAAACATCTCAGGAGCGAGCCGGGAACAGGCGTGTCGAGATCATAATCCTTCCCGAGTACGGCAGGAAGCCGGTACTTAAAGGGGAAGAATCCGCTATCAAATGAGTAAACCCAGGCATGTCGGGATCATAATGGATGGTAATGGGAGGTGGGCAACGCAAAGAGGCCTCCCGAAGATCATGGGGCACCGGGCGGGCGCGAAGAACGTTGTGAAGATCACGGAGGCTTGCGCCCGCAATGGGGTTAGCGCGCTTACCCTATATGCCTTCTCTTCGGAGAACTGGAATCGTCCACGGGCGGAAGTGGACGCCTTAATGTCTCTCTTGCAGGAAAATCTAAAGAACAATCTGGACAAACTGATCTCGAATAATTTAAGATTTAACGTCATAGGGCGCAGAGTGGAGTTGTCTTCCGCTCTAAATGATGAGATCGAGCGAGCGAAGAATGCTACGTCAGCGAATACGGGTATGGTGCTCACGCTTGCGGTCAATTATGGCGGCCGTCAGGAAATAGTCGACGCGGCATGTGCGTTCTGCCGGGAATCAGGAAAAAAAGACGCAAGTGACATTGTTTTAGCTGAAGCCGATTTTGAAAAATTTCTTTACACTAAGAACCTCCCCGACCTGGATATCATAATACGGACTAGTGGTGAAATGAGGCTTAGTAATTTTTTATTGTGGCAGGCCGCGTATTCTGAGTTTTATGTAACGGATGTTCTGTGGCCCGACTTTAATATCCGGGAACTTGAAAAAGCCCTGGATGAATTTTCAAAGCGTGCGAGGAGGTTCGGTGGATAAAATGATCCGTCGAAGCGTTATAGGTTTTGTTCTCATTTTGGCCGTGCTGGCGGTTATCTATTGGTTTCCGCAATGGTTGTTTTGTGCCGTGGTTGCGCTTCTTGTCGGCTTAGCGCAATTTGAGTTCTTCCGTATGGTGGAAAATAGAAAAATTTTTGTCTATAAATATTTTGGGACGATCGTCGGCAGCCTTGTTCCGGTGGTCATTTTTTTGGGAAATGGTTTCCAGGATATAAAACATCTGGAACCTATTTTGATCATGGCCGCGAGCATTTTTGTTTTCACATTGCAGTTTGTCAGAAAGGACAACGCGAAGGACCACCTGGTGTCAATGAGCGTGACGCTTTTTTCGCTATTTTACATAAGTTGGTTTTTTTCGTTTTTTGTTAAACTCAGGCTTCTTGATAATGGTGCTAATCTTGTGGCTTTCCTGGTTATCGTTACAAAAGGCGCCGATGTGGGAGCATATCTGGGAGGAAGTCGTTTCGGACGCAACGAGCTTATGTCACGGATCAGTCCGAATAAGACAAAAGAGGGGACTCTGACCGGGATATTGTTGAGTGTTCTTCTTGCCCTTACGGTCGGCCGGGTGTTGACGGGGTTTTCGTTCCTTCACGCTTTGATAATTGGAATAGTGCTTGCGGCTATAGGGCAGGTGGGTGATCTGGCTGAGAGCCTTATAAAGAGAGATTGCGGCGTAAAAGATTCAGGGTCCTATCTGTACACGATCGGCGGTGTGTTCGATCTAATTGATAGCCTCTTATTTACGGCTCCGGTGTTTTATTTTTATATGAAGACTTTTTAACATCATGAAGAACATCGCATTGCTTGGTTCAACAGGTTCCGTCGGTAGAAGCGTTCTATCGGTAGTACGGTCATATCCGGAAAAGTTTCGGATCATCGCGCTTTCCACTAACGAAAATATCTCGCTTCTGGCGAAACAGGTCGAAGAGTTCAGGCCTCACATGGCGGTCGTGGGGAACGAGGCGCTATATCCCGATTTTAAAAAAGATGTCGGTAATTCAGTGGAAATTTTGACCGGTGAAAAAGGCCTGCGGGAGGCAGCGGTCAGTGAAGCGGACATCATATTTATGGCGATATCGGGAACGGCCGCGCTCATGCCATTAATTGCCGCAGTTGCAGCCGGCAAAACGATTGCTCTGGCCAGTAAGGAGCCCATAGTTTCGGCCGGTGAGATAATTATGCGCATGGCCGGGGAACACTCCGCGCGCATCTTGCCTGTCGATTCCGAACATAGCGCTATTTTTCAGTGCATGGGAAAAAGGACGGGACGGGATGTAGAAAAGCTTTACATAACAGGAAGCGGGGGGCCTCTCTGGGGGCGGAGCGAAGATGAGTTTGACAAGATCCCGCTTGCGGATATTCTGTCACACCCGAAATGGGATATGGGCAAAAAGATAACAGTTGATTCGGCAACTCTTATGAACAAGGGGTTAGAGATAATTGAGGCGAGGTGGTTGTTCGATGTTTCTCCTGACAGAATAGAGGTTATAATTCATCCGGAAGCTATAATACATTCAATGGTGGAATTCGTCGACGGAACCGTCCTGGCAGGCCTTTTTTGTACTGATATGCGATTCCCTGTGCTACAGGCGCTTGCTTATCCCGATATCGTTCGAAGCAGTTTCCCGAGAATAGATTTCCTGAATATCAAAAATTTCTCATTTCATAAACCGGACACTGCGCGTTCCGAAGCCATAAATATGGCTTTCGACGCGCTTCGCCTTGGTGGCACTATCCCCGCGGTGTTGAACGGAGCGAACGAGACGGCGGTCAGGTTGTTTCTTGACGGGAGGATCCATTTTAGTGACATCACAAAAAAAGTGAGGACAGTAATCAGGAAGCATTGTGTGTGTAATAACCCTTCGCTTGACGATATTGTTAACGCGGAAAAATGGGCCAGGGAGGAGGTGCTTTTAACTTGTTAACAGGAATAATTGTTTTTGTTGTTTTCGGCGTATTGATCCTTATTCACGAAGCCGGTCATTTATTCGCCGCAAAAAAAGCCGGTATTACGGTGGAAGCGTTTTCACTTGGGATGGGGAAACGATTATTTGGCATAAAGATCAAGGAGACAGATTACCGGGTTTCCTTGATTCCGTTCGGCGGATATTGCAAAATGGCCGGTCAAGATCCCGGGGAAGCGCAAGGTAAACCCAATGAGATAGGATCGAAACCGATAGGACACCGTTTTTGGGTAATGGCGGCCGGTTCGATAACCAATTATATTTTCGCGTTTTTTCTGTTCAGTATTGTTTTCATGATAGGCGTTCCCACATTGTCAAACACGGTGGGGCAGGTATTGAACGGATACCCCGCCAAAGAAGCCGGGATGAGGGAAGGAGACGAGATCATCGCTATCAATGGCCTTAAAGTAACGGATTGGGAAGATATCCTTGACGCGATAAAAAAGGGATCCTCTGAGGGTGCTTTGTTGCGCATAGACATCAAAAGAGAAAACAGACCGATGTCTTTTACCGTTGAGCCTGATATTTCGCGGGTAACCAATGTTTTCGGACAAACGCTCTTCCGTCCGATGATAGGGATAGCGCCGGCGAACAAGGTGTTGGCTGTTTCATATGGGCCTCTTTCCGCCGTATATAACGGCGGAAAGAAGCTGCTTCAACTTACCGGTATGACATATCGAATGATGTGGCTTCTTATCACAGGCGGCATGCCGATCAAGGGGTCATTGTCAGGCCCGATAGGGATCGCGTATTTTATTAAACAGGCTGCCGGCATGGGGATCGTGCCACTTTTAGTTATCATGGCCCATATCAGTATGGCGTTGGCGATCTTCAATCTCCTGCCTTTACCTGTGCTTGACGGAGGACACATCGTTTTCCTTTTTATAGAAAAACTGCGAAGCAGGCCTTTGAGTACGCGGACGCAGGAAGTGATCACCAATGCGGCGTTTGTGTTGCTTATATCATTCGCAATTTTTGTCAGCTGGCAGGACGTAATAAGATTTACACCGTTCGGCAAAAAAATAAATCCAACCGATACGGTAACTATTGAGAAGAGCCGATGATCGAACGGAGAAAGACCCGGACAGTAATGGTGGGCGCGCTCGCGATCGGATCTCCGCATCCGGTAAGAGTACAATCCATGACAAAAACGGACACGGTTGACGTAGATGCCACGGTGTGTCAGATCAATGCTTTAGAAAAAGCCGGTTGTGAGATAGTTCGAGTCGCCGTCAGGCACATGGAGGCGGCGCGAGCCATCCGGAAAATAAAAGCGATAACAAATATTCCCGTGGTCGCGGACATTCATTTTGACAGCAAGCTGGCGATGGAGTCTCTCAAGAACGGAGCGGATAAGATCCGAATAAACCCCGGCAACATGCCGGTCGAAGGAATGAGGGAGGTGGCTAAGGCCGCGGCGAAGAAAAAGATCCCCGTTAGGATCGGCGTAAATTCAGGTTCATTGCCAGAGGACAAACAGTGTTTGGAACGCGAGTCCGATGTCATGGCGGCCCTGGCTCTTCGAAGTATGGATATTTTAAGGGAGGAGGGGCTTCTTGACATCATTGTATCCCTGAAAGCATCTGATGTGCGAACGACGGTCGAGGCGTATAGAGGGATAGCCGAGAAGTTTGATTGCCCCCTGCATCTCGGTGTAACGGCCGCCGGTCTCCCGGCTGATGGGATCGTCAGGTCAAGCGTCGGCATGGGTTCTCTTCTTCTCGACGGCATCGGCGATACTATCCGCGTATCTTTGACGGGTGACCCTGTTTGCGAGGTCGATACCGCGAAGCGCATATTATCTTCCGTTGGTTTGCGCAATTTTGGCCCGGAGATAATTTCATGTCCTACTTGCGGACGTTGCAGAGTTGATCTGGTCACCTTGGCCGGGGAATTTGAAGAAAAACTAAGGGGAAATGAGAAATTAACGTTCCCTGATGCCGGCAGGCCTCTGGTGATCGCTCTTATGGGTTGCGAAATCAATGGCCCGGGTGAGGCGAAGAATGCCGACATAGGTATAGCTTTTGGCAGTGGTACCGGGGCTATATTCGAGAATGGAAAAATTTTAAATACAGTCAGCGCGGACAATGCTATTGATGAGTTGTTGCGTGTGATAGAGGCCAGGCGGAGCAGCTTATGGTGAATATGGTGAATAGGGATTCTATATGCTAAACGCTATATGCCGTTAAATAGGAGAGCAAAATGAGATGGAGTAGATCATTCATTCCTACAGTTAAAGAAGACCCGCAGGAAGCGGAGGCTTTGAGCCATAAGCTTATGGTAAGGGCGGGATTGATAAGGAGGCTTACCGCGGGGGCTTACACGTATCTTCCCCTGGGGTTCAAAGCCTTAAAAAAGGCGGAAAGCATAATACGCGAAGAAATGAATGCCGCGGGCGCGGTGGAGCTTTTAATGCCGGCTCTTCAACCGATAGAGTTATGGAAAAAGACGGGTCGATATGATGTGATCGGTGACGTTATGATAAAATTCAAGGACCGTCATGGCAGGGAGATCGCTCTTGGCCCGACGCACGAGGAAGTGATAACCGCCCTTGTTTCGGGGGAAATAAAGTCATACAAAGATCTTCCCCTGATACTTTATCAGATCCAGACAAAATTCAGAGACGAATTAAGGCCGAGATTTGGCGTTATACGAAGTTGTGAGTTTATCATGAAAGACGCGTATAGTTTTGATATTGACGCGAAAAATATGGAAAAAAGCTACAAAAGAATATATGAAGCGTACTGCAGAATATTTGAGCGGTGCGGTATTCCGTATGTGGCCGCCCAAGCTGATCCCGGTCTTATGGGGGGCGCGGTTTCGCATGAATTTATGACCCCTTCTGACATAGGAGAGGACCGGATCGTGCTGTGTTCTTCCTGTGGTTATGCCGCGAGTACCGAGATCGCGGCGATCAAGAACGATAAGGGCAAAGAAGAAATTGCCGAAAAATATGGCGATATGCGGGAGGTCCTGACTCTCGGTAAAAGTACAGCGTTGGATGTGAGCACCTTTCTCGAGGTAGACTTGACGAATGTTTTAAAGACGCTTATTTATCTGGCGGATAGTAAACCGATAGCCGTTCTTATCAGAGGTGACCATGAAGCGAACGAGGCGAAAATAAAGAACAGGTTAAAAGTGGGCACGTTGATTCTTGCCGGGGAAGAGAGAGTTGTTGAAGAAACTGGCGGCGCAATGGGTTTTTCGGGGCCTGTTGGGCTTGATCTGCCGATTTACGCGGATCACTCCGTAAAGGACATGATCAATGCCGTAGTGGGAGCTAATGTCCGGGATAAACATCTGATCAATGCCAATCATGGAAAAAATTATAATGTTAACGAATGGATAGACGCGCGTGTTATAACAAGTCAGGATGCGTGTCCTGAGTGTGGTGGAGATATTAAACTCGTAACCGCGATCGAAATAGGACATACTTTCAAGCTTGGGACGAAATATTCTGACCCGATGAATGTTCATGTTCTCGATGAGAACGGAAAGGAACGTCAGGTGATAATGGGTTGTTACGGCATAGGTGTGAATAGAATACTGGCGTCACTCATTGAGACAAGCCATGATGAAAACGGGATAATCTGGCCTGTCGGGTTGGCGCCGTACGAGGTGGTCATAATACCGGTAAACAAGAACGACGATCATGTGACGCGAGAAGCGGAAAAACTGTATTTGAGTTTCAAGGATGAAGGGCTGGATGTTGTTATCGATGACAGATCCCAAAAGTCTCCCGGGGTTAAGTTCAAAGATGCCGATCTTATTGGGTTTCCGGTGCAAGTCATCGTGGGAAAGAAAGCATTGGATCAAGAAAAGGTAGAGATAAAAGACCGGCGAACGGGATGCTCTACGTTGGTAGATAAGAATAATGTCATTGATAAGGTGCGCGATCTACTAAATGTGAACTGACATTTTTGTTAAAATAGAAAAAGTTGCATTTATTGTGCTTTTGTTTTATAATGAGTTTACCGCGGGAAGGTTGGTCTTACAAAGTCAGGGGGGGCGAAAGTGCAGGAACGAAGAAAGTATCCAAGATATGATGTTTCCCATCCGGTAAGCTACTGTGACGTTGCCCGAGACCCGGAGCGGAAAAGCGAAGAAGAGACCAAAACTGAGGACGTGTCAAGGGGTGGTATCCGCGTGAAGATCAACCGGATTATCGAGGACGGAAGAATACTTAATCTGAAGGTCCGTAATTCTTCCTATCCAGAACCGGTTGATGCGGATGCCCGCGTTGTTTGGGTCGAAAAAACACTGGATGACGAGGTACTCCTGGGTTTATCCTTTACGAGGATCGGATGGATCGAGAGCGACAAGCTCTTAACACCCGAGATTTTGAGAACTCAGGTTTAGGGATAGTCCCGGACAAAGTCTCCTCAACTATCAGTCCTTACGTTTGAATACAGCGCATAGGGTTGCAATTCACGGTTCACCATTCACCATTTACTATCCGTAATTCACGATCTAATAGAGGGTGTTAATTGCTTAACCCATTACGGTCAACAGATTTATATCGAAAGATTAGGTGAATATGCTATAATGACGTTTATGGCAGTACCGAAAACTATAAAAAACGAATTCGTATATTAATTGTTAGATGGAAAAATATAAAATTTGTGTTATAATTTGAACAGAAAGACTCCTGCGAAATGACGTTTAACGGCGTCATCGCGAGGAGCGGAGCGACGAAGCGATCTCAATGATAGTAAAAAGAGATAAAAATAGGTGGAAAAAGATAAAGATTCGAGTTGTTGACAGAAAATAAACACAGTTATCCTATTGGAATAGATGTTCGTTCTTTGAAAATGTAAGAATTAACCTGTCAGACAAACAGCCGGTTCTCTGGCAAAGGTGCGGTAGCATCTGATCTTTTCAGGTTGTTCCATAAGTATCGCCGCCGCGCGGGCAACAAGGCTTAATGAAAGGTGGGCGATAGTCATCTGGTTTTTGATGGATCTCATTTTGTAGTGTGTTGTCTGTTCAAGTTCGCGGTCACCGAGGCGGGCGAAGTAGCGTTCGACTTCGGTACGCAAGTTAAAGGTTTGCTTGTAGAACAATGTCTCTCTCGGGACGCGTGAGCGGGCGTCATCGGTTACATCCAGGTATTTGGTGCAGCCGTATTTATCGAAACTTGGATGGTTAACCGGACAGCCGAGAGGATGGTTTTTAGCGAACTTTACGCTGGACTTGATGTGGCACCGGAACTTTTTTCGTGTCCTGAGATCTTCCTGCCAAGTGCCGCAGGGGTTCATTTCGAGCCCGGCATCGCATAGCGGCAAGCCGTTAGGGCCGAAGATCTTGTCTTGTTGTTTATTGCGGGGGTTTATGGGGATAAACGCGTGCCACTTAAGTTCATTGACAATGAAGTTGTAAAACGCGCGTTCATCATACGCGGCATCAGCGAGGAGTATAGAGCCTTTGCGGGAACCGTAAACACGTTTAAGTTTTCTTATGAGTTTGCGCGCGGCGACAGAATCTTTGACATTGTTGGGTAATGTCAGTTCCAAGAGAGGGATGCCCTCTTTAGAAACGATGACATGAGCGCGGTATCCCCAGAAGAAGATGAAGTTATCTTTTTTGCCGCTAATGGTTTGATAAGAGTAATAGCCGAGAGTTGCTGAAGGGTTACGTCTGGCTTTAAGGTTTTTGTTTCTGGAATTGCGCTTAGGGTTTTTAAAATTATTTTCTCTAGTTGCGGCCATAACGGGCTTAGAGTCAACAATAAGAATATCATCAGAGATAACGTTCTTATCTAAAAGTTCTTTGATAACAGAGTGATGCAGGTTTTGAAGCATGGAATTATTGGTACTTGAGAGGAACCTCTAAACTGAGAAGGGTCCGGAAGAGAGCCCATGTTAAACCCGCACATTTCTGTAAGAGCGGGATGGGAGTCAAGGGAGTCAATAAGAGCGGGAACGGATTTTATCTGTTCAAGATGTTTAACGATGAAGGCTCTGATCATGGCGCGGCGGGAATACCCGGTACGACCGGTAGAGTAATTTTTGTCATGGACGCCGGATAGATCAAGAGATTTGAACAGCAAGTAACATTTGCGATAGAAGTTTGAGTTTTGTATTAAAAGCTGGAGATCGTAAAAAGGAGAGAATTGAAAATGAGCCATAAATTTCCTCCGTTTTTGCTGTAAGTTATTGTTTTGTTTGCACTTATAGCATATCACAAACGGAGGAAATTGCAAGAAAACAATTTGTATAAATTGTTTAAATATAAAGGCTTATGCGTTTTGCATGAGGCATATGTTATGTCTAGAAAGGAGACGAAATGCCAATAATTTCAATGTTTTATGGAATACTTGTTGCGATTTATTACGAAGATACCGGGAGTCATAATAAGCCGCATATTCATGTCCGCTATCAAGGAAAAAAAGCTTCGATTTCTATTGAAGATGGAACCGTGCTTGCCGGAGATTTTCCAGCAAAACAACTACGGATGGTTATAGCTTGGATTGACATTCATAAAGATGAACTTATGGCTGACTGGGAATTGGCGGTATCTGGAGAAGAACCTTTCCGCATTGCCCCTCTACAATAATTATGGAGGAACTTATGGAAAAATTATTAGATGTTATTAAGGTTGAGCCTCACAAGGATAATACACTATTGCTTGTTTTCGAAAACCAGGAGAAACGGTTATTTGATATGACGCCATATTTAGATAAAAAGCCCTTTATAAAGCTTAAGGTTTCAGAATTATTTATAAAAGCAACAGTTGCGTATGGTACTGTCGTATGGCCTGGCAATATTGATATTGCTCCTGAAACTTTATGGGATTATTCAAAAAACATCTAACAAAAGCATCCAGCTGACCCTTACGACACGTTAACGAACGGTCGGGCATCTGATTGAGGACGTTAAGATTAGTAGTACCGTCTATCAAATTAATCCTACACCTGTACCTGATCTTAATACCACATCTGTACCCTCGGGTACTTAGAAGAGAGATAGAGTTAACCCAGTTAACACACAGTTAACCCATTATAACCCATTATATCCTTGACATTTGCCGTACATTTTAGTACTATCATTTTGCAAGCGGTATGGATGATAAGTGGGCCCGGCGCCCGCTTATTTTTTTATTTGCCTTCGCCAGGGTTTTGACGGGTTACGTCTAAACCGGGGTCCGTATCAAGAAGCCAGGCGATGAGGCTCTGTCTGTTTTTGTAAGCGGACGCAAATAGGAGAATTTGATCGTGAACAAAAGAGGTATACCTGAAGAGTTGGCGGCATACGTGGAAGAAGAAGCCGTAAAAAATGGTTATGTGTTGGTGGATATAGGTTTAGGCGGAAGGAATGTTCCCTGCATAGAGGTGGTCTTGGACAAAAAGAGAGGAATTACCCTTGATGAATGCGCCCGGATCAACAGGAATATTGTTTCTTGGATCGATGAGAGAGGACTTTTTTCCGGCAAGTATACACTGGATGTGTGCTCGCCGGGCCTGGATCGTGAATTGAGAACGGATGGTGATTTCACGTGGGCAGAAAGCAGGAAAGTGCGTGTGACCACCCGGGAACCTGTCGATGGAAAGAGCGAGATTGAAGGAAAATTACTGGGGATCCGTGATGGTGGAGATATTGCGATAGAGGCGGAAGATGCGCAGGAGATCAGGATCGAACGTGATAAGATCGCGAAAGTCAGATTACTGGTTGCGAAGAGGAAATAAATAAACTATGGAGATAAAAGATGAACGATAAACTTTTGGCGGCGATAGAGCGCTTGGAACGGGAAAAGGGGATCAGTAAAGAGATCCTTTTTTCGGCGATCGAGAGCGCTCTGACCAGCGCGGCATATAAGATCATAGGGGATCCGAATCTCTCCAAGGAAGAGATATCTGTGGAGATGGACGTGGAAACCGGAGAGATCACTGTTTTTAAAGGTGACACTGAAGTCGAGAGCGAGCAGTTTGGACGCATAGCGGCACAGACCGCCAAACAGGTAATGATACAAAAGATCCGTGAGGCTGAGCGGGATGTTATCTCTGAAAAATATCAGGATAGAGAAGGAGAGATCATAAGCGGGTCGGTCCATCGTTTTGAAAAAGGGAATATCATCGTGGAGCTTACTGATACCGAAGCAGTCTTGCCCAGATCTGAACAGATACCGGGGGAGAGATTCAGGCAGGGCGAGATCATTCGAGCATGTCTGCTTAAGGTGGAGAGAAAGACGGGTGGATTGAATATAATCCTATCGCGGTCTAATCCCGCGTTTGTGAAAAAATTATTTGAATTGGAAGTGCCGGAGATCGCGCAAGGCATTCTTGAGATAGTAGCTATCGCCCGGGAGGCCGGAGAGAGAACAAAGATTTCTGTTCTGTCGAAAGATGAAAGGATCGATTCGGTGGGGGCCTGTGTCGGAATGAGGGGGTCTCGTGTTAAAGAGATCGTAAGGGAATTGTCCGGGGAGAGGATAGATATAGTCAGGTGGAATGATGATATAGCCGAATACGTACGGGGCGCGGTAAGTCCTGTTGAAATATACGGTATGGAAATAGACAGGGACGCCAGGGAGATAAAACTTACAGTGCTTAAAGATCAGCTGGCTTTGTTGATAGGAAAGAAGGGGAGAAACATCCGGCTCGCGTCCAAACTTGTGGGATGGGAACTGAAGGCTGACGCTGTTGTTGAAGATGTGGATGTTCCGGTGAGAAAAGTCTCTGGATTTGACGAAGAGACCATGGCTTCCCTGGAAAATGCGGGGTATCGCAACGTGTCGGAGTTACTGGAAGCCGGTGCGGAAAAGGTGGCGGAGATAGATTCGATCGGGGAAGAAAAGGCCGCGGAGATTATTTTGACAGGTGAGGCGGCATTGGAAGCCGCGGTAAGCGCGCGGCAGGATGATCCCGGGGAAACAAAAAAGGATGATAATGGTGACGGCGCGTCTGCTCACGATGATCAGACGAACGTGGACGCGGAAACGGATGAGAAAAAAACTTCTGTGGAAGAAAAAGCGGCAGGAGAATCCGATCTTGAGGCAGAAGAAGCCGAAGCCGGCCGAGGCGAAATAGAGACCGAAGGATTGTCAGAAAACGCAACGGAAGATCAAGACAAGGAATAAAAAAAGCTGATAATAGTAAAAGGAATAACATGGTGGTAAAAGTAAAAAAATTATCTAAAGAACTTGGTATAAAAAGTGAAGAATTGCTGGAAGCTCTGCGCAAACTCTATGTGGACGTAGAGGATGAAAACAGCGCTGTCGATGAAAAGATAGCCGCGCTTATGAAGGTTAAATTAGGCGGCAGAAAGCCGCAGAAAGAAGAAAAAGAAAAGTCTGTCAAAAAGCCCACCAAAAAGACAAAAATAAAAAAGGAAGCACCGGGAAAAAAATCAGAAAAAACTTCAAGCGAATCCGACGATGGCGAACTTGAAAAGCCAAAAGATGGGTCCACTAAGGCGGATGAAGCAGTAGAGCCTGTTGTGGGGGGACGAGAAGGCAATGAAAGTGATAGTGAAAAAACGGATGGTCAAGGGGGAGTGAGGCGCCTCGATAAAGTTGTTGTTGTTAAGCATGCCGGGAAGAAAGAGGAAGAGGTTAAAAAGGATAGAGGCATCGGGAAACTCAAAATTGTCCCCGGCGGAAAAAATGAGGATGAGGATAGAGAGGGCGGGCCGAAAAAGGGAAGGAAATTCACTTTTTCCGGCGGCAGGCAGCAGAAAAGATCAAAGGATGGCGTATCCCAGAGGCCGTACTTTAGAAAGATAAAACGGATCAAAAGGCCCCTCCGGGCAATCAAGAAACCCGACATAGCCCACGAAGAGATAAAGACATATGAGGGCGACGAATTTAAAAAAATACAACTTCAAATACCAACTGATATCAGGTCTATGGCGGTCAAGGTAAATAAACGTCCGAACGACCTTATTCAACATTTGCTGAAAAAAGGTGTTCTTGTAAGCATTAATCAGGAATTAGATGTGAGCCTTGTTCGCGATCTGTTGAAAGACCTGGGATATGAACTCGAGGTTTTGAAATCTATTGAGGATTCTCTCATGGAGGAACATTATGAAGTAGACGGTTCCGAGACGGAGGTTCGGGCACCTATCGTTACCTTTATGGGGCACGTTGATCACGGCAAAACGTCTCTTTTGGACTATATCCGAAAGACCATGGTCACAGCGAAAGAGAAGGGTGGAATCACCCAGCATATAGGCGCCTATAAAGTAGACACGCCCGGCGGGTCAGTGACATTTTTGGATACTCCGGGACACGAGGCATTTACGGCAATGAGAGCCCGGGGAGCGACGGCGACGGACGTAGTTGTTCTTGTCGTGGCAGCGGATGATGGCGTAATGCCGCAGACCAGGGAGGCTATTCATCACGCTCGTGCTGCGGGAGTTCCGGTAATTGTCGCGATCAATAAATGTGATTTGCCGGGAGCCAATGTGAAAAAAGTGAAGATCGAATTGCGGAAAGAAGATCTCGTAGCCGAAGATTATGGCGGCAAAACGGTTATGACAGAGGTGTCTGCCAAGACGGGAGAGGGCATCGACGATCTGGTTGAGATGTTAATGCTGGAATCGGAGCTTTTGGAACTTAAGGCGAATCCAGCGTTGAGGGCGAGAGGGATGGTGATAGAGGCCAAAAAGACTTCAGGACAGGGAGTGACTGCCACTCTTCTGGTCCAGAACGGTACATTGAATGCCGGAGACATCGTTTTGACAGGGGTATACTATGGCAGGGTAAAGGCGATGATGAACGATTGCGGCGTGCGGATTGACAAAGCGCTACCGTCTACGCCTGTTGAGATATTGGGTTTGGAAGGAGTCCCGGAAGCCGGGGACGCGTTCTATGTGGTGAAGGACGAGAAGAAAGCTAAAACGTTATCCGCTCTTAAACAAAGCGAGAGAAAAAAGAGCAAATTGCTCGGGAGTCAAAGGATAACTCTTGAGGATTTCCATGAACGCTTTATGGATGGTGACATAAAGGAACTAAAGATCATCCTGAAGGCGGATGTCCAAGGCTCGCTGGAGGCGATCACAACATCAATGAATGAGCTTTCGACCGACGAGGTGAAAGTGAGTTTTACCCATGCCATGGTCGGAGATATAAGCGAATCGGATATTATGCTTGCCGTGGTATCTAACTCGGTCGTTATAGGTTTTCACGTAAAAACTGAGCCAAAAGCGGAAATGCTTGCGAAAAGTGAAAAGATCGATTGCCGCCATTATGACGTAATTTATGAGGCGATAAGCGATGTTAAGGCAGCTATGGAAGGTTTGCTCGAACCGTTTCTGCAGGAAGCAAAACAGGGCACTGCGCAGGTGAAGCAGATCTTTTCGTCGAAGGGTACGAACGCCGCGGGATGCATGGTCACCAAGGGTACAATACACCGTAAGGATCGCGCGCGGATCAGACGGGGACAGGAAATTATTTTTGACGGAACAATAGCCGCGCTGCGGAGATTTAAAGACGATGTCAAGGACGTGAGAGAAGGGTTCGAATGCGGGATCTCAATACAGGGTTTGAATGACATACGGGAAGGTGACATTATCGAAGCTTATGTTATCGAGAAGATCGCGCGTCGCCTGGGGAGCCCGAAGAAATAGCGAACGGGGACCATAATATGAAGAAAAGTGTTTTAAGCGGAATGCGGCCTACCGGCAGGCTTCATCTCGGACACTTGTTAGGAGCGCTTGAGAATTGGGTTGAGCTCCAGGAGAAGTATGATTGTTTTTTTATGGTAGCCGATTGGCATGCCCTGATGAGCGAATATGAAAAGCCTTCCGATATCAGACAAAACAGCCTTGAAATTGTAAAAGATTGGATCGCGTGCGGGATCGATCCGGATAAAAGTGTTGTATTCGTGCAAAGCATGGTTTCGGAACATCTGGAACTCGCGATGGTCTTTTCTATATTGACCCCTCTGGGTTGGCTCGAGCGATGCACCACGTATAAAGAGCAAATGAGGGAGATAAAGGGCAGAATGCTCGCGACTTATGGTTTTTTGGGATATCCGGTTTTGCAGGCCGCTGATATAGCTCTTTACGGTGCGCATTATGTTCCGGTAGGCGTGGACCAACTCCCGCATTTAGAACTTGCACGGGAGATCATAAGAAAATTTCACAAACTCTATAAGAAAAATATTTTTGAAGAACCCGATCCAATGCTTACAAAAGTCTCCAAACTGGTGGGGCTGGACAACCGTAAGATGTCGAAAAGCTATGGCAACTTCATCGCGTTATCAGATTCTCCTTACGATGTAAAGAGAAAGGTATATAGCATGTACACTGACCCTAAAAGAGTTAGTGCTGATGTGCCGGGTACGGTTGATGGTAATCCCGTATTTATATATCATGACCTGTTCAATCCAAACAAAAAAGAGGTGGAGTCTCTCAAGGAGCGGTATAGGACAGGAAAAGTGGGGGATGTTGAAGTGAAAAAAAAGTTAACAACCGCATTAAATGATTTTTTGGATCCCATCCGACAGAAAAGAGATGGGCTTACGGATGAATATATACACGGAGTATTGGTCAAAGGCGCTGATAAGGCGTGTGCTATCGCAAAAGAGACTATGTCCAAGGTTAAAGAATGTTTACACCAGATATATCGCTGATATAGCAATGGACCGATGTCGTATAAAGTTAAACTCAATTTTTTTGAAGGCCCTCTTGATCTCTTACTGTTCTTGATAAAAAAAGAACGGATAGACGTGTACGACATCCCCATTTCAAGGATAACCGAACAGTATCTTGCTTACATGGAATTGCTGCAGCTTTTGGATCTGGATATTGCCGGTGAATTTCTAGTCATGGCCGCGACATTGATGCATATCAAGAGCAGGATGTTGTTGCCGCCTGATGAAAGCCAGGAAGATGAAGTGGGAGAGGAGGATCCGCGGGACGAGCTTGTCCGAAAATTACTTGAGTATAAAAAATATAAAGAGGCGGCATCGTGTTTGCAGGAAATGCGGGACGCGAGCAAAGAAATATTTTTACGTACCGGCAAGGATGGTAATGAGAAGATCTTTGCGGAAGAAAACGGAGATTATTTCGAGGCAAGCCTGTTTGATCTCATAAGTGCTTTCAGGAAAGTTCTGAAGGATATACCGAAACACACGTTTCACAACGTAATAAAAGATAAAGTAACGGTTGCGGACAAGATCCATGCTATTTATCACATATTGGCAGAACAAGAAAAGGTGTTTTTCTCTGCGCTGTTCACGGGCGCGGCGGACAAAGATGAGGTTATTGCGACGTTTTTGGCTGTACTCGAACTTATAAAGATGAGAGAGGTCATTGTCTTGCAGAAAGGTTCTTTTGGCGAAATAGAGATCTTGAGAAATCCCGAACTGGCGAAACAGGGGTAGGGAAACAAGGACGGACGGACTATTATGGAAAACATTGAGAAAACGAAAAAAGTAGTGGAGGCATTGCTTATTGTTTCCGGTGATGGTTTGAGGCGCGAGGTTATTATGGAAGTGATCAAAGAAGCGGGGGCGAAAGAGATCAACGAATGTATAGCTTTATTGAACGAGGAATATGATCGGGACGAGAGGGCTTTTACCATTACGGAGTTGGCCGGGAGATATAGAATAGTGACAAGGCCGGAATATATGCCCTGGATAAAAGACCTTTATCAGACAGGACCCGAAAGGCTGACAGGACCATCGCTGGAGACACTTGCAATTGTCGCGTACAAACAGCCTGTTACCAAGGCTGAAATAGAATTCGTACGGGGCGTCAACGTGGGAGGAGTCCTTAAAACGCTTTTAGAAAAAGGGCTCATAACGGTAAAAGGACGAAAAGATATAGTGGGTAAACCGCTTATTTATGGAACCACTGAAAAGTTTATGGAATTTTTTGGTTTGAACACACTTGATGATCTGCCGATGTTAAAGGACTTCAAGGAAGAGGATCTGGAATACGGACGTCCCCCGGAGGGCCAGGTCGTTAAAAATATAGATGATGAGAAAAATGACTCTGATGACGGAGACCGAAGAAGGCAGGTAGCGCATTATGAAGAAAAATCTGACTGAACTCAGAAGGAAGATCGATAGGATCGATGCCTCTATCGCACGCTTGTTAAACGACAGGGGAACGGCCAGCTCTGCCATAGGGGAGATAAAAAGGATTAAAAAATTACCTATGTATGCCCCTGACAGAGAAAGTCAGATCTATCGAAAAATTTTCGATGGAAATAAAAGTCTTTTTTCTGACGAATCGGTAAAGGCGATATACAGAGAGATCATGTCAGCCTGCCTTTCGCTGGAGAGACCATTAACGGTGGCTTTTCTTGGTCCGGAGCTTACTTTCACGCATCAGGCCTCCATGAAAAAATTCGGAGTCAGCGTAAATTACCTGTCTTGCGACAGCATTCACGATGTATTTTGTGAAGTGGAGAAAGGTAACGCTGACTATGGTGTTGTGCCTGTTGAAAATTCTATCGAAGGGGCAGTAAATCATACGATGGATATGTTCGTGGAATCACCCGTGCTTATTTGTTCAGAAGTGTATTTTCGTGTCAGACACGCTCTTCTCAGCAGATCCGTAAGTGGGAAATCCATTAAAAGCGTGTATTCTAAATCGGAGGTGTTCGGGCAATGCCGTTTGTGGATAGAGAAGAATATGCCTCCTGTGAGATTGAAGGACTTTCCATCAACCGTGAAGGCTGCCGAGGCGGCGGCAAGACATAAAGATGCTGCTTGTATCGCAAGCGAATTAGCCGCTAAACAATATGATCTTAATGTTCTCGCGCGGTCTATTGAAGATTCTTCCAGGAATGTTACGAGGTTTCTGGTGATAGGAAAGAACAGCGCTGCCCCTTCCGGGAAAGATAAAACATCCATTGTTTTCTCCGTGAAAGATTCACCCGGCATTTTGCACGACATGCTAAGTTCTTTTAAGAAAAGGAGAATAAACCTGACAAAGATCGAATCCCGGCCTTCCAAGCTCCAGACATGGAAATATTATTTTTTTGTGGACATGGAAGGGCACTGCGAGTCATTAAAGGTGAAAAGGGCTTTGAAAGAATTGGAGGGGAAGTGTACCTTTATTAAGATCCTGGGCTCATATCCAAAAGGATAAGACAATGAAAAGATTATGCAAACAGAATTTGCACAATGTTAAACCGTACATCCCCGGAAAACCTATCGAAGAAGTTGAGAGGGAGCTCGGTATTAAGAACATTATCAAGATGGCTTCAAATGAGAATCCACTTGGGACGTCTCCCGGGGTTCTGCGTGCGATATCGGATGCCCTGGGATCTATCAACAGGTATCCGGATGCGGATTGTTATTATTTAAAAAAAGCCATTTCGGAGAAGTACTCGGTAACATCGGAGAATGTTTTTGTCGGCAATGGGTCAGACGAAATATTTGTCCTTGCGTTAAGGGCATTTATTCACCCGGGAGAGGAAGTGCTTGTAGCGGATCCGACTTTCCTGATGTACAACATTGCTTCGGTAGCAGAAGGTGCTGCGGTTTGTTCAGTTCCCATGAAAAACATGAGGTATGACCTGGAGGCGATGGCGCAGGCCATCACGGATAAAACGAAGATGATATTTATCGCAAATCCGGATAATCCTGTAGGCAGTTATGTGACCGAAGATGAGTTGGACAAATTTATTGATCGCGTGCCGGAAAAGGTGCTCATAATACTTGACGAAGCATATTGCGAATTTGTTGACGCGGATGATTATCCACAGGCCATAGGCCTGGCCGATAGGTCTGACAAGAACATTATTATCACGCGCACATTTTCTAAGGCATACGGGCTTGCCGGTTTGCGCGTCGGGTATGGGATTGCCCGAAGGGATATCGTGGAGATACTTAACAAGGTGCGTGAACCATTTAACGTGAATTCTATCGCACAGGTGGCAGCGTTAGCCGCATTGAAAGATGATAACCACGTGAAAAAGTCCGTATCACTGGTGTGGGAGGAAAAAAAGAGGTTTTACAAGTTCTTCAAAGAGTTAAATCTTGAATATGTTCCAAGTTACACGAATTTCATTCTTGTTAATACAAACCGCAATTCGAAGAAAATTTTCCGAGAAATTTTAAAACGCGGAATCATTATTCGAGAAATGTCCGCTTGGCGCCTCGACGGATTCATCAGGGTGACTATTGGGCTAAAAGAAGAGAATGACAGGTTTTTTAAGGCTTTCAAAGAAGTTATAGAGGCCATTACAGGCTGATTCGAAATGATCAGTAAGAAAGGAGATGACCAATGATAATAGTTCTGAAACCGAATGCTACAAAACAGGAAGTCGACCATGTGATGGAGAAGATCGAAAAGCTTGGGCTAAAACCCTGGTTATCAGAGGGTGTTGAGTGTACGATCATTGGGGTTATAGGGGAAGAGGACATATTGAGGGTTCAGCCGCTTGAAGGTATTCCCGGGGTTGAGAAAGTTCTTCCCATTTTGAAGCCCTATAAACTCGCGTCGCTGGAATATAAGACAGAGCCCAGCGAGATAAATGTCGGCGGCGGAGTAACGATAGGTGGTAAGAAAATCGTTGTCGCGGCCGGCCCATGCTCTGTTGAAGGTAGAGATACGCTTTTGGACACGGCCGTTCATGTGAAAAAAGCCGGCGCTACAATATTAAGAGGAGGCGCGTTTAAGCCGAGGACTAGCCCATACAGTTTTCAAGGTCTTGGTGAAGAAGGGCTGCGATATATGGCTGAAGCAAGAGAAAAAACCGGCCTTTTAGTTGTTACTGAATTAATGGACGTGCGGAACCTCGATCTTGTAGTGAAGTACGCGGATATAATCCAGATCGGTGCCAGAAATATACAAAACTTTGATCTACTTAAAGAAGTTGGCAAGTCAAGAAAGCCGGTGTTGCTAAAAAGGGGTATGTCCTCGACGATCAAAGAATTTCTTATGAGTGCGGAGTACATACTCGCGGGTGGCAATCCGGACGTGATACTTTGTGAACGCGGCATCCGAACATTTGAGGATTTTACCCGCTTTACACTTGATATAAACGCCGTTCCGGCCATAAAAAGTTTAAGCCATCTTCCGATAATCGTTGATCCTTCACACGCGTGCGGAAGATGGGGTATGGTTCCGTCGTTATCATACGCCGCGATTGCCGCGGGTGCCGACGGTCTGATGATAGAGGTTCATCCTTCTCCGGAAGATGCTTTTTCTGATGGAAGCCAGTCGCTTTTGCCTGAGAAATTCGAAGGAATGATGAAAGAAGTATCTAAAGTAGCGGAAGTAGTAGGGAGAACGCTTTAGACGAGTGGTCTGATAGGAGCTTTTATGAAAATGCGAAAAGTCGTTGTTATAGGCATGGGGCTGATCGGTGGATCCGTCGGTAAGGCACTCTTGAAAAAAGGCTTGGCCGATGAAGTTGTAGGCGTATGTCGCCGGCAGTCTTCACTCGACCGGGCCATAAAAGAAGGTGTTTTAACCGACGGGTATGTCAACAACTACGAGAAAGCCGCATTCGGAGCGGAGATGATCGTCATAGCCACTCCGGTCGCCACCGTTAAAGACGTTCTCAAGGATTTGTCGGAGGTCATTAAGGACCAAAAGGTCATTGTTACGGACGTAGGTAGCGCCAAAAAAGAAATAGTGGATTACGCGGCAGGAGTGAATGGAACCTTTTTGTTCGTAGGGGGGCACCCCCTGGCCGGGTCGGAGAAGTCAGGAGTGGAAAATTCCACAGCAAGCCTTTTTGAAGGTTCGTTGTGTGTGCTTACTGACGATGAGGGTGTTACCGATAAAGACGCATTGTGCGAGGTAACCGGTATGTGGGAAGCTATGGGGGCTCGTGTGCAGGTTCAGACGCCGGAGGAGCATGACGGCATGATAGCGTTCACCAGTCATCTGCCTCATATTGTGGCATATGCATTGGTAGGAGCGTTGCCGCCGTTGCCGTTGTCTATGTTTGCGACAGGGTTTAAAGACACCACACGGATCGCGTCTTCCGACGCATCTCTCTGGAGCGAAATTTTCTTAAGCAATCGGAAAAATTTACTTGTTGCCATTCGCAGGTTTAAAGATGTCATTTCGGATATTGAGAAGGATATTCGGGAAAACAATAAAGTACTTCTCGAGGAAAAATTACGGGACTTCAAGAAGACGAGAGATGAGTTTTCTGAAAAAGACTAAAGCCATAACTATTGATGGTCCGGCCGGTAGCGGTAAGAGTACCGTGAGCAGGCTTGTTGCTGAAAAAATGGGATATGTTTACGTAGATACGGGTGCCATGTATCGCGCGCTGACATTGAAAGTGATGGATAAGAATATGGACTTTGCGGACGAAGATGCGATAGCCGATCTGGCGTCCGGCCTTATGCTGGAGCTTCTGCCGTCCTGTAAGGGAAGCGCCACTATACGCGTTATGATGGATGGACGGGATGTGAGCGAGGCTATTCGGACAATGGAAGTTACGCAAAATGTTAAGCATGTGGCAAAGATAGCTTCCGTCAGAAAAAAATTAGTTCATCTTCAACGCAAAATGATCGACGGTATTAGCGGTGCTGTAATGGAAGGGCGGGACATAGGAACTGTAGTCCTTAAAGATGCGGCTTGCAAAGTTTACCTGGACGCTTCGTTTGATGAAAGGGTGGATCGTCGTCTTGCCGAACTTCGCGCAAATGGAAGGCCGGTTACTCGCCTTGAAGTGGCAAATGATCTGAAGCAAAGAGATCATACAGACAAAACACGCAAAGTCGGTCCATTGAAAAAGGCGGATGACGCCGTTCTTCTTGATACGAGCGATCTTTCAGTTACTCAGGTCGTCGAAAAAATAGTTAACTATGCTAAAGACGTCATCAGGGGGAAGCGGCCGTGATGTTTTATATATCTAAACTTTTTTTGGAATTTTTGGCGCGAATTTTGTTTCACGTAAAGATTTACGGCCGGGAGAACCTTTCCGCGCCGCCATATATCATTGTATCTAATCACGCGAGTTATGTGGATCCTACGCTTATCGGCATGTTGCGCCGGTGGAACAATGTGGCATTCCTGGCAAAAAAGGAGTTTTTCGGCCCACCGGTATTGCGTGCGTGGTTCCGTTCGGTTGGATGTATCGAAGTCGACAGGGAAAATGGAGTGGCCGGTCTCAGGAAAGCGCTTCGTGCGCTGAAACATGGCCGCAGCGTTGCTATTTTTCCGGAAGGTACACGTTCCGCGGATGGAAGTTTGCAGGAAGCAAAAAGCGGGGCAGGTTTTTTAGTTCTGCGTGCGGGCGTTCCGGTGGTTCCTGTATATATTCATGGTACGCAGAAGGCATTGCCGAAAAAAGGCGGAATACATTATGGCGCCGAAATAAGCGCGCGTGCCGGCCGGCCTGTGACAGTGGAAGAGTTTAAACCGTTTTATGAGGGGAAAGACTATAACGGGGCAGCTGCGTTAGTTATGGAGCGTATTGCCGTGCTGAAAGAATCGGTGGAAAAATATTAAAAATTGTATTAAAAATTGTTGCATCTTTTGGAGAAAGACGGTAGAATGTGTCTCCAAAATACTTTTAAAGGAGCTGATCGATAGTGATGGTTGACAAAGAAAAGAGCACTAAAAATGCGGATTTGGCGGGGTTGTACGAGCAGAGTATCTCCGACATCAAAGAAGGGGAGATCCTACGGGGGATCATAATCCAGATAGGGGATAAAGATATTCTGGTGGATATCGGATATAAGTCCGAAGGATTGATCCACAAGTCGGAAGTGTCTGATCCGGGAGAACTAAAGGTTGGAGACAAGATAGATGTCTTTCTTGAATCCAAGGAAAATGATCATGGAATGGTTGTCGTTTCGCACGAAAAGGCAAGGAAATTCAGGGGTTGGCAGGATATAGTCGATAACTATAAAGAAGGCGACGGCATTTCCGGCAAGATCGCGCGAAAAGTGCGCGGCGGCTTTATGGTGGATGTTGGACTGGAAGCTTTTCTTCCGGCAAGCCTTGCTTCTATGCAGGATGTCGGCGGCGCGGATAATCTGGTAGGGAATAGGTATAAATTCAAGATCGTCAAGATAAACGTGGCTCGTAAAAATATCGTAGTTTCACGAAAAGAGATCGTCGAGGAAAAAAAGAGGGAAGAAAAACAGGCCATTTTGGAGAGTCTGAACAAAGGCGATATTGTCAAAGGAGTAGTTCGTAATATCACAGATTTTGGCGCGTTTATTGACATAGGCGGAGGAATAACAGGACTGCTTCACATTACCGATATGAGCTGGGGGAGGATCAACAAGCCAACAGAGGTTATGAATGTCGGTGACGAAGTGGAGATCAAGATCCTGGATTTTGATAAAAAGAACATGAAAGTGTCGCTTGGCTTTAAGCAGAAGATGCAAAATCCCTGGGAGGACATTGATGAAAAATATCAGGAAGCCGGGGTCGTTTCCGGCAAGGTCGTTAATATTATGCCGTACGGTGTTTTTCTTGAGCTGGAAAAAGGAATAGAGGGGTTGATACATATTTCCGAATTTTCATGGACGAAAAAATTCAATCATCCCAGTGAGCGTTTTTCTATTGGTGATGAAGTCCAGGCCATGGTGTTAAAACTTGATAAGGGAAGCCAGAAGCTTTCTCTGGGGTTAAAGCAGCTGGAGGATGACCCATGGCAGGGGGTTGAGAACCGTTTTCACGTGGGAGATAAAGTTAAGGGTATGGTTAATACGCTGACCGATTATGGCGCGTTTGTAGAACTCGAACCCGGGGTGGAAGGGCTTGTGCATGTTTCGGATCTTTCCTGGACCAAACGCGTTAACCATCCAAAAGAGCTTATCGAGAAAGACAGCGCGATAGAGGCTGTCATATTGAATGTTGACGAGCAAAACCGCAGGATCGCTCTCGGAGTAAAACAGCTTGGTACGGATCCGTGGGATGACATAACGAAAAGATATGAATCCGGCACGATTTGCGATGGAACCGTGATGAATATAACCAATTTTGGGATGTTCGTCGAATTGGAAAAGGATCTTGAGGGGCTTCTGCATGTTTCAGAGATGTCACTCGACCCGTCTCAGAGAATGGAGGAGCTGTATAAACCGGGAGATGAGATCAAGGTCAAGGTTATTCACATAGACGGTGTGCAGAAAAAGATCGCCTTAAGCGTCAAAGATTTTGATGAGAAAAAAGCCCCGGAAAAATCCGCGCTTGTCGCAAAGGAAAAACCGGTTGATAGTGAAACCACGGCAAAGTCCGAGGGTACGGAAGATTCAGTAGAAGAGGCGCCCCCGGCTAAAGAGACAACCCCTGCCGAAAAGACACCTCCTGCTGAAGAGGCAATCCCTGCTGAAGGCGGAGAAGACGCGGATAAATAGCAGACCGCTCAAGTCAGATTATGAAATCTGTCAAAGAACAGATAGATATTATCAAACGGGGTACTGACGAGATAATCAGTATTCCTGAGTTGGAAGAGAAATTGGCGTTAGACAGGCCTCTTGTCGTGAAAGCCGGTTTTGATCCATCCGCACCAGACATTCACCTCGGACACACTGTTTTACTCCGGAAGATGAAACACTTTCAGGATCTTGGCCACGACGTGCATTTTCTTATTGGGGATTTTACAGGTCGTATCGGAGACCCTTCAGGACGTTCCAAAGTGAGAAAGCAGCTAAGCATTGAAGCAGTTATAGAAAACGCTAAAACCTACAAGAAGCAAATATTTAAAATACTGGACAAGTCCAGGACAAAAGTTGAATTCAATTCCAGTTGGTGCTCCAAGCTCGGCGTAGAGGGTATATTCGACCTGGCTTCAAGATATACGGTAGCCCGCATGTTGGAGCGCGATGATTTTTGTGACCGTTATCATAACGAAGAACCCATAAGCATAATCGAATTTCTTTATCCGCTTTTGCAAGCATATGATTCTGTTGTAATGCAGGCCGATGTGGAACTTGGGGGGACCGACCAGAAATTTAATCTGCTTGTTGGAAGAGACATGCAGAGGAGCTACATGGTTCCGCCGCCGCCGCAGGTGATCATAACTATGCCGATACTTGAGGGGCTCCGCGGCGCGGACAAGATGTCAAAGTCTCTTAATAATTACGTAGGGGTCAGTGAACCGCCGGAGGAAATGTTTGGTAAACTGATGTCTATTTCCGACGATATGATGTGGAAATATTACGAGCTTTTGACGGATATTGAGTATCAGCCGTTGAAGCAAAAAGTTGATAACGGAGAGGCTCATCCCAAAGAGGTGAAAGCAGAATTAGCCAAAATGATAGTGTCTGAATATCATAGTGAAAAGGCAGCTGAAAAAGCCAGGATGAGCTTTGAATCTGTTTTTGCGCGAAAGGAGCTCCCGGAGGATATCCAGAAATTCACTTTTGACTTGGATGAGATCAGCATCGCGGACCTTGTGAAAAAAGTGGGATTTGCCGACTCGACCAGCGCGGCGCGGAGACTTGTAAAACAGAATGCCGTTTCAATAAGCGGAAAGAAGGTGCGCGATGCTAACTTCATGATCCGCCTTGATGCCGATGCCAAGATACTGCGGGTGGGAAAGAGAAAATTCGCAAAGATATCGCGTACCTGATTTCTTATTTTTTTTGTGATAAAAACCTTGACAAGAATGACAAATAGTGTAGAATAACGTCTCCCGCGTTGATGCTGAAAATGATGCGGGTGTAGACTTAAAAAAAAGCATCATAAGCGTGGTGCTTATTTTTATGTGGATCGCTCTTTGAAATTAGATAACCGAATGTGTGAGGGTTTAGGAAATCAAACTGGAGAGTTTGATCCTGGCTCAGAACGAACGCTGGCGGCGTGGATTAGGCATGCAAGTCGAACGATCCCTTTCGTCAAGAGGGGGATAGTGGCGAACGGGTGAGTAACACGTGGGTAATCTGCCTTTAGGTTCGGGATAACCCGTCGAAAGATGGACTAATACCGGATGAGACCACGGTCCCCGATGGGACTGGGGTTAAAGATGGGGATCCTGAAAATGGACCTGTTGCCTTTAGATGAGCCCGCGAACTATCAGCTTGTTGGTAGGGTAACGGCCTACCAAGGCTATGACGGTTAGCTGGTCTGAGAGGATGGTCAGCCACACTGGGACTGAGACACTGCCCAGACTCCTACGGGAGGCTGCAGTCGAGAATCTTTTGCAATGCTCGAAAGGGTGACAATGCGACGCCGCGTGAGCGATGAAGGCCTTCGGGTTGTAAAGCTCTGTCAGCTGGGATGAATGTAAGGCGGTCAATAACCGTCTTGCTTGACAGTACCAGCAAAGGAAGCCACGGCTAACTCCGTGCCAGCAGCCGCGGTAATACGGAGGTGGCAAGCGTTGTTCGGATTTACTGGGTGTAAAGGACATGTAGGCGTCTTATTAAGTCGGATGTGAAATCCCTTGGCTCAACCAAGGAACTGCATCCGATACTGATAAGATTGAGTACGGGAGAGGTAAGCGGAATTCCGGAAGTAAGGGTGAAATCTGTAGATATCCGGAGGAACACCATTAGCGAAGGCGGCTTACTGGTCCGATACTGACGCTGAAATGTGAAAGCTAGGGGAGCAAACAGGATTAGATACCCTGGTAGTCCTAGCTGTAAACGATGGGCACTAGGTGCTGGCCCGATAGGGGCAGTGTCGTAGCTAACGCGTTAAGTGCCCCACCTGGGGACTACGGTCGCAAGGCTAAAACTCAAAGGAATTGACGGGGACCCGCACAAGCGGTGGAGCATGTGGTTTAATTCGATGCTACGCGAGGAACCTTACCTGGGCTTGACATGTTGGAAGTAGGAACCCGAAAGGGGGACGACCTGTTTTAGTCAGGAACCTTCACAGGTGCTGCATGGCTGTCGTCAGCTCGTGTCGTGAGATGTTGGGTTAAGTCCCGCAGCGAGCGCAACCATCGTCCTATGTTGCCACCTTCAGGGCTTGCCTTGAAGGGCACTCTTAGGAGACTGCAGTTTTTAACTGGAGGAAGGAGGAGATGACGTCAAGTCAGTATGGCCCTTACGCCCAGGGCGACACACGTGCTACAATGGTCGGTACAAAGGGTTGCGATACCGCGAGGTGGAGCCAATCTCAAAAAGCCGGCCTCAGTTCGGATCGGAGGCTGCAATTCGCCTCCGTGAAGCTGGAATCGCTAGTAACCGCAGATCAGCCATGCTGCGGTGAATACGTTCCCGGGTCTTGTACACACCGCCTGTCAAGTCACCTGAGTTGAGTGCACCCGAAGCCGTTAGCTTAACCCTTAACGGGAGAGCGATGTCGAAGGTGTGCTTGGCAAGGAGGACTAAGTCATAACAAGGTAGTTGTACCGGAAGGTGCATCTGGATCACCTCCTTTCTAAGGAGAAACGGTTTCGTCCGGAAACGGAAGAAGCTAAAAGTAATAAAGAAATGCCCCACACATTCGGTTATCTGATCACAGGTTCGGAAAGGCCGGGCCCGTAGCTCAGTTGGTTAGAGCGCCGTGCTGATAACGCGGAGGTCTCTGGTTCGATTCCAGATGGGCCCACCATTTTTGCTTCGCAAAAATTGGGGATGTAGCTCAGCTGGAAGAGCACCTGCTTTGCAAGCAGGGGGTCAGGGGTTCGAGCCCCCTCATCTCCACCAAATTTTGCGAAGCAAAATTTGATCCCGAGCGAGCGTTAAGAAATGCGAACGAATGTGAGCATTTTAGCGAGTCGAGGGACCAAAAAGAGCGAAGCAAAATTTGATCCCGCAACGTCCCGAACGAAGGAGCCGAAGGCTCTGAAGTTGAGGGAAGCGAGCGTTAAGAAA
>JAHJBY010000041.1 GCA_018813285.1 Candidatus Omnitrophota bacterium
ACTTTCTTTTTGTCTAACCCCGCGGTTACAAAAAAACGCGCGTTTCAAAGCGCGGAACAATATAAATAACAATTTGTTTTACTAATGTTTGTATATTATAGCA
Organism: Candidatus Omnitrophota bacterium; assembly: GCA_018813285.1. Lineage (GTDB taxonomy): Bacteria > Omnitrophota > Gorgyraeia > Tantalellales > Tantalellaceae > JAHJBY01. Next base: position 104 of record JAHJBY010000041.1, read on the forward strand.
AACTGTGCCACATTGTCAAGCCCCTAATCAAACTATTTGGGATTTTAACACCATCCTGCGCACCAAATCAGCCTACGGAAGGGCTAAAATATCCCATCTGTGTCATCCCCGAACCCCCAAAAGTGGGTATATGACGCAATATTAAGTAACGCGAATCTGTGATGGATTGTCAATGACTATCCGAGGCCCCGCCCGGTCCTCTATTTTTCCCACTACCTCTATGTTTTTACCTGAATACTCCATGGGGTCCATCCCTATTTGGTCGAAAAATTCGAGATTACCGCGATATATGACAGCTGTCAGTTTCCCGTCGATCGTTAAAATAACCTTATTGCCACGAGCATATACGCCTGTGACTTTCCCTCTAACAGCTCGATACCGGCCTATGTTCCTAAAAGCCGCGTCTGGTGATATAATTTCGAGGGTCCCCCATAATCCTCGTTTATTCCGCCTGGCTTCTTCCTGCGCTTTGATGAGAATATCCATATGTTTCACATTCGGCTGAAACGTGTAAACCATGGCAAGCCCTTCTTCAACCAATTCTTTATTGATCATTTTCCCATCGTCGCTGTAAACATACGCCAGGTACCTTCCATATTTATCTATCCTCTCCGCGTCAAATTCTAGTCGTACTTTTCCCCCGGCAACAAGCATCCTGTTATGTTCCTTGGCCGACACCGCGTAGTCCTCGGGATCAAACACCCAGTCGCTGCCCTGACGCTTCATGGTCTCCGGTGTATCTATTCCGACATAACGCACTTTATTACCGTTCATAAGTTCTATCGTGTCTCCATCGACTACGCGCCTCACGGCATACACACTTTCAGTGGAAATCTTCTCGGCGCAACCTGTTACAGACACAAAACATATGCATAACGCTATAAGATAAAATTTATATCTTTTCATTGCATACCCCTATTTGACGGGCACAACTCCTGAAGCATACAACTCGCGCACAACGGTTTGCGCGCGTCGCAGACCTTGCGCCCATGCGCTATTAAAAGACTTGAAAGCATCCCCCATTTTTTTCTGTCAAATAATCCCATCAGATCTTTCTCTATTTTTTTCGGATCCGTATTTTTTGTAAGTCCAAGTCTGGCCGAGACTCTCTTTACATGAGTATCAACAGCTACGCCCTCAGTTTTACCGTACGCGTGAAAAAGCACGATATTAGCGGTTTTCCTGGCAACGCCCGGGAGTTCTATGAGAGACTCCATCTCAGCCGGGATCTCTGCCCCGAAATCGCTGATTAACATTCTAGCGGTGGAAATTATATTCCGCGCTTTATTCCTGTAAAATCCCGTCGACCTGATCTCCTGTTCGAAAACAGGCAGCTCTGCCTGAGCGTAATCTTTCACAGTTCTATATTTTTTAAAAAGTTCTTTAGTCACGATGTTCACACGTACATCCGTGCATTGAGCCGACAAGATAGTAGAAACAAGTAATTCGAGAGGTGTTTTATAGACCAACGCGGTCGTAACACGCGAGTATGTGTCATTCAATATCTTGAAAATTTTATTAGCGGTTTTTTTATTCATATTCACTTGCCGTGGGTTTACTAAAGTGTGTCCTACCACTATAGAGCCTTCGGCTTTTTAGTTTCTGGTATGATGGGAAGAATTTTGATCCCTTAGTTTCCTGGCGAGTTCAAAGATCATCCGCATTACTTGCGCCTGAATCGTTTTTCAAGTTCATCTATCGTTATTTCGGTAGACGTTGGTCTTCCATGCGGGCAAGTGAAAGGAAGATCGCATTCGAAAAGCTTATTGAGAAGAACCACCATTTCATCGCCGCTCAGTTTATCACCGGCTTTGATGGCCGCGCGGCAAGACGCGTACTTGACCATCGTCTCGACAGGATCTATCTTCTCCAGGTCACAGGAAGAAAGATCTGTCAGTATATCCATAACAACTGTTTTAATATCTTTATCTTTCAGGATCGCCGGGGCCCCTTGCACTACATAAGAATTATTACCGAACGGTTCAATGACAAAGCCAAGTGCCTTGAATTTATCCGCCAGGCGTTCCATGATAACGGATTCAGCCGCGGAAATATCCATCCGGACAGGAAATAAAAGATTTTGTATGTCCCCGCCCCGGTCGCGCGCGACTTTACTGAAATATTCATAAAGTATACGTTCATGCGCGGCGTGCTGATCCGTTATGAAAACACTATCATTTTGTACGCGCACAATATAGCAATTACCTATCTGAAAGATCCGTTCACGGCGTCCGGATATATCTCCCCCGCATGGTTGGCTGCGGTCTGATGAAGCTCCCTGAAAGCGGTTAATCACCGGTTTTTTCTTTTCCGATCCTGTTATCTCATATTCAAATTCAGGCTGAACCTCCGGAAAATCAGTTAAAACAGGCCTTATAGGAGATGCGGAATAAGTCTTAAGAATTCGTCTCATCGGGATCGCCGCTTCCCGTTTCTCTTTTATCCCGAGGAACCTGTCCCTTATAGCTTTTTCTGTTATTTTTTTAAGGGCTGGCTCGTCATCAAATTTTACTAAAAGCTTAGTGGGATGTATGTTAACATCCACCGCCCGCGGATCCACATCTATAAACAGAACACAAGAAGGGTATCTCCCTCTCTCCAACAGGCTGCGGTACGCGCTCTGAAGAGACGCGGAAAGGATCTTGCTTCTGACAAATCGTTTGTTAACAAAGAATATCTGAAAACTCTTATCTTTGCGCGTAGCAGCGGGCATGCTGATATACCCCGAGATCTTGTAATTACCTGACCGGAACTCCACATCCACCATATTCCCGGCAACGTCACTGCCGAGAACCAACTTCACCCGATCCAATGGCCCCATGCCCCGGGACGCGTGCGAGAGCATCCTCCCGCTATGGCCTAGCTTGAATTCAATGTCCGGGTTAGACAGGATAAAACGTCCGAAAGTATCCATTATCATCGCAAGTTCGGTGGGTTCCTTTTTCAGAAACTTTTTCCTGGCGGGGACATTATAAAAAAGGTTGCGTACCGCGACAGTCGTGCCCCGCGCGCGCGCGGCAGGGCGGATATTCTGTATTTCTCCGCCTTCAAGGTATATATGAACCGCCTCGCCGTCGGACTTACTCGCGCTTGTTATTTCAAGCCGGGAAACAGCCGCAATGCTCGCGAGCGCTTCTCCTCTAAACCCGAGGGTGCTGAGGCTTCCCAGATCCTCTATACGCTCAAGTTTGCTTGTCGCGTGCCGCAAACAAGCAAGCCGCGCGTCTTCCGGTGTCATGCCGCACCCGTTATCCGCCACCCTTATAACGGTCTGACCGGCCTCTTCTATATCAACATGGATGCTAAAAGCGCCGGAGTCGATAGAATTCTCGATCAACTCCTTGATCACCGATACGGGACGTTCTGCGACTTCTCCGGCAGATATCTTTCCAATGACGTCTTTATCCAATAATCGAATTTTCTCCGCGGAAGACATATTATCTCGTTTCCTTTTTTAATTCCACTATCACTGAAAGCGCTTCAAACGGAGTAAGATTGTCGATGTCCATTTCTCTTATTTTTCGAATTACCGCGTCTCCCGCTTTCTGTTCAAAAAGATCCAGTTGTTTTTCGCGTAAAAAATTATCGTGTGAGAATCGGTTCCGCATATTGCCAAGCAGCGAATCTTTCTGTAAATTATTCAAAATTTCACGTGAGCGGCGCACCACTGCTAAAGGCATACCGGCCAATTTAGCCACATGTATCCCGAAACTTTCATCGCAACTGCCCTCAACCACCTTATAAAGAAAGATAACTTCCTCTTTCCATTCCCGGATCGCAAGGTTATAGTTCTTAACACCCGGAAGCATGCCAGCCAATTCCGTAAGCTCATGAAAGTGGGTCGCAAAAAGTGTTTTAGATCCGGTAAGATGCTCATTTATATATTCCATAACAGCCCATGCGATCGATACCCCGTCGTATGTACTCGTTCCCCTGCCGATTTCATCCAGGATAATAAGGCTCCGTCCTGTCGCGTTATTGAGAATATTCGCCGTTTCAAGCATTTCCACCATAAAAGTGCTCATCCCCTTGTACAGCCTGTCAGAAGCTCCGACACGCGTGAAGACCCTGTCTACCACACCGATCACCGCGGAACTCGCCGGGACAAAACTTCCCATCTGGGCCATAATGGTAATAAGCGCCACTTGTCTTATGTATGTGGACTTGCCGGCCATATTTGAGCCCGTTATAACGAACATATTACCCGCCTCGCCGCCCATAACTATGTCATTCGGCACAAATTCTTTGTCTTTAAGCAATTTTTCAAGGACAGGATGACGTCCGTCCTTAACATCTAAAATGCCGTCCTGATCGACGCAGGGACGTACATAGTTATTTTTAACCGCCGCTTCCGAAAGGCAGGTGATCACATCTACTTCGGCAACAAGCCCGGCCGTACGTTTAAGACGCTCTATTTCACCACCGACTTTTTCGCGCAATCTTAAAAATATGTCATACTCCACCGATTTCATACGCTCTCCGGCCATGATGACCTTTGACTCATGATCTTTTAACTCACCGGTAATGAATCTCTCCGCATTTGCAAGCGTCTGTTTGCGAATATAGTTTTCCGGGATCGAATCCAGATTCGTATTAGTAACTTCGATGTAATATCCGAAAACTCTGTTATAACCGACTTTCAACGAGCTTATTCCGGTTCTTTCGATCTCTTTCTTTTGAAGTTGTATTATCCAGTCTTTCCCCCCGTTGACAATATCTCTAAGCTCATCAACTTCAGTGTCGTATCCGAATGCGACAAGGCCGCCGTCACGTAAAGAAACAGGCGGTTCATCCGCGACACATTCGTCTATCCATTTGATGATATCTCCAAAGTCATCAAGCTCCTCTGATATATTGCCCAGCTTTTCCGGCAATGCCCCGTCCAAAAGATTCCTCAAAGCCTTGATATTCTTAAGGGACGAAGAAAGAGATACCATGTCCCTGGCATTAGCAGATCCCAGGCTGACTTTGTTGGAGAGCCGGTCTATATCATATATATTGCCGAGAAGCTCCCTTACCTCATGCCTTTTTGCGTTGTTTTTGAGAAAATATTGAACCGCGTCAAGCCTTTCGTTTATCAGGGCCGTATCCAGCAAGGGATTCAATATCCATTTTTTCAGGCTTCTTTTACCCATCGGTGTTTTTGTCTCATCAAGAACCCCAAAAAGTGTTCCCTTCCCCGATGCATCCTCATAGCTGTAAATAAGCTCAAGGTTCCTGTGTGAATTCCAATCCATGGTCATGAACTGGCTGAGGTGATAGGTGGAAATGACGTCTATATTATCAAGTTTACTTTTTTGCGTGTTTTTCAAATACTTTAAAAGCGCGCCGGCCGCGGCGACCGCCAAAGACATGTCCTGACAGCCAAACCCGGCGAGATCCCTGACAGTAAAATGCTCCTTTATCTCTTTAAGAGAAAACCCGTAATCGAACATCCAATCTTCACTCATGGTAATGGATCCTATATTCACGTCTTTTATCTCTTGAAAGTGGTCGTTATTGGAAAAATTTTCCGGGATAAGACATTCCGCGGGAGAAATTTTGTATAATTCAGAAAAAAGATCTTCACGAGTAGCAACTTCCGTGACCCTGAACTCACCCGTTGAAATATCGGAATAAGCTAAACCGAAGTTATTGTCACCCGGACAAATAGCAAGTATATAATTGTTCACAGAGCTATCCAGCAATCCATCCGCAATAAAAGTGCCCGGGGTTATTATTTTGACTATTTCCCTCCTCACCAGCTTCTTGCCGGGCGTAGCCGCTTCCACTTGTTCGCATATAGCGACTTTCTTTCCGTTTCTCACAAGACGGGCTATATAATTATCAGCGGCATGAAACGGGATCCCACACATCGGCACCTTGCCCTTTTTTCCACCGGCACGGGACGTCAGGGTGATGTGAAGAATACGGCTGGCTTCAATTGCGTCTTCAAAAAACATCTCATAGAAATCGCCCAGCCTGAAAAACAATATCGAATCCCTGTTCTGTTCTTTGATCGCAAGGTATTGCTGCATCATTGGTGTAATCGCAGCGACAGGCATAATTTTCTCCCTAAAAAAAGAAGAGTAGCCGGCGGGCTAAAACTTTGCCCATGCTACTCTTCGTGTTATATCACCAGGCTCGTGATCATTAGCGTGAAAACTAAATGGATTTTCTTCTGAAATATCTGAATATTCCTTTTTTACCTATCTTCTTCTGCTCCGTTCTGGCTTTTTCTTTTTTGACGTCCTCAACAAAATGTTCTTCTTTCTCGCCAACGCTTATATCTCGCGCGACAGAATGTGTTCTTTTTGATTTTTTGTTTTCCTCAGACACTTTTTCAGTTGCCTTTTTTACAGTCTTCTTCTTACCGCTCAAAGTATCCGATGCCTTCGCCTTTTTCTTAACCTCCGAAGGCGCGGCTTCCTTTTTCGCTCCGGGAGCCCCTAAAAGATCTTCGTCTGAAATAGTTCTTTTGGTCAATTCCATTATTACCACCTGAGCGCCGTCGCCTTTCCTATTTCCACACGGCATAATACGCGTGTATCCACCGGGTATGTCTTTGTAGAGCGGCGCAAGATCATTAAATAGGATCTTAACGATACTCTTGTCACAAAGCTTTTTGAACGCCAGTCTTCTGGCCGCGATAGAAGTTATGTCTTTCTTCGCTAAAGTTATCAATGGCTCGGCAAAACTCCTGAGCGCCTTCGCTTTGGCAGCCGTTGTCTCTATCCTTTGATACAAAAAAAGGCTGTTTGCCATGCTTTTTAGAGTCGCCTTGCGATGGCTTATGCTCCTGCTTATTCTTCCCTTCTTATTCTGGTGTCTCATCTATTTTCCTTCCTTCATTCCTTTTTTCATTCTTCGCTAAGATCCATACCAAGATGCAGATTCCTATCTTGAAGAATATTATTTATCTCAGTTAGTGATTTTTTACCGAAATTCTTATATTTCAACATCTCCGTTTCTTTTTTGCGCACAAGATCTCCGATAGTCCTGATCTTCGCGTCACTCAAACAATTTGAACTTCTTACTGAAAGCTCAAGATTCGAGATGGGCTCGTTCAACTTCTTCTTGAGCGACTCTTTATCTTTTTCATCCTCGTCTTCCTCTTCTATTTCTTCAGGAAGTTTGCCGATCTCCATAAAAACGTCGAGATGCCGTTGAAGTATATTCGCGGCGTAAAGAACAGCCTCTTTTGGTTCCATGCTCCCGTTGGTGAATATCTCAATCACTAATTTATCAAAATCGGTTATGTGCCCCACACGAGTGTCCATAATATCAAGGTTCACTCTTTTTACAGGCGAGAAAAGAGCATCCACAGACACCATACCGATCGCTTCATCACCGGTCTTATTGCGCTCGGCGGCGACATAACCACGGCCCCGTTTAACGACCATCTCAATCTTGAAATCGGTCTTTTCGGTCAGTGTGGCAATATGATGATCTGGGTTTATTATTTCTACTGTTTCATCAGTCTCAATATCTTTGGCCGTGATCTCCCCTTTTTTATTCACGGAAAGAAACATGGATTTTGGGCTCTTAAAATGCGATCTAAGGACCAATCCCTTTATATTCATTATGATCTGCGGAACATCTTCGAGTACACCGGGAATCGCACAAAATTCGTGCGAAATACCTTCTATCTTCACAGCGGTTACAGCGGTACCTTCAATGGAAGACAAGAGTATTCTTCGCAATGAATTCCCGATAGTTATCCCGTAACCCTTTTCAAAAGGCTCTGCCGCGATCCGCCCATAAGTAGGAGTATAAGTTTTTTCATCAAAAACAAGCCTCTTAGGCAATTCAAAATTTCGTAATTTCGTTTCCATATCGCTTTATCCTCCTCGTTACCTTATGCGCCCGAGCCATCCGTGTTATTTAGAATACAACTCGACGATGAGGTTTTCTTCTATATCCATCCCAATATCAGCCCTGAGCGGCAACCTTACAACCTTGCAAATTAGATTCTCGGGTGAAAGTTCCATCCAATCAGGGGTACCCCTCGCTTCCAAAAGCTTACATGTCTCTTTAAAAGCCTTCTTCTGATCATCACTTCCCACCAGCTCTATCTCGTCGCCTTCCTTTACAAGAAATGAGGGGATATCCACCTTGCGGCCGTTCACTTTCACGAAACGGTGTTTCACTACCTGGCGAGCCTTTGCGCGTGAATCGGCAAAACATGATCTGTAAATAAAATTATCAAGCCGCCGTTCCAGCAGTTGGAGAAGAATTTCTCCGGTAACGCCCTTGGATCTATCTGCCAGTTTGAAATAATTCCTGAACTGTCGCTCAAGAAGACCATATATCCTCTTGACCTTCTGTTTCATCCTGAGCTGTATCGCATAGTTCGAGAGTTTTTTACGTTTTCTGTCAGCCCCGTGCTGTCCGGGCTTTTGTTCTCTCCGCACTACCGCACATTTATCGGCAACACATCTGGATCCTTTTAGAAACAACTTTTCGCCTTCAGCACGACAAAGTCTGCATGAAGCGCCCGTCCTTCTTGCCATTATACTCTCCTCCGTTTTTTCGGCCTGCAGCCGTTATGCGGGGTAGGAGTAATGTCAACTATCCCTGCAATTCGAAAGCCTTCAGCACGAAGGCTCCTGACGGCACTCTCTTTACCCGCCCCGGGACCCTTTAAACGGACCTTAAGCTCGCCTATCCCGTGATCTCTAGCCTTCTTTCCCGCCTCACGCGCGGCGACTGACGCCGCAAACGGGGTGGACTTCCTTGACCCCTTGAAGCCGGATGTGCCAGCCGAAGTCCAACATAAAATCTTACCTTTAGGGTCGGTTATACTTATGATCGTGTTGTTAAACGTCGCATGTACGTGTGCAACCCCACTGGGTATCTTTGCCAATATCTTTTTACGTCTTTTTGTCTTTTTTTTCTGCACTTTTTTCTTCTCCTGTCATCCTATGCGTTATATCATGTATTTTAAAAACACCTATTGTTAATCCGTGCTTGGGGCTTTTTTCGCTGTCTTGTCTTTAAAAGCGCCAACAGTCCTTTTAGGGCCTTTACACGTTCTGGCATTGGTTTTAGTCCTCTGACCTCTTACCGGAAGATTCCTTTTGTGCCTTATCCCGCGATAGGTTCCTATGGACATAAGCCTTTTTATGTTCGAGGTCTGCAACCTGCGCAGGTCACCTTCCACCTGGTACTTCTCTTGTATGATCTGCGTGATAGCGGTTATTTCCTGGTCATCAAGATCGTTCGCCCGTTTGTCGGGAGAAACCCCGGCATCTTCCAGCACCCTATTGGCCAAAGTCCGGCCTATCCCATAAACATACGTTAGGGCTATTTCCATTCGCTTATTTGGTATATCTATTCCTATTATCCTCGGCATTTTTTCTTTCTCCTGTATAAACTATTCACTTGTTCACGATCAATTATCCCTGTCTCTGTTTATGTTTTGGCTCAACACATATAACCCTTACCACGCCCTTACGCTTTACAATCTTGCACTTGGGGCATATCTTTCTGACACTTGCTCGCACTTTCATGATTATCTGTCTCTCCTTGTAATCCTTCCCCGGGTCAGATCATACGGTGATATCTCAACCGTAACTTTATCCCCAGGAACTATTCGTATAAAATACATTCTCATTTTACCTGAAACGTGGGCTAAAATTACATGCCCATTCGGCAATTTAACCCTGAACATCGCGTTCGGCAAAACTTCGGAAATTTCTCCTTCAACAACTATCGGTTCTTCTTTCGGACTCATGTTAATGTCTCCGCTCTTTCTTTTCCGACAATAATCGTATCTTCAAAATGTGCGGATAATTTTCCATCTTCCGTAACGGCGGTCCAACCATCTTTCATTACCTTAACCTCCCGCACACCTACATTTACCATCGGCTCTATCGCCAGAATCAGCCCTTCTTTAAGAACAGGGCCTTCACCTTTTCTTCCCCAGTTCGGCACCTCGGGAGGCTCATGAAGATCCTTGCCCACTCCGTGACCGACAAACGATCTTACTTCTTTGTAAGCACTTTTCCTTACATCTTTCTCTATCGCGTTCGAAATATCCGAAACTCTATTGCCGGCTACCGCAAAACGTACACCTTCAGCCAAACATTTCTTCGTGACCCTAATGAGGTCCCGAGCCTCATCACTTAGATCTCCCACGCCAAACGTCCTGGCTGCATCGGTAAAGTAACCGTTCTTTCTAACACCAACATCGACGCTGATGATATCCCCGTCTTTTAGAACGTTTTTATCGGACGGTATCCCGTGTACAACCACATTATTGATCGAGGCGCATATCGTTGCAGGAAACCCTTTGTATCCCTTAAATGCCGGCGAACCACCGCTTTTTCGAATAATAGTTTCAATTTTACGATCAAGCTCACCCGTGGCAACACCCGCGCAAATGGCATTTTCCAACCATACAAAGATATCCTTTATAACTTTCCCTGAATCCCTGATCTTTCGGATCTCGGATTTGGACGTTATGATCGTCATCTATATGAGACCATCTTTTTTAAAAAGAGCATCAATATTATTAAAAAGCTCTCCGGCCGGCAATCCCCCGTCAACTTCTTGAAGAAGACCTTTAGTCCGGTAATATTCGATCAGGTCTTTAGTGTTTTCTTCATAAACAGTCAGTCGGTTTTTCACGGTTTCCGGTTTGTCGTCTTCGCGCTGATAGAGTTCTCCGCCGCATATATCACAAACACCTTCCTTTTTAGAAGACATATTCGTTATATGATAATTCTTCCCGCAATCCTTACATACCCTTCTTCCTGACAACCTTTGTATAGCAACTTCATCTTGAGTCTTAAAATAAAGCACAACATCCAGCGTGCGGCCCGATGCATCAAGCGAACTATCGAGTGATTCGGCCTGCGGGCGAGTCCTCGGATAACCGTCAAGGATAACTCCGCCTTCCGCGTCTCGTTTTGCCATCCTTTCAATAACCGTTCGTGTTACGATCGCGTCCGGAACTAATTTCCCTGTGTTCATATACGATGACAGTTCACCTCCCGTCGGACCTCCTTCGGACACAGCTTCTCTTAACATATCACCGGTCGAAATATGCAGTAATCCGTAAGCCTTAACCAAAAGTGCCGCCTGCGTGCCTTTGCCTGCACCCGGAGGGCCCAAAAGAACCATATTTGCGCGGCGTTCTTCCGTCACGATATGCGCCCCTTAACTCTTCCCTTCTTCATGAATCCCTCATAATGCCGCATCAGAAGATGTGATTCCACCTGCCGCATGGTGTCAAGCATAACACCGACGATGATCAAAAGTCCGGTACCACCGAAAAAGCTGGCTACCAAAAACGGTATACCAAGCTTACTGCTTATAACGGTCGGTAAGACAGCGATTATAGTTAAAAATATCGCACCGGGTAATGTTATTCGAGTCATGATAAAATCCAGATACTCCGCCGTCTGCTTGCCCGGACGTATCCCGGGTACGAAACCACCGAAACGTTTCATATTATTCGCCATTTCTATCGGATTAAAAGTTATTGCCGCGTAAAAATAAGCGAAAAATAGGATCAATAAGGAATACAACACGTAGTAAAGCGGACGTCCCATCGCGAGCGCGCTCGCAATGCCCTGTACCGTTTTGTGTGGCACTATGCCGGCGATCGTCGCGGGAAACATGATAATGGACTGCGCAAAAATAATCGGTATAACACCGCTCTGGTTAACCCTTAAGGGGATGAATGTACTCTGCCCTCCATATATCTTTCGCCCAACTATCCTTTTGGCATACTGCACCGGTATTTTTCTTTGACCCTGAGTAATTACAACAACCGCCATGACCACCGCAACAAACATAAAGAGCAGAAAAATTAGCGTAAAGGGAGCAATTTGCGCCTCACCTTTTGTTCCGGGAGTAAGTAAAGCAGCCATCTGAAATACCGCCGCCGGGAGCCGTGAAATGATACCGGCGGTGATAATAAGTGAGATCCCGTTCCCGATACCCTTCTCCTGTATCTGCTCTCCCAGCCACATAATGAAGGCGGTTCCCGTTGTCAAAGTTATGACCGTAAGTATGCGAAACCCCCAACCAGGGTTTTGAACTATTTGCATGCCCTGAAAGCGCGCCGGATTCTCCAACCATAACGCTATAAAAAAAGCCTGTATGACCGCAAGAATGACCGTACCATATCTCGTATATTGTGTTATCGCCTTGCGGCCTTCTTCACCCTGTTTCGCCAGGCGTTCCAGAGCCGGAATAACCGTAGTCAAAAGCTGCAGTATGATGGAAGAGGAAATGTACGGCATTATCCCAAGCGCAAAGATGGTCAACCTCTGCATCGCACCGCCGGAAAACATATTCATAAGGCCGAATAACGTCCCGCCTTGTGTTTTTGCAATGTTGTCAAAGAACTGCGCCAGTTTAGCTCCGTCTATGCCGGGGGTTGGTACGAACGCACCGATACGATAAACAGCAATTAAACCGAGTGTGAAAAAGATCTTCTTCTTTAGGTCAGGGATCTTAAAAATATTGACAAACGATTCCAGCATTATACCAACTCCACCTTGCCGCCGGCGTCTTCAATTGCTTTCTTCGCGCTTCCTGAAAAAGCTTCGGCTTTGACGGTTATGCTTTTCTTTAATTCCCCTTTACATAGGACTTTGATCGGAAACTTCTTCCTCTTCAATAGATCGTTCTTGAGAAGGAAATCCTTGTCAACAATTGTTCCGTCTTTAACACTCGCAACAGCCTCAAGCACCCCCACGTTTATGAGGGACCACTCTTTTTTAAATTTGTTGGTAAAACCCCTTTTGGGTATACGTCTCATAAGCGGCATCTGACCACCCTCAAAGCCCGGATTATATGTACCTCCGCCGGATCTTGCTTTCGCACCCTTGTGCCCTTTTCCGCAAGTTTTACCGCGCCCTGAACCTATACCACGTCCAACGCGTTTACCTTTTTTCCTAATTCCCTCGGGTCTTCCTATGTCTTCTATTTTTAAACCCATATTACCCTCTTCTTTTCAACCGCAATCTCAAAAAACCGTCCATAGTCGCTTTAACAACATTCCCGCTATTTCTTGAACCAAGGCTTTTCGTTAAAATGTTCTTTATTCCCACCGCGTCGCACAATGCCCTTACCGCGCCGCCAGCTATAACACCTGTCCCTGGACTCGCGGGCTTTAATACTATGCGGGAAGCCTTAAATCTCCCAATGACCTCATGCGGAATGGTGTCATCTTTAAGTTGGATCCGGCGAAAGCTCTTCTTCGCTTCTTGGCTGCCCTTGGTGATCGCTCCAACTACATCATTAGATTTACCAAAGCCAATACCAGCTTGTCCTTTTCCATCACCGGCGACGACAAGAGCATTGAACGAAAAGTTCTTTCCACCCTTCACAACCTTGGAAACCCTGTTTATTTTTACAACACGTTCTATCCCTTCATTGCCCGATTCAGGATCTTTTTCTTTCATGCCGCGTTTTGGCGCATTTTTTTGCCCGGATCGCTTTGTCTTAACGCCTGCCGCCTTATCCGCGGCAAGATCCGCCGGAACACCTTTCTTTTTCAACAATGACTCCTTGCCGAAAGGGACATCCTCCACCGCGGAAACTGGCTCAACAGCAACAGCATCTTTTTTATCTTTTGCGAGAGAGTCTTTCGCCGCAAGCGAGGCCTCTTCCCGCTTTTCTTCCCGTTTATCCGCGTTTCGGTCCATATTCACTTTCTTTTCTTCCGACATCATCATCTCCTATTAAAACTCCATCCCGCTCTTTCGGGCAGAATCCGCGAACGCCTTAACAACACCGTGATACAAGTATCCTGAGCGATCCAACACCACTTTTTTTATTCCCTTTATCTCCGCCAGTTTCGCCACCTCTTCACCAAGCACAGCCGCGGCGGTCATATTTTTCTTTGTCGGTGATTTAATCTTCCCCGCAATGATCTTCGATTGTGTGGACAATCCGCATAAAGTTTCACCTTTAAAATCGTCCACGATCTGAACGGTTAAACCTCTAAGACTCTTACTAATGCACATCCGCGGCCTCTCAGCGGTTCCCGATATTTTCTTCCTGATAGATTTTTTCCTTCTAAGCTTTCTTTCCTTTTTATCCATAACCCTTTCCTTATTCTTCGCGGCTTAAATAGCTTTTTTATGCAATGCTTTTTCCCTGTTTTCTGCGGACATATTCGCCGACATACCTGATGCCCTTGCCCTTATAGGGTTCGGGAGGATAAAGCCGTCTTATCTCGGAAGCCACCTGACCCACTTGTTGTTTATTAACACCCTTAACGGTTATTTCAGTCTGGCTTGTCGTCTCGATCGTTATTCCTTCGGGAATGGCAAAATTCACAATATGTGATTTACCTATATCAAGAGCCAGCACCTTTCCTTTCAACTGGGCCTTATAACCAACGCCTTGAATCTCAAGTTTCTTTTCAAAACCATTTTTTAGTCCGGTCATCATGTTCTGTATGAGGCTCCTTGTTGTTCCATGAAGCGACATGTGTTCACGCGAATCAGAGGGGCGGCGAATAGTAAGAATGTTTTCTTCTATCTTGGCGGTAAAACCCTCAGGGATCTCATGTTCGAGAATTCCCCCTTTAGCCTCAACCTTAACAGCCCTTCCCTCTACCGCAACCACGAGATCTTTTGGTATTTCTATCGGTTTTCTTCCAACTCTGGACATCCTTTTATCTCCTCATTCCCTTGTTCTCTTAGATCAAGGTTTTACCTACCACACCTGGCAGACAACTTCTCCTCCGACACCAGCTTCTTTTGCCTCTTTATCAGTCATCAAGCCCTTGCTGGTTGAAAGTATAGCAATGCCTACCCCACCCATCACATTTTTAACATTTTTGGCCGATACATAATCCCGACGGCCGGGTGTTGAGATCTTTTTCAGCTGTTCCATAACCGAAGTTCCGTCATCAAGCCACTTCAAATATATTTTTATCTTTCCCTGTTTGTTATCCTCAATGACCTTATAATCATCAATAAAGCCTTCCCTTTTCACAATGCTCACAATGTCTTCAATAAACTTCGATCGTCTTATTATGACGTTCTTTTTTTTCGCCATTATGCCATTGCGTATAATCGTCAACTGGTCAGCTACAAAATCTGTACAACTCATTTATTTCTCCTGTTTCTAAATAATCTCCGTAATCCCTAAACAATCTCCGTAATCCCTTTACCAGCTCGCTTTCCTGATACCCGGTATATCCCCCTTGGACGCCAGTTCTCTAAAACAGATGCGGCATGTCTGAAATCGTCTAATATAGCCCCTTTTTCTGCCACAGATCTGGCACCTGGTTATGGTCCTAGTGCTGAATTTGGGTGTTCTTTTTGATTTTTCTATAAGCGCTGTTCTCGCCATGTTTTTTCCTCTTTTACTTCTTTTCGAACGGCATACCGAACGCTTCCAGAAGTCCCTTTGCTTCCTCTTTCGTCTTCGCCGTTGTCACTATGCAAATATCCATCCCATGCGTCCTTGGTATCTTGTTGAGATCCAGTTCAGAGAATATTGTTTGTTCCTTTAAACCGAGTGTATAGTTCCCATTTTGGTCAAAAGCCGTACCGGACACACCCCTGAAATCGCGGATACGTGGAATACAAAAATTGATCAATCTATCCAAAAACTCGTACATGCGCACCCCGCGAAGAGTTACTTTATAACCGACCGGAGCGCCTTCTCTGATCTTGAAATTCGAGATCGAGATCCTGGATCTTGTTAAACGCGGTCTCTGCCCGGTGATTATAGACAACTCATCGCGAACCTTCTCTATCAGCTCTTTCTCTTGAGCCATCGCTCCCATACCCACGTTAACCACTATTTTCGTAATCCGGGGCACCTGCATTGTGTTGGAATAATTAAATTTTTCCATCAACGTTGGAATCATGTCTTTTTTATATTCATCTCGAAGCCTTGCCATTGTACGTATACCCCTATTTTACTTTTTAAACGTTCATCCTTACGCCGTGCTCAAAGCACTTCTTTACATTTTTTACAATAACGAACCTTGCTGCCGTCACTCAACACATCTACGCTAATACGCACAGACTGACTGCATCTTTTACAAACAACACTGACATTGGAAATGTTCACCGAAGCTTCCTGTTCAATAATACCGCCCTGATCATCCTGACGTCTCCGTTTAACGTGTTTCTTCGTAAAGTTAATGCCCTGCACTATCACCCGTCCACCGGACGGCAGAACCGCGAGGACCTTGCCGCTTTTTCCTTTGTCCTTCCCCGCCAATATCTTAACCATATCATTTTTCTTTATTTTCAACATCGCATCTCCTTAAAACACTCATTATCCCCGGACCCGCTAACACGAGATCCATGCTTCAAACAACCTCCGGAGCCAGTGATATTATCTTCATGTAATTCTTTTTGCGCAATTCACGCGCCACCGGGCCAAACACTCTGGTTCCGCGCGGATTTCCGTCTTTGTCGATAATAACCAACGCATTATTATCAAATCTCAAGACTGTCCCATCACTGCGAAGTATAGGGTATGCCGTCCGTACAATAACCCCGCGCGCCACTTCCCCTTTCTTCACTTCACCGACGGGAGCGGCTTCTTTTATACTGCAGGAAATAACATCCCCTATCTCTGCTGTACGTGTTCCGGATCTTCCGATCACACCTATCATAGCGGCTTTTTTCGCGCCGGTATTGTCGGCAACATCCAGTTTTGTCCCCATTATTATCATTTCAGTCTATCCCCTTTGTGCTTTTTCTATGATCCGGGCAACCTTCCAACGTGTCTCTTTGGAAAGCGGCCGCGTTTCCACTATCTTTACGGTATCACCCTCCGCCGCCTCGTTCTTTTCATCCCTGACTTTGATCTTTTTATGACTTGTAACGAATTTTTTATAAAGCGGATGTCGTCTATGGATCTCCAGCTGAACAGTCACTACCTTATCCATTTTATTACTCACAACGGTACCTGTTACCGTCTTCTTGATTATCTTATTTCCCACTTGTTTTCTCCTTAAGAATGGTATAACATCGCGCAATGTCGCGCTTAGCATCTCGCATATGCTGCGGCCTTTCAATGCGACCGGTGCTTGTTTCGGCCCTCAAAGTGAACAGTTTCTCTTTTAACGTAATAATAGATTGTTCGATCTCCTGTTCTGTCATATTTCTTATTTCACTTGGCTTCAAACTTGTCCTCCCCTTACAATAAATTTCGTTTTCATCGGAAATTTATGCGCTGACAATCGCATCGCCGATCTTGCCATATCAAGCGGAACACCTTCCAGCTCGAATATGACGCGGCCTTTCTTCACACAGGCGACCCATCCGGCGGGCGATCCTTTGCCTTTACCCATTCTGGTCTCCGCGGCTCGCTTCGTAATGGGCTTATCCGGAAAGATCCTTATCCACATCTTACCAACCCTGCCGGTTTTCCTCATTATCGCAACCCTGGCGGCCTCGATCTGCCTGTCGGTAACCCATTCACTCTCTATCGCTTTCAGGCCGTATTCTCCAAAATTTATCCTACTGCCAGCGGTGCTCGTGCCTTTTCGACGGCCCCGCTGCTGCTTCCTGTGTTTTACTCTCTTCGGCATCAATGCCATGATCTATACACTCCTCACTTCAG
The DNA here is from genome assembly GCA_018813285.1 of Candidatus Omnitrophota bacterium. Classification (GTDB taxonomy): domain Bacteria; phylum Omnitrophota; class Gorgyraeia; order Tantalellales; family Tantalellaceae; genus JAHJBY01. Next base: position 17,642 of record JAHJBY010000041.1, read on the forward strand.
TCTGTTTTACATCATCACTTTTAATTTTCCCTATCCCTCTATCAAACTTTTCGCCTTTGTATATCCATACCTTTATGCCTATAAGCCCATATGTAGTGTGTGCTTCTGTAAAACCGTAATCTATATCGGCACGAACTGTCTGAAGCGGAACTTTCCCAAATTTGTGGCTTTCAGTTCTGGCGATCTCAGCACCTCCAAGCCGTCCGGCGCACCTTACTTTAACACCCTCTCCACCGGCGTCTTTGACCGTTTGTACGGCCTTCTTCATGGCGCGGCGAAACGGCATTCTTTTAACAAGCTGAAAGGCTATGTTATCCGCGACGCATTTGGCGTCTAATGATATATTTTTTATCTCTCTTATATCAACTATCAGCTTATTGCTTTCGCCGATTATGTCCTGTATTTGCTCCTTCAGTTTTTCTATCACAACGCCAGAACGGCCAATGATCATACCGGGTCTTCCGGCATAGATCTCTACCCGTATCCGTTTACTTGTCCTCTCTATGTCTACGCGGGAAACCATGCCTGTGGTTATTTCTTTTTCTATCAACCGCCTGATCTTCGCGTCCTCGTGCAAATTACTGGCAAATTTTTCCTTGGGCGCGTACCACCTGGAATTCCAGTCACGTATTATACCCAGCCGAAAGCTAGTGGGATGAACTTTTTGACCCATATTATTTACTCTCCGATTGTTTGTTTTCTGTTTTTGTCTCAACTGCGGCTGCGTCAAGTTCCACGCCGATATGCACAGTCCTGTGTTTTATCGGGGCTGCGCGTCCCATCGTAGCCGCCCTGTAACGGGTCAGCATCGGTCCGCCGCCGGCTTCGAGCTTTGAGATCACAACATCTTTTTCAAGCAATTTCGCCTGCCGATCAAAATTAACATTGGCGAACGCTGAATCAATAACCTTTTTGATCGGACCGCTGGCACGTTTATTCACCGTACCGAGAATAGCATTGGCATCCTCAACTGTCTTCCCTTTTATTAACTCCATGACCAATCTAACTTTTCTCGGAGACATCCTTACATATTTCGCTTTCGCCTTAGACAACATGACTTTTTCCTCTGATCGTTGCAAGATATAAATATGTTACGTTTTCGCCACAGACACCTTGGTAGCCGCTCCGTGCGAACGAAAACTACGCGTTGCCGCGAACTCTCCCAGTTTGTGTCCGACCATATTTTCAGTGATAAAAACCGATTGAAATTTCTTGCCGCTATGTATCATCATCGTTATTCCGACGAAATCCGGCAAAACCATTGATCTTCTTGACCAGGTTTTTATCGGCTTTTTGGATCCTGTTTCTTTCATTTTACTTATCTTCTCTAACAGGCTTTTATCAACAAAAGGCCCTTTTTTTACCGACCTCGACATGCTTTATTTCCTCCGTTTTATGATTTTACTGCTAGACGCCTTTTTCTTTTTACGGGTTTTGAGACCTCGCGTTATTTTGCCCCAAGGTGTACATGGATGCCTTCCACCGGAAGATTTTCCTTCACCGCCGCCCATAGGATGGTCAACCGGATTTTTGACTACCGCGCGGGAATGCGGCCTGCGGCCTCTATGCCTTGTTCGGCCCGCATTTCCAAATACGACCTTTTCATGATCCAGGTTACCAACACGCCCTATAGTGGCATAACATTTTTCACTAACCAGCCTGATCTCACCCGAAGGCATACGCAAATGAACATCACCACCATCTTTCGCGGCTACCGTGACTCCGCTGCCCGCCGACCTGGCTATCTTGGCTCCTCTTCCGGAGTCCATCTCAACACAATGCACCATAGTCCCAAG
>JAHJBY010000144.1 GCA_018813285.1 Candidatus Omnitrophota bacterium
CCCGCGAAGTAGCCATCGAATCAGGCGTTAGCACAGAAGACATTCTTCGTGGCGGTCACAAGATCCAAGAGATCACTGGGGACATGAAATTTTCGGTAGATGCCATGGAACTGTTGGCGCAGGCTGCCGTTGGAACATCGAGCGATATTGATGATGTGGCTGCTTCCCTTGCCACAATGAATCGCATGATGGACATAGACACAATACAGCAGGCCACGGAAGCATTTGCCATGTTTACTGCGCAAGGAAAAGCTGGCGCTATCGAGATCAAGGACATATCGCATTATCTCCCAGAGTTAGCAGCAGAGTTCGCTAGCATGGGTCTTCCGACTGGACCGCAGGGACTCATGGAACTAGGCAACATTTTTCAACTCGCTCGTTTTGGCACCGGTACACCGGGCGAAGCGAAAACATCGATGCGGAATATGTTGCGCCAGATGAAATTGAAGTCCGAATTCATCGAAAAAGAGTATGGCGTCCAGATGTACGAGGGTGAAGGGACCAACAAGCGAATTCGCGGCATTCGTAAATGGTTGCCTGAGCTCATCGTTTCTGCCGGTGGAGAAGATGTGCAGAAAAAGAGTACCGCCATTGGTAAATTGCTGGCCATCCGTGGCGAAAAAGCTCCTGCCCCCCTCATGAAGGCATGGCAAGACGCGATGAATGAAGCGCGGGAGAAGGGTCTATCGGATACTGAAAGAAAGTCCCTAGTTGAATCGCGCGTAAAAGAAGCCGTCGACCAGTTCATTCTCGAAGGCACTCGTGTCGCAGACTTCTTCCGTGACTTTCAGACGCAGGCAAAAGAGCCCACAAACAAACTCACCTCGGCATGGGAGCAGGTCAAGCAGCAGGCAGAAGGGCCGCTGATGGAGGCGATTCAAAAAGTGGTTGAAGCTTTGCCTGCCCTGATCCCCGTAGCAGCAGCGTTCATCTCGGCATTAGCGGACATGGTTGGAACCATAGCCTTTTTTACGAGCCATCTTCCTGGTGGTAAGCGGGCAGCTGCAAGAATGGAACACGCGAAGGCGAAAATCGAAGCGCAGATAGCAGAGGCTGAAGCCAAGGAGCTCGAAGAGAAGCAAACGAAAGAGTTGTTAGCTGGTGTAGTGACACCGGGATTGAAAGAACAGGTGGCAGAAGCGAGGGCCAAAGCAACAGCTGCTGCGGCCGAAGTCGAGAGGAAAAAGCCAGCGCCGATGCCAGAGAGGCACATGCAACCGACATGGAATCCTCTCAAGATGGTTGAGCAGGCAATCAAGGGAGAGCCGGTGCAGCCTTTCTTGTTCGAGGGGCCGCCTATGAGCAGCAAGGACGCTGTTAGGGCTTTTGAGCTGTTTGGTGGTGTTTCTGGACTAGGATACGCTGCCAGTAAAGGCGGCGAAGGAAGAGTTCAAACACCAGGAGACATGATACCAACTGGCCCAGTTCCGCAAATGGGTGGATTTGAGTTCGGCCAGCCTCCTGCAGCGCCAGCCATCGAGCCGCCCAAACTCTCCGCTACCGTGACCGCTGGCATGGAACAGCAACTCAAAGTGGCTGGTGGAGCGGCTGGTAAATTTGCTGATGCAATAGACACCGCTACGCGCAGAATTGGTGGAACGTCAACATTGATGGGGCCGCCTGCTGCGAAGATAGACGACTGACATGGCCGACTTCAGCACTCCCGACTACGACATCATCAACAACCTGGTGGCGTTGACGTGGGCCGGTTTGCAGCTGGACACTTCCAGTATTCAGACAGACTTCAGCCACGACCTGGCAGAGCGCAAGTACCCATATCTGGATGGCGCACAGCATGAGTTCACGGGGCGTAACCCGTTCCGTGTGACGGCCACGATCCATTTCAACAACACGGTCCAAGCAGGTTCGTATCCTGGGCTTTGGATCGAGTTCATGGATCGCGTCAAGACGGGTTACACCGACGAGCTTACGCATCCCGACGAGGTGTTTGGAAGGTTCCTGGCTCGAGTCGTAGACGTCAAACAGAGCCTCGATGCGATGAACACGGGTGGTGTCACGGTCGATGTCACCTGGGTGGAATCACGGCTCGGCGGCGAGTTCGTCATCACCACGGTGGCTCCATCGGCAGCGGCTGCGGCAGTGGCGACCAATATCGAGTTCATGGACAGTTCGACTGTGCAGTACATCCAAACAACGCGGAAGAAGATGCCAGAGATCGATGGCGAAATGCAACTCGACCTGCTCGATATGCTCGACCAACTGAAGGGTCTCGCTTCGCAGTTTCAACGCTTCACCGAAGGCATCAAGAACCGCGTCCAGGGCTTCGTGGACGACGTGAACGAGTGGGCCAAGCCTTCGACCAACCCCCTGGCGGTCGCGCTCCTGGAGTCGATGGAGAACCTCGAGGAAGCGGTCGACGTACAACTCGACATCCAGGAAAAAGGGGCACGCCCCACAGCGCGTGAGAAGCTC
>JAHJBY010000042.1 GCA_018813285.1 Candidatus Omnitrophota bacterium
CAGGCAGACGGGGCAGTATTTTGAGGTAGATAAGGTTAAAATGACCGGTGATTTCAGGGAAGATTTTACAATGCTAAAGTCATCACTGGATAGGTGGGTATTTGTGTTCAGGGAGATGAAGAAAGAGGGCAGGACGGCCATAATGCCGATTCGGTTGCGGGCAGGCAGCATACCGGCGGATTATGCGGCTTCAAGGAATATCGATATGCTTAACAAAGATTACCGGGGCGCGGTTACATATACGATAGAGCGTGAAGCGGAAGGGCGCGGGCTCTTTTCTTCACCGAAAAACAAGAGAAGGCATAAATACGCGCTTCAACCCGGTGATTTTGTGGATGTTTACACCAGTCCGAATTTCCTGTTGTATTCTAAAGCGGCTGAAGTGATTCGGCACAACGCGAAATGCCCCCGCACCTTTGTAATGATAAATAATCTGAAACCCGGGCAATTCGCGAAATCCGTTAGAAAGGGTGAGCGTATCCTGATGAAAAACGGGTTGTCGATCAAACCAGGTAGCCCGGCGGTAAAGAATTATCTTTATCCGGGCGCGCGTGAACTGGGGCTGGCAAATATGGAAGAACTTTGCGCCGGGTTAGTTTCCACGGATATGATTACCCTTAAAACAATGGAAGCCGCTATGAGGGAAGGCGGGACGGGTAAGTTTACTGGAAAGTCAGAAGCGGAAGCGACTAACCTCCATAAAGGCAAAGGCGTCGCGCATGAAGAGATGAACGAAAAAGTAGCGCTCGCCGCGGAAAGGGACCGGCTTTTTGGCGGGCAGCAGATAAAGATAGATCCCGAAATCGAAGCCGGTTACAACGATAAAAGAAAAGAGGAAAGCGCTTACATAAACGCCGCGTTAAACGAAATAAAGATTCACAGCCCGCCGCTTGATGAGTTTATCCGCGACAACCGGCTCAATATCTGCGCGATCACTCCTCAGGACGGAGCGCCTCTATTGGTTACCACCGATCAGGACCATTTTCAGGCCCTTCATATCGGATTAAGAAGAAATGTTATCTATATCGGCAAAGGGTTGTATGAAAGAATAAAGCGTGATCACGCGCTTTTGGCCGCCGCCATAGGCCATGAAGCGCTTGAGATAAAACTCTGGCATGATGTATGGGATAAGGCGCGGGATGAGGAAGATTTTGAAGGCACGATAAATGAATTCCGGGATAGGAGCCCGGAGTTAATCGAGCAGTTTCACAAAGACGCGGAGGTGCTCGAGCGGGAGATAGCCGGGAAAAGCAAAGCGGGCGAAGGCAGCCGTCTGGACGATGTGATACGATGGTTGATTGTAAAAAATTATCTCTTTAGCGTTTTCAGAAATTGCGCTGGCGTGATGACACGAATGTCGTGGAAAGTCTTGAGATCAAGCAGGTGGCGGTCTCCTGATATAATAAAATCAGCGTTAGCTTCTATTGCCGCGTCTATGAAACGATTGTCAGCCGGATCATCTTCTATGACGTCAAACTCGCGGGAAGGGTTGACCAGAACTGCCTGGATACTGATCATTTCAATAATCTTTTCTGCGGTTTCTCTTGTAATTGCGTTACGGAATTTAGGCCGAGAAATCACCCCGATAAGTTCATCCAATATCCAGGGAGAGATAATCAATGTAAGCTTTGCGGCGCCAAGCAGTTTAATAATGTATCTGCAAGAAGGGCTATTGAGCAGTCCAGAGATAAAGACGTTGGTGTCGATTACGACCTTAAGCATGTTTTTCTTTGCGATAAGCTTTTATTTCCCTGGTAATTTCTTTTCTTGTGACAGTGAATTTTTTAAGCCGTCCGTCAATGTTCCCCAGAATATTAGCCCACCGTGCTTGCAGAGTTTCCTTTTCAAGTTTGCGCACCAGTTGAATCTTTTCTTTAAGAGGCAAACTTTCTACGATCTTTTCTATCTGTTTATTGTTAAATTCCAGAGTTACCTTGGACATTGTCTACACCCCCTTCGCACCTTAAAGATATCACAGTTGGGAAGGGAAGTCAATTATGGCAAAACTTATTTCGCCGATCTTCGTGAAGGGGTGAACGAAAGAGTAGAAACTGTCGCGGAAAGAGACTGGCCAATCAATGAGGCTAAGTTCGATTCGGGTAATACAAAAATAACCGGTCCGGATCTTGATGTAACGGCACTGGAAAGCATGATCGCGGATGAGATAGGCGCCTTGAAAAAAGGCGGGATAGATATAGAGAACTGGAGGAAAAGATATTCGAGACTGGCCGAACTTTACAAAAGGCGGGCCGATCTTAAACGGAAGGCGTGGATTGATCAAGACAGCATCGCCGCCGACGAGGATATGGCACGAAAGTACGAAGAAAGATACAGGAGTTTAGAAGGGGTCACACAGAAGGATAAAGGCGGGGTAAAAGTGATAAATTGTTTTTATGAAGCGGAAGATAAACATATGTTGGGCGAAAGAGACGGCCATGGAAAATTAAAAAGAATGTTGCCTGTTGTTTTTACCGGTAAGGTTCTTGAAAACGCCGGCCTTTCTTTAAAGGGTTGCCGGAACGGAATAATATTCGCGTCTTCAATATCACACCGGCCCGCGATAGAAAAATTTATTATGATAGTAGAAGAATGGAAAAAGGTAACCACCCCGCGACAGGGATTAAAAAAGCTTAGAAGCCTCAGGGAAGAAGGGGTATTTGTTACGATCCGCCCGGATAAAGCCTATATTTTACCTAAATCAGGCGTGGCGGCAGGGTTTCTATGGCATATGCGGCCTACTCTTGAAGAAGTTGCAAGAGCGCTTAAGGCCGAAGAGATGCTGAGCAACTTTTTTCTTGATCCTGATAAGGACGTAGGATTTTATCTATGTCCGGAAATGCTTGAAGTCCTGGCTATGCAGGGCAGGCGTTATAAGGTGATACGGCCGTTGCCGACTCCCGAGGAGATGAAAAATACGGTTGAAGAGTCCTGGTGTTCTATCAGTGATGGGCGCCTGTGGTATTTTGGCGGGATCGATGAGACACGTTTTTATACGATGTCCGGGCTAAGGAAGGCGTTTATGGCTATCAACTCTCCCGCGGAATTCGGCCATATGCTCAAGACGATAACCAATACGAAAAAAATGAATATTTTCGGCCTCGATCCCAAAAAGTTCAGAAAAACGATGAACAAATTACGAAAAGAAAACAAATACGATTTTCGTGTTATTCAAAAGGAGATGAAAAATGACGTAGACTTTTTAAGGGCGTTCTTTAAGGATATGTATAAGTTTTTCAAAGAGAGGGTCAATGAGTCTGGAGAAAAATATTTGGACAATAAAAAGAAGGAAGACGTGATCGAAAAGTTTGCCATTTTACTTGTCGAAGGAGTGCAGGAGTCGATACGTCCCTGGTGCAGGGAAGATCTATACGTCAGGGATGAGGAAGGAGCGCGTTGGATGGAAAAGGATAAGAAACTTTTCCGAAGATGGATCATGGAGCTGGAAAGCTGGATAGGCAAGGTCGGTCTTCACTGGGCAAAGGAGCATTCCACTACGTTAGACAGGCCGGTATTCTGGAGCAGCCTGGAAAGGGTGATAGGTAAGGTTAAGGGGAAAGATGTTGAGACTGAAGAGGAAAAGACTAAGATCGAAGAAGAAGAGGCCTTGATCAACGCGGTGAAAGAGAAGATGGCGGATAAGGGTTTTACCGAAACGATAGAGGTCTTCAAGATGGGCGTGCGCGATACGGACAGACAGGTTCAGCCCGGGAGGGGGCACTATGTTGTCTTTGCGAGGGAAAAGCTGAAAACTGAAGATCAGATATATTTCTTAAGAAAGATGCTTAAAACCGGCACTGGAGGAGCTGAAATCTTTGATTGCAAAAATGAAGGTGGAATGGCGATAAGGTTCCTTATCGACGAGGCGAAGATAGAAGGGCTTGTCACACCATCCGTTGATGAGATAAGCGTAAACGGAGATGACTATTATCTTGGCAGGTTCGAACCGGGGATAGATAGGATAACACCGCAGGTTGTAACCAAAGAAATGGTTCAGGAACTGGTCCCTCTCATGGGAATGGCAGCGGCCGTAAAAATAGCCCTGGGAATAGGGCCTTACCGCCATGAGAGTGAGAGGATTGACGAGATTTTTAAGTTTAAAGCCGGTGAGAAGGGAAAAAGCGTGTTATCCCTTGCCCATCAGGCTGGCATTTTTAGCCGATATGACGTTCCAAAAAGCGATTACGCGGAGAAGATAGCCGCGTTAATAGATAACCTTGTCGAATTTGGGGACTACGTGCCGATAGAAGACCGCGAGGAGATTTTGGATTCTTATTTTAACGCTCTCAAAGAGACGCTTAAAAAGATCAAGAGAGCAAACCTTGACGGTATTAAAGACCTGTTTAGTGATGATGAAGACAGTCCCCGGAAAAGTCATCTTCTTGAAGGTTGTGAAAAAGTCCTGACTAATCTTGGGAAGATAGATCCTGAGGGGCTGGCAGACGCGATAAGGGCGGAAGAAAGCCTGAATAAATACAGGAGATTGGACATTGAAGAGTCCGATATAAAAATAATGGATTTTACGTCAGAATTCGCGGCCAGAAACATGGGGAACATAGCAAGGATAGAAGAGATGTTCAAAGAAAGAGGTATTGGCTGGTCTCCGGAAGGTTTTCAGAACATTGGGAAAGCGTATCCTTTGAGCGTAGCGGCTTTGCTCAATGGCGATCTTGTTGGTTATGTAGTCGCAGGGGTAGAAGGTAGCAGCGCCGTCGCGATAAGGGTATCCACCATGCCGGAACTGCAGGGACTGGGTATCGGCACAAAGTTGATCTGCGCGTTTGCCAGAAGAGTAAAGAAGGAGGGCCGCGGAGAGATTATCTTCGAATCACTGCGTGGGGATGATGCCAGGACGATGAGATTTTTCAAGAACCTTGGGTTCAGGATAGCGGGGGTTGACCCTGATAAATACAGAGAGCAAGGAGTGCTTCTTATTCGCTACCGCGCCAGCACAGAAGATGTATTGAAATGTTGTGCCGATGCCGGGCGAAGAAAAGAAAAAGTCGTAAAAGATAAAGAAAGCGGACGCTGGCCGGTCCTGAAGAAGGTCTACGACGCGATCGGCCCTGGCTGGGCGGGCCAGGCGCTCGCTCCCGCCGTGATTGAGTCGGGTCTTTTCGTGTGTGGGGGAGAGTTGCTCCTCGCGCGGGTGTTCGGGCTGCCGTTCGCGTTCGCTCCGCCGGCCTTTCTTACGCTTTCTGGCCTTCAACTCCTCTGGCACCTCTTACACGGCCGGGAAGCATTTACTTCCGATAAGCTGGCGATCACCGGCCTTACCGCCGGCATGTTTCTTGTTCTTAATAACATCGTTTCTTCTTCGGGTATTTTATTCGCGGCGACAGTCTTTTTATCCCTCATCCTTCCGCATGTTTTTGTTAATGTTGTTACCCTCGTTGCGCCTGGCCGCCGAAGCTCGGAGAGCGAGGGCGGGAGGCTCGGCCTGTTCGAATCGAAAGATTCCGCGTTAACTTGCCATGCAAAGGCGGTGGATCTTTTGGAGAGGATATACAAAGGTTTTCCGTCAGCGAAGGATCTGTTGGACTTGGGAGTTTTTCCCATGTCTTCTGAACTATCGGGAGGCACGAACACTGCCATAGCCCTGGGGGCTGTCGGCGCTCCAGAAATGAAGGAGATTGTTGAGAGTGTCAGCGCGGACAGAGTAGAGGTAAAACTCGTGTTCCTGGATGAAGGAAATGGGGAAGAGGAGAACATGAAAGAGCTTGAAAGACGCAGGAAAGAACTCGGTGCCTACGCTTCGGGAGTACTACACCTCGGCGCCATGGACGAGGAGACGCTGATGAGGACTGCGGGAGAACTTGTGGATGCCATAGAAAAGGAGGACAAAAGTCTCTTTTTTATGGCAAACCCGGATCTAGTGAAACTTAACCGGAAAAACATCAAGAAAATAAAGGATATCCAGAAAACGCTTAGCAGGGTCACAAACCGTATTTCCGGGATAAGGTCGGTGAGGGCCGCGGAACTGAGCGTTTACAACATGAGGATGACTCACGCCTCGGGAAGAGAGACAGCCGGAAACCTGCGGCATATTGCCGCTTCCCGTATAAGAGAAAGTAAGGGGAAAAGGATAGTAAGCGTGAGAGTGAACTCCCTCGCGGAAGCGAAACTCGTGGCAGAGGCGCACAGGGATCGCCTCAGGCTCGCGCGGGAGGATAACCCGGAAGCCGCGCCCGTGACGCTGCAGGTAAGGGTCGCCTCCGGCAGAGACGAAACAGGCAGGACAAAAGAAGCCTTGCTCGGACTGATGGAGATAGACGATATTGAGGCGTTCGACCTGGTTATTGAGGACAAAGAGACGGGTGTCGACGGGATTTACGGGGAGCTTTCGGGTAAAGGATATGATCCGGAGAATATCGTTATCGTGGATCCCTACAGAGAGAAGAGGGACGATAAAGGCGTCCCGGAAAAACTGGCGGTTATAGAGTATAAAGGCTCGGCGACGGGCCTTGTCTATGACGCCGCGCTTGAATTTATGACGCGGAGATGCCTGGAGATACCGGGGCTTGATATCGAACGGCGCGGCAAGTTATGGTTTATCCTGCCGGAAGCGGAGACCGTGGATACGGAAGAGCTCAAGAAAGAATTCGAGGAGTACAGGCGGGCCCTGATCGCCGCGTAATGAGGATAATGGATAGTAAATAATGAACGGACACTTTAACACACACAGGATATGGTTCAGGCTGGCAGCGACGGCGGTGGCGTGCCTGTTCCTGTTTAACAGCGTCGCTTTCGGATTTGAGCCGGTAACAGGACAAAGGAGCGGCCGAGCGCTTTTACCGACCACAAGGTTCGGCCCGCTCGCGGAGTGCGTAATACATGGTGACGGTTCTATTGACCTGCGGGATACGGCGGGAAAGTCTGTGCTTGATACGGCATACCGGGACGATGTGTGGCTTTTTTATGTGAGCCGGCTGATAGGGAAAGTCATTTCTAATTACGGCAGTATGATCAGCGCGGACGGCTTGAAGAGGATCATTGGGAGGGATGTTCAGCGCGCAGGCCCAGTGAGTTTTGATCCGGAGAGGCTGTATAAGGAAGGCAAAACGTTTTGTCTGCCGTATGTTGACAAAAAGAGCGGTAAAGGACAGGTCCTCCGGTATTATTATTCAGCCGGGGACAAACCCGAAAAATCCTTATATAGAGAATTCGTTCCTGAAGCGATGATCGATGAACTCGAGCGGAAACGCGACGCCTGGTTCGAGGAAAATACGGCAGAAGAAAACTTAAAAGGTCTGATCCTGCGAACACGCGAATATTGCGATGAACTCGGGGCGTGCCACAAGCATTCTATTGACCTGGCGAGAAGGTTGTTTTCTTCAGGTGTAAACGCGATGGTCATGTTTGGCGCGGATCTGGGCCATTTTTGGGTCGAGACGGAAAAATATGTTCTTGATTCTTTTCCTGAAGGACTGGGGGAAGGCCGGGTGGCTATAGCTCGCGGAAGAGGGGACAAGAGGTTCATAATCATCGATAAAAGATCCGCGGTTGTTGAAAAATTATATCGGGGACAAGTGGATGAAGACTTTACAAAAGAGGCCGCGGAAGGCGCTAAAGATGACGAACGGTATTACCGCGAGGATTACAACAATACTTCACGACGTCTCCGGGAAAAAATTATTTTATTAGAAACACGGCAAAAAGGGGGGGCGGGGTCCGCGGAACTCCGGCAGGAAATCGCCGGATTAAGCGCGAAAACGGCATTCCTGAAAAAACTGCTTGAAGAAAAGGCGGCCGATAAAACTTATTTAAACGCGCGTGAAAAATACAGGGATGGAGACGCGCCGAATAAAATTATTGCCCGAAATGAAGCATCGCGGCCAGGCGCGCAAGAAGGCATAAAGGGGATAGATAATACCAAACCCGCCGAAAGAGAAGACGTGAAAAAACGCGAAAGGTATAAGAGCTTTTTCATGGCGTCACCGGTTTTGCGGCATTGCTTCTGTCTGCTGGAGAATATCCCATGGATAGGCAAAAGCATCGCTCGGTCACGCCAGATACTCGATCTGTCACTGGAATATGTGGAAGAACCAAGCCGGACGGCTTATATCAGAATATTTACCGCGTTCGTCGTCCTTGAGTTTCTGGATAATGTTATCAAAATTTTGGGATATTTCGCGGGCAGTTATTTTCTGGCGACCGGCGGGTTCGAGGCGGGTGTTCTTAGTTTTACGCTCGCGACGTTTTTCGGCGGGATTACACGCGAGATAAGCCTTGTTATCCTTAAGCCTTTTCACCGAAAGACCTCTTTTACCGCGCTTTTCCTTACGGCATGGATACCTTTTTATATCGGATTCAGCGTTTCTGTTCCGTGCCAGATAATGTATTCCACGCGGATGGCAAGCTCCGCGGCCGGAAAAGACAACCCCCCCCCAGGAATTTTTTCCACGCGCTGGTTTCGTGATCTCCGGGATAAAATGGGCGGTATGGGTCAGGTTTTCACGACCAGTATTCTTGTCTGGAAGATGATGGTCAGGAAGATAGAGAAGAGTCTCAGGTATTCGAGTTTTACTGAAAAAGGGAGAGCGCGCCTGGAAGGAGACGCCGCGAGAATAGCGCATGTGATATTGCGGTATCAAGACTCTCATAATGAGATGTCCAGGTTCAAGATACGATCGGCGGGTTTGAGGTTCGGGAACCCGGAAAAAATCATGAAAGAAAGACGGCCGGTTCTTCTACTGGACACGCTGGAAGCGTGCCGAAAACTGGCAAGAGAAGTTATAAAAAGCGCGGATAATAAAGAAAAGATAAAAGACATTTATTATTTCGATTATTTTCGTTTTCTTCGACGCGCAAGATCAGGCAGTTCGCTGGAAGACCCGGCGGGGATGATATCGCCCGTCGAAAAACTGTTAAGGGAAGAGGAAGAAACAGCCGCGCGCGCGCTTCCTCCCGGGTCGCCTTACGCGATGTACCTGTTTCTTCGAGGGGTAAGAAAGTTTGTTACCGCCGGAGAAGTTGCTGACAGGACAGGTCTTTCGCTCGCGTATACCGTGAAACGCGACCTGGGGGTGCTTGTCTTTCTTGGCCTGGCGGAGAAGAAAGGCATGGGGGACGACGCGGCATACCGCGCAACGGGCTTGAGTCCTCCGGAATGGAAAATAGTAGAGCCCATTCTCAAAAGCCTTGGAGCGAGACCCGCCGCGAAGGAGAAAAAGGCCGCGAAGGAAAGCCTGGCCTTCCCGCGGATACGCGTTACTCAACAATCGACAGAAGAGAAACCGCTTGAGATAGAAGTAAATTTTGGGAACCTGAAGGTGGATCGTGACAAAATAACCACAGCCGCGGAAGGACCGCCGAAAATCGCGGACGGCAAAAAATATTACCAATTGCAACAAGAAGACGGCGGGCATAAGACGATCTGGGACTATATAGCGGTCGATTATCCTGTAATGCCAGCGTATTTCAGGTGGGAAAACAACAAACTTGTTTTAAGGGTTTCCGTTGATTACCGGGCGCCTTACCTGGCGTTAAAGGCCACGCCCGGTTTGCCTGGCGCGGACAAGAAGATGCGGATACCTTTATCCGATGACGCGGTATACAGGTCGGATGCTTACGGGTATCTGATTAACCTGATAAACGGCGGTTTGATCCCCGCCCCGCTTACTTTCGAACAGTTTATGCTTATGGGTAGAATAATGCATATTTTCGGATATGACTTCAAATACATAACAAAAGGGAAAGAACACCTGGGAGAATATCTCGGTGTACCGAGGGGTAAGATCGGGGATATATCTTTTGAACGTTTCAGGGCATTGGTGGTGTTTCTGTTAGAGAAAGGGTTGTTTGTATATCCCCGGCTTTATCCGGCTCTGGCGGACATCTTACTCACGAAAACCGGCGGGAACAAAGAAAAGGCGTGTAAATTGATAAATTCAGCTTTTAGGGATAAAAAATTGGCGCGTCTTGCCGGAAAGAAAAAAATGGCATCTTTCTGTATAAGAATGTGGGGGCTTATTGGCGGCGCGACCTCAGAAAAGAGGTTAAAAAGGATATACACGGAAGGGACAACCGTTCCCGGAGTTTTCGGCGAAATGGATCAGGCTCTGGAAGCTCTCAAAGTTGCCGCTGAAAAAGGTCTGGACGACCTGGGCGCGCGGCTCTTTCTGTCCGATGAAACCAAACTCACGGCTGATGACATAAAAAGGCTGAATCAAGCGCTGGACGGCAGGATTGAAGTCGGTTCAGGGAAAACCGCGGTTTCAAACAGGGTTATCGAACCGGCTTTGCTTATTGCCGAACAATTGATCAATGATGGAAGACTTCCTGCGGAAATCAGCGGGGAGGAGGTTAAAGCGAAAAGGGCGTTAAACCGTGAGAAATCACGACAAAAAAGATCCGAGTGGGGATATCCTGATGGTGATAAATGGCAAAATCTGGGGAAGGCGTTTACGCTTAAAGAAGACGTTATAACAACGAGAGGCCACAGGTATAAGGTTCATTTTAAGGACAACGGCCCGGGCGGCGAGAATCTCATAGAATTAGTATATGGAGGAGCGGAAGCGGAGGATGGAAAGGCCGGCGCGGAAGTGTTGAGCGCGCATTTGAACAGAAAAGTCGGATGGTTGAAATGGAAGGTGGACGAGGAAGGCAGGGTAAAACTGATTGATGTGTCAGTAGCCCCGCATTTCAGGCCGACGGGCATGAAAAAAAGTGAATGGGATATGGCGAAACTGGATTTTCATCTAAGTTACGCGCTTATGAATCTGTTCCTTAAAGACGTTACCGCTAATTTTCATTACGAACTTACTGACGTTTACGCCGGTGAGGAAGCGATGCTGGAGGATAAGGCGCATCTCGCGGCGGCTATCAGGATGCTTGAGAGGTTCGGGTTCCACCGCGAAATATCAACGGATGGGCCTGATGAGGAAGCAGGGGAAAGGCTGAAAAAATTCATCAGGAACTCTAAAGAGATCAGGATAGGTTACGGCGCTTATTTGATGAGTCAGCCTTTTTTGGAGATAACGGGGAAAGACGGGACGGCCGTTAAACTCCTGATCGTTTCCGATGGAGAGAAAACGGTAACTTCGGAATGGAAATATAAGCTTCTTTTGAAAGACGGAAAAAACAAAAAGATTAACATAATAAGGATGATAGAAAACGGTAAGATAATAGCGTCAGGGATATATTCTTTTGATAAACGTCTGCTGGCGGGAATAACCTCTCATCTTGAAAAAGTCCCTTTGAGGGTAAGGCGTGTACCGCCACGTGAAAAATTTTCCCCGGTGGAAAGGGAAGCCCGCGCGTTTATGACCGAAGCGGAGGAATATCTGGGCTTATTAACGCGGAAAATCATGGAACAGGGGGCCGGGGCCGGAATTGAGCGGAAAAAAGTAAAAGTCGGTGTTAAAGGCGGCCTGGCCGTGAAAAGCTCGCGCCATCTGGCTGAGATCATAAAAGTTTTCCGCGAAAGCGGCGGGTCGGTGACCATAAAGAGGCAGGGGAAAGAGGCTAAACAGGCGCTGGAAGGCAAAATAGGGATAACGGATATACTGTTTTTTGAGGCTGATGAAGGGGAGACTCTTTATCTTTCGGTGGAAGGGAAAAACGCCGCTAAAATAATGGAATTGATGGAAAGGGTAATATTGGGGGATTATCGGGAGATAAAAAAGTCTGCCGTGGAACATGGCTGCCTGCCGGAACTGGAATTTATTGGTACTACTACCGGCGGCCTCAAGATAATAGACGCTCCCATCGTTAAAGCGGTAGAGACGCCTGATTACGTGACCTGCCGTTACGGGCTGCGCAAACCCGGTATTTCACGGGAACAGCTGAAACGGGACATCGACGCGCAAGCCGCGGACTTTGAAGAGGCGATAGAACCGATGAAGGGGTGGAGGCCGGCGGATAAAGAGCTGTTTGGCCGTTTCAGACAAAAAGTGGATATCTTGATACGGGACGGCGAATGGAACGCCGAATGGGCTGTAGAGCTGGCGATTAAAGAATTGAATGAAGATTCCCGGCGAGTGGGGACAGAGTCCCTTAATTTGTTGAAAGAAAAAGTGCTGGAAGCGCTTTACAAAAGGAACGACATAGTTCCCGACAAGGGCCTTGACGCGAGACAAAAAGACATCCTGATCAAAAGGGAGGAAGAACGGTTTATCCGGATAGTGGCCCTTCAGGAGGTTCAGTTAGAAAATATCATCGAAATGGTAAAAGATAAAGACAGTCGAGATGTCGCTCTTGTAGGGCTTGACGCTATCAGGATATTAAAACCCAAAATTATCGGCCAGATCCGCGGCGAGCAGAAAGATGAGGCGAAAAAGGCTGAGCACCTGGTGTATCTGGAGATCAAAAAGCAATTAGAACGGCTTGACCGGATGGAACGGGAAAGCGAGGGTTTGGGCGACAGCGCATACGGGTTTTTCAGAAACAAGATAGAAAAAGAGATCATTCCTCAATATCTCCGCCTGATATGGCGTCTTCGCGTAAAGAGGAGTTTGTTCAGGGAGGATGACAGCGTAGAGGAAATGAGGGTAAAAGCGGCAGATGAAGCGGCCAGGGTCAAGAAAACGATAGAGGATTTCAGGGATGCCGTTAAAAATAAAAGCCATCTGAGAGAATTTTTAGACGAAGTGGGAAAAAACGTGCCGCGCGCGCTCGAAGGATACATAGAAAGGTATGAGGACGGCGAACTGCCCGTCCTTTATTATCGAGATGAGGAACATGTTCTGGAACATAACGCGCCCGGTGAAGCGCTGATCGGGCGGATCGGCACGATGTTTGCCGGAGAGTTGGAAAAATCCGGGAAAATAGAGGAGAAAACCGAGGTCGAGGAATTCTACATGGATATTATCGGCCGGATGATGGGGAACTCTTTGCGGGAATCTCTCGCGCGGAAAGAAGTAGTGGTGTGCGCCCGCAAATTGGATTTCAAAGGATACTTCGATCTTTTGGCGCGTTACGGAAAAATAGACTGTATCGTGGTCGACGAGGCTTCCATAGCCGAACACTGGGTTCTCCTGGCCAAACAGGCGGGGATACTGATCATCACTCATCCCCGCGGCGGAAAATGCGAAAAAGGAGAATGGTTTGATCTGGCCGTTGCAGGTTCGACCGTTGTAGTGGACGCGAGAAACGGCAGGGTGGTCTTAAATCCCGATAAGGATACACTTGAAAAGAGCCGCGCGGAAGGCGCGCGGCTGGAAACTCTTTACAAATACTGCTTGAAAAATAGGAGCCGTCCGGCAGAGACGAAAGACGGCGTCCTGGTAAAATTCGGGATCAATACCAGTACCCTTGCTGAAATAGAACAAGGTGTTTCTTTAGGAGCGGAGGCCGTGGGGCTGCATCGCAGTGAAGAAGAAGTGATGCGTATGGCCGAACTGCCTGATGAAGATGCCCAGATGGAAGGGCATATCAGGAACGCGGACGCCATAAAAGGTGATTATGTCGTTCGCACATGGGACAAGGCGGGAGATAAAGCGATCCCTGGATATGGGAGAGACAGAGAACGCGGGATAAGATGGTATCACAAACGGCCGGAAGAATTTAAAACTCAACTCAGGGCGCTGATCCGGGCCCAGTGGGGGTCCCGGAGTGGCAATGTCAAGATCATGTTTCCCATGCTTACCTCGTACGCGGATATAAGTTTTGTGCTTGACACTTATAAAAGGGTGAAAACGGAACTTAGCCGGGGAAAAACCGTGAAAGAGCGTCACGATTTTCCGCGGATAGGAGCGATGTTTGAGGACAGGGGGATGCTTGATCCCGCGTGCCTGCGCCGCCTCGCCGGAGAGTTTGATTTTATCAGCTGGGGTACGAATGATTACATAAAATCCAGGTTCAAGATCAGCCGTTTTGATGTTAAAGAGCAGTACCGTTTTGTGGATTTACAGCCACGGGTCCTGAAAGACATGAGAGAAGTTTTAAGAACTTTGAGGGCGAAGAAACCGTCCGACGGAGGCGGATGCGGGTATATGGGGATCTGCGGTGACCTGGCCAGCATGTTGAGGTTTCTGCCGTTCGTTATCAGCCTGCAGAACAGTGATATAAAAGTTGCACCCAGCGTAGTTCCTGAATTCCTTCCGTTTCTGAAAGAATTTTGCAGACATACCTCAAAGACGGAATGCGAAGATCTCTTCCGGGATATTGAGGCGAGGATAAGCGACAAAAAATATAGCCATGAACTTAATAAACGCGTTGACGATTTCGTGAAAGAAGTAATGGGAAGGATCGAGAAATCATCGGAACACATACCCGCCGGAGGAAGGAAGGATAGGGACGCTTCTGTAATAATAGAAAGATTAAAAACATTAGGTGCCCGGGGAATAATTTCAGCCATCAAAAGGGCTCCGGGAAAATATTCCTTTATTCTGGACGATCCATTTCTAAATGATGACAGTTTTTGGGATGACCGAGCCGGGGTGAAACGAATCATTGACTCAAAAACCGGGCTAAAAGACCTTTTCGGCATTTCCAATGAGTATAATCTTAGCGAATATTTTTTCAAATTAAAGGAAACAATTCCGCATATTCTTTCGTTGTCGACAAGGCTTTTGCATGACGAAAAGTTCTCGAAAGCGAAGTTCGTTTGTCTGGGAAGAGGCGCTGAGATGTTCTACTACGCCATGAGGCACCTTTTGGGAGAAGAGGGCCGGGATCGGGTTCAGCTTTTGGATTTTAGTCGTTGGGGCCCTGATTGTCTTGAGGTAGCGGGAGAGAACAAGAAGGCATTTGAAGATTATTTAGTGAAATCCTTGGGGTTAAGTCTGGAAGACAAGGTCGTGATCGTTGATGAATTTTCTTCTACCGAGTCGTTCCCGTTGTTTGTAAAAGAATTATTTGAGTCAATTGGGTTCAAAAAAGCTTATGGCATTGATGTGGCCCATCAAATTTGCGGTAAGCCTTCAGATGACGCGGATGAACCGTTTTCAAAGGAATATCACGCGATGAACTGGTTGGCGGATAGTTATAACTCCGGGAGATCTTTTAGGGTAATGATCAAAGATGGCAAATGGGAATATGTATATGATCACGATATTTCGAGTTGTTTACAATTCTGTATTACGCAAAACGGTAAATATTTGGGGGTGGTTGAATAGAAAAACATTTTATCAGCACTTGCTTGATGCGGAAAAGAGACGGGAGAATCTTGAGCCGGCATTAAAATTACAGATGCCGGAAGCGCGATCAACGCGAGCGTATCCAACAACAGAATTGTTAAAGGCATATGATGACATGGAAATTCTTGGTTTTTCAGAAGAAATTGTCTGGAATTTAGAAGAGGACAAGCCGGAGGAAATAACGGTTGTCGTTCTTAAACATAAACGCGACGGGATATTTACCTTAAAGGCGTTTAGTAAAGAAAAAGAAGAAGGCAGCCTGTCATTCAACCTGACGGATGAGAAAAAAGTCCTTTTGGAAGGACCGGTAATTAGCCCCTCTAATCGCGAAGGACCGCGGAGACGATTAAAGGGCGTAGGGTCCGCGCTTTATAATGCCTTGATAGAAGCGCTTATTTTACAAAACATTATTAACGCCGAAAGGCCTGGGAATAAAGAAATAATCATTGCAAATTCAGCCGCGCGTCAAGAGGCTTGGAATTTTTTCCGAAAAATAGGCCCCATGCCTCATACAGAAAGGGATTTAGTCGAGTTTCACGTTCGACAGACGCGGTTGCAGGCTTCCATGGACAGAACCTCTAAGGTACTGAAAAGAGACGCTCCTGTTCCGGTGGATATCCAGCATGAGCCCGATGAACAGATATATGACGATTTGCCGGATTTAGAAGAGAACTTAACCCTTGAGACTGCCGGTTCTACGTCTCTTATTTCAGGCACTAAAGCGGTTGATCATACTGAAATTAGATCTGGCGGCGGTATGTATAATGATTTACTTGATAGAGAACATGAAGAAGCCTTACGAGATAACGCGAAAAAGGCCGCGCAGAATTTTATTGATGAGTTCATCATACAAGCGTTTGAAGTAAAAAGGATGTATAGGATGAGAAAGCGGCCGGTCGCCGGGGAGGTTAAAAAGGAACAGAAGCTCATAGTGGGGATCGATACCGGTTGGATCCCGAATATGGGGTGCGGGTTGCAGGGGCTGGTTAATAAAATATGCAGGTTATCCGGTCTCGGCAATATTATTGTTGTAAGGGGAACAGGTGAAGCGCTTGCCAGGGAACTGAAAGAAAAAGCGGACGCGGCGGGCACGGATTATTCCAATATCGTTGTCCTTACTGACGAATCGGAGATCAAATCCGGCGCGTTCAATAACCTGAAAAGCACCAAGACCGAAAAGAAAGCGTGTCTAATAGGTGTCATCCCCGCGAAGCTGAAGGGATTGAAAGACCCGATTAAAGACAATTATGTTATGATTTTAGATATGATGAGGCTGGCGCTTAAACTTGCTTTTACTGATGACGCGGAATTGGACAAAGTATTGGCCGAATTAAGAAGAGAATATCCTTTGATAGACGTTGATCTATCTGATTTCGGGCCAAGGGTTTTCATTTTTATACCTAATGCCGTACCTTTTGACGATACCGAGCTAAAACAGATCTACGCGAATCAGGAAGAGGTCATAACCGCCGCGTAAAGAGCATTATTGCGTTGTAGCGTTGTTGGGTTATTGTTAGAGTTCTGCAAAATATCATTTTTTGTCATTCCGCACTTGACACTACTGGGCCCGTGTTAGAGATTTGCTTTGTCCGGTTGTAACTGATATAATTGTAATAGTGCAGTACTGCGACCAGGGAGTTATTATGAAATTGAGGCGCGAAGAAAAAGGTGATGTGACGGTATGCTACATTGCCGGAGAAATAAACATAAACACTGTCCCGGATTTCAAGGTTACTTTCAACAAGATGATCAAAGAGAAGGCAGGGAAGGTCTTGCTGAATCTCGAGGAAGTTGGATATATCGATAGCCTTGGCTTGGCGACGTTGCTCTTTTTTTCCAGAGGGTTGGAGGACGGAGGAGGGCAGATGATCATATCGGATGTCGCGCCGAAAGTAGGTTCCATTTTTAAGATAACGAAAGTGGATAAAGTTTTGTCCATATTTGATACCGAGGAAGACGCGCTTAAACATTTTGAATAACAACTACTGGTCTTTGGATGGGACCGGCAGGTGAAATATGGAGAAAAGCCGTTATTTCGAATACGAGAAAAGAGTGAAAGATGCTTATAAAAATCTAGAGAAATCCTACCTGGAAGTTAAGGATTCTTATACGGAGATGATATTTCGTCTCGCTCTTGTGGCTGAGCATAAGGACGAAACGACAGGGACGCATCTGGTCAGGATAGCGGATTATTCAACGGAGATCTCCCGCGGGCTGGATCTATCGGAGAGTGATATTGAACGGATTAAGTACGCCAGCCCGATGCATGATATTGGCAAATTGATCATCCCGGATGAGATATTAAAAAAGCCTTCAGGCCTGACACCGGAAGAACGGGAAGTGATGAAACAGCACGCCAAACTTGGCGCGGATATTTTTCAAGGGAGTCATTCACCGTTGCTGAAGGCAGCGAGAGATATTTGCTTGGCGCATCATGAAAGATATGACGGAACAGGATATCCCGAAGGTTTGAAAGGGGATGAGATACCGTTGTATGGAAAAATAGTTGCGCTTGCTGATGTTTTTGATGCTTTGACTTCTGTTAGACCCTATAAGAAGGCGTTTGAATTCAGCGATGCGGTAGATTTGATCAAAGACCAGGCAGGAAAACATTTTGACCCCAAGATCGTAAAGGCTTTTTTAGGGCGGTTAGATAGAATAAAGGAGATATGGCAGGCTACTAAGGATATAGAGCAGTTTGTTGCGGAAAAAGATATGTGAATGAAGGGTTAGCGCTTTACACTTATGAACAGGTGAAGAAAGCGCTTTTTTTTGACTCTTGATTTAGTCAAAAATCAAAAAATATTGATAAATGTATAAAATAGTGGTAGAATGGATGTCTTATGAGTACCGAGGAATTATTAAAAAAATGTATTGAAAGAGATTATGAGGCGTGGAATGATTTTATCGAACGCTACAAAAGTCTTGTGACAAGGAGCGTTCGATATAAACTGAAAAAGATCAGTGTAAAAATGAAAATGCCGCGCGATGAATTTCGTGATATTGTCCAGGAAATATTCTTAACGATATGGGAGAAAAACGAGCTTGCAAGAGTAAGGGATGCCGCAAGCCTTGAGGGTTGGCTTGTTATGGTATCCCTGAACAGGACATCAAATTACTGCCGTGGGAGAATATATGCGAAACCCAAAAACATGGTTTCTCTTGAAGCGGATCTATTTGCGGGTAAGCCCGGGATATCTCTAAAGTCGATGATTCCCAGCGCATGTTTCAACACCGTAGATATGGTGGAATCACGCGAATTGAGTGAATTACTCAAAAGTGAGATAGATTCTCTCAATCACAAACAACAGCTTGCGCTTAAGCTGAACGTTTATGAACACAGAAAACAAAAAGATATTTCGAAAATAATGAACATTCCGGAAAATACAGTCGCTACGCTTGTTAGCCGGGCCAAAAATAGGGTTCGAGAAAAAATGGAAGAATATTTTGAAAGAAACGAGGGGAAATAAGTGTCTTCTAATAGCAGGAGGTGGTGTTCATGAAGAATAGGATCTGTCCTTCCATAGAGGTATTGAGCGGGTATTTGGCCGGATCGCTGGCCGGGGATGAGAAAATTGCTATGGAGAGGCATCTTACCGGATGTCCTCGTTGCCGGCAGCTGCTTGTTGAGACGTATGAAATAATGTCCTCACGGGGGATACATAAACGATGTAAAAAATGGTTGGACCTAGCCGTGAAAAATCGATGGTTCATGGGGGCGCAGGCGGCGCTCATTTTATCGTTTTTCTTCCCGGCGTATTTCGTTCAGTTCTTAACCGCATGCTTTCTGATGGGGTGCAAGTGGATCATTGACGCGAAGACTACCAAGATGCTTATAATGATCCACGAGGCTTGGAAGCGCGGCGAAAAAACCGAACTTGATAAA
This sequence comes from Candidatus Omnitrophota bacterium, assembly GCA_018813285.1. Classification (GTDB taxonomy): domain Bacteria; phylum Omnitrophota; class Gorgyraeia; order Tantalellales; family Tantalellaceae; genus JAHJBY01. The sequence continues at coordinate 18,964 of JAHJBY010000042.1, forward strand.
GAACTTTCCGGATTCAAACATTTCATGTTTTGATCCTGTCCCTGGCTCCTGACCTTTGACTCTGAATCTATTAACCATTCACTATTCACCATTCACGACATGCCTACTTGCATTAGTATCTTTGTCGAGGTAAACTAATATACATGTTGATGTAACAGGTGTTAATATTCTCGCAAAACCCAAGGAAAGTCGTGTTTTTATCACATAATATCAGTAGATTTGAAAGAAATGCGGTATGTACGACTTTTTTCGCGGTAATCTTATACTTCCTTGGATCGAACAGTTCCTTTGCCGATACCATTGTCATGAAGAATAATGAACATATCAAAGGCGTGGTGGTGGAGGAATATAAGGATCGGTTCATATTGTCTACTGCCGATGGCGAAAAAGAGATATTGCGTGACCGGATACGGAACATCATCTTTGACCTTGAAGAGCAAAACCTTGCCAGTCTTGGTGATTTTTACCAGGACAGGGGACTTTTCAGAAAAGCGTATTATTACTATGGGAAAGCCCTGGAACTCAATCCGGATTACAAAAAAGCGAAAGAGGGACTTAACTACGCGGGAACGCACATACAGCAGACCGGAAGAATGAAAAAATTGAGCCATATACAAAGGCTTAACGAACAGGCAAAATGGGAAAAGGGCATATCCACATCATCTGATTCAGGGAGTATGGAAGACGAGATCAGAGATAATCTCGGAATAGCGCTCAAGAATGTGAAGGAATCTTTTGAGATATCTAATGTGGTGTCCGGTTCTCCGGCATCAAAAGCGGGGATACATAAGGGCGACATTATACTTGCAATATGGGGGAGATCTATTAGCTATATGTCGCCTATCGAAGTTTTAGAAAAACTTGCCGCTCCTGGTGTAATGGATATTCAGATGACTTTTAGTCGTCGCATAATGGTGAATTTGCCGAATATTGGCGGTAGTTATGAAAACCTTTTGGGCGCTAAACTGGGTTTTTCAGAGATGGACGGATTGGTCGTCGAAGAGTTGTGCCCTACCGGCGCGGCGTCAAAAGCCGGTGTAAAGAAAGACGATGTTGTAAGCGGATTGCAAGGGCGGTCAACAAGGTATATGCCGATGAACGATGTTGTTCGTATGATCAATTCCGGAAGAGGAGATACGATCTTTTTGCAGATAAAAAGAGATGTTGTTTTGTGGAAAAAATTCTGAAAGTATTTTCAGAAAAACATGATATGATGGGGGACTGATGGCGAAAAAAAAATACATAAGAAAGCAATACATAATACTTCTCCGGTTCCAGCTTAAGTACATTATCTACATCCTCCTTTTCTTGTATGTCGGAGCTGCTGTTGCCGGATATACTGTCTACTGGACGACGTGGGTGACGCTGGGGGAGAAGCTGGCGAATGTGTATCCGCGCGGCAGATTGATCTATATATTCCAGGCGGCGAATATGAAGCTTCTTTTGAATATCATGATCATCACCCCGTTCTTTATCCTTTTAGGGGTTCTTCTGTCGCATAAAATAGCCGGTCCGATATACAGGATAGGCAAGTATATTGACTCCCTGATAGGCGGAGACTATTCAAAAGGTTTGAAGCTCAGAAAAAGAGATGAACTGAAAGATCTTGCTTCCAAAATATTGGAATTGCGGAATAAACTGTTGGAAGACAGAGAAAAGAGACACAAGGCAGCTAACGAACTTATAGGGAAGCTTGAGCATGGGGATGTGCCGTCTGATGTAATAGAAGCAGCAAAAGTAAAGATCGGAAACTTGATTGACTAAGCGATCTATACGTTCAGATGATTTTTAAGTCCATAGACCTCTGTCCAGGCACCTGTACCCGATGGCTTCTGCGATATGGTGTGCTTCAATGGTCGTTATTTCTTCCATATCCGCGATCGTCCTGGATATTTTAAGTATTTTGTCGTATGCGCGCGCTGAAATGCCGAGCTCAAGGATAGCGGTTTTCAGGATTTCTTCGGCGTCTTTTGTGAGAGGGCAGTATTCTTCCATGTCACGCGCTGTCATGTAAGTGTTACGGAACGTGTTTGATTCTTTTTTATTGAATCTTTGTGCTTGCACTCTGATCACGCGGTTCACACGTTTACGTATTTCCCCGGATGTTTCACCGTTTCTCCTACTGGACAACTCTTTATAGTTGAGACAAGGAACTTCAAGATGGATGTCGATCCTGTCCAGAAGAGGGCCGGATATTTTTGAAAGATATCGCTGTATCTGGTATGGGTTGCAGCGGCATTCTTTTTTTGGGTCGGTAAAATATCCGCACGGGCACGGGTTCATGGCCGCGATGAAAATGAAGCGTGAGGGATATTTCAATGAACGCTGAACCCGCGCGATAGTTATTTCCCCGGATTCGAGCGGTTGCCGCAGTGTTTCGATAACGTCCCGGCGGAATTCGGGGAGTTCGTCCAGAAAAAGTATACCGTTATGCGCCAGGCTGATCTCACCCGGCATAGGCCAGGAACCTCCGCCCGCCATGGCGGCGTAAGAGATAGTGTGATGCGGCGCGCGGAACGGGCGCCTCGAGATAAGTCCGCTGTCGCGCAGTTCGCCGGCCATGCTGTAGACCTTGCTTGTTTCCAGCGCTTCTTTTCGGGATAAACCCGGCAAAATCGTTGGAAATGCCTTGGCGAGCATGCTTTTTCCTGCCCCCGGGGGGCCGATCAGAAGGATATTGTGGCCGCCGCTCGCGGCGACTTCCAGTCCTCTCTTAACATGTTCCTGACCCTTCACATCCATGAAATCCGTTCCGTTATCCTCTATGCGGGTGCTATATCCCGGCGGCGGGCTTTCCGCGGTGATCCGGCGAATGCCTTTTATGTGTTCGACAACGTCCTTCAAGGAGGCCGCTCCGTATATGCTCATTTCTTTTACGTTAGCCGCTTCGGCCGCGTTGGCTTTAGGGACGATGAATGATCGGTATTTGTTCTTCAGGGATATTGCCAAGGGTAATGCCCCACGGAATGGTTTTAGTTTTCCGTTTAATGACAATTCTCCACAAAGCAATGTTCCGTCAAGGTCTTTTGGGTCTATTACGTTCGTTGCGGAGAGTATTCCCACGGCGATAGGCAGGTCAAATCCCGCTCCCTCTTTTTTTATACCTGCAGGTGACAGGTTCACGGTTATTTTTTTCGCCGGAAAAACAAATCCGGAATTTTTTATCGCGGACCGTATTCGATCCCGGCTTTCCCGTATTGACGCGTCGGGCAGGCCTATCACGGAAAACGCCGGAAGACCGCCGGAGATGTCGATCTCGACGTCAACGGAATAGGGATCCATACCCGTGACGCAGCCTGAATAGACTTTTGACAGCATAAGGGTCTCCTCTGTTCTTGTAACTTGAAAAAATCACAATTCTACCGCGTTTTTAACATATTCCAGTATTTTTAAGTCCCCGTTGCTATCCAGGTCGATAGCGATTATGTCTATCCTGGCGGGGGCGTCACATAGTCCGTTTTTTTTTAGATACACGAGACTATTCGCGATGATGGCCTTTTGTTTGGCTGCTGTAATCGCGTAAAGAGGGGAGTCGAACTCACGTGAGGTGCGGGTTTTGACTTCGACGAATACCGTGAATGTGTCCTTTTCTGCCACCAGATCTATCTCTCCGAAAGGTGTCCTGAAATTCGCGTCGATGATCCGGAATCCCTTTGCTATCAGATATTTTCTGGCGATGGTCTCGCCGAGTTGCCCGATCTCACGGTTTGTTCGTCTCCCCATGATTTTCACTTTAGGCCGTTGTAGTGTTCCAATACCAGTTCCTGCAACCCTTTGCGAAATTCGGTTGAAACAGGATAAAAAGTATCGTACCATTTCCCGTCGCGTCCCTGTTCTCGCGGCATGCCAAGGAAAAGGCCTTCTTTGCCCTCGACCACCCGTAGCCCTTTCGCGGCAAAAGCATCGAACAGTGTGATGTCACAAAATGCTTTGGTGGGACCGTCCCCTTCAAGCATATGCATCCTTTCCACTTTGATAGCCGGTTTTTGTTCCATTTTTGTCTCCTTTGTTTTTTGGCGTTTTCGCCGGTCCCTGAATAAATGCCTCAACATTAGGAGACACATCCCGATGGTGTTTTCTTTCAAAAAATCGTAAAAATATGCCTGGACACATTTATTTGTGGGCGTTAACGGCACTCTTACAGCTTTAGTCCAATAGGGGTCAAGTCTTCATTTTAAACTTAACCTTGACAAATCCACCCTGTTAAAATAAAATATCACCATGTCACGTCCATTGCGAATCGAATATCCGGGTGCCTGGTATCATGTCATGAACAGGGGCAGGAGAAAAGAA
>JAHJBY010000043.1 GCA_018813285.1 Candidatus Omnitrophota bacterium
CACGATTCACCATTCACGATTCACGATTTACCCCTCTGTGCCTCTGTGCCTTTGTGCCTTTTTTACCCCTTGACCCGACGTTTTAGGGCGAAAGATTTTTCGCCCCTACGATTCACCATTCACGATTCACGATTTACCCCTCTGTGCCTTTGTGCCTTTGTGCCTTTTTTGCCCCTTGACCCTTTGTGCCTCTGTGCCTTTGTGCCTTTTTTACCCCTTGACCCGACGTTTTAGGGCGAAAGATTTTTCGCCCCTACGATTCACCATTCACGATTTGCCCCTTGACCCTTTGTGCCTCTGTGCCTTTGTGCCTTTTTTACCCTTGGCAAAAACCGCGTTTCATCATATACTACCCATCATGAATCGAGACAATTCCGCGTTAAAACACGTACTCGCTAATATTGATCTGGCACGAACGAATGTCGCCTCGGACAGGAATACGGGAATAGTCGTCCTGGTTTCCGGCGACGAGGTCAGCTGTGATTACTGGCAGAGGCGGCTTGAGCGGACGGCGTACCGCGTATTTAACTCCGGCGGCGGAACCGTTATACTTTCGCTTCAGGAGAAGCAAGACGGGAAGGCCCGGACCGGTAATTTTTTGGGGACATTACTGGCATATTCCCGCATGAAATCTGCCATGGGAAAAATCGGTGTGGATTACCGGAATTCCGTGGCCCTCATGGGGATGATCTTTGGCCGGGGAGAAAGGATGTCCCCGTTTACGCAGATCGAGGGCAATTGTAAGCCCGCGATCGCGGGAGCGGCGGCAAATTTTGATATTAACGGAACAAAGACACCCATCTCGGAGATAGAAGAGTCTCTTATGTTCTTTTCGCCGGTGGCGAAATACCTGGAGGCCCGGGGGTTCAGAGGTGTGCTGGACAAATGGGGAGACGAAACAGAAATAGCCGCGATCGATCTTGGAGCCGTTCCGGATAAGGGTGAATCACTGAACGCGCACGACATCATAAAATTTGTGTCTGTATTCAAGATCACCGAGACTCTTGCCAGGTCTCGAGATTGGGTAGTCCACGACGGAGAAAACAATATGCTTGATCAGGCCGCGCGTGGTGAAAAAGAAGTCCTGATCACCAGATTAAAAAAGCTTGGGATCAAACCGCGTACCGGAAAGGATGCCGAGGAGTATTACGCGGGGGTAAGCCTCGGGCCTGTGGCTGTATCGTATGATGTACTGGATATTGCCGCGGAAATTTTCGCGGAAGATATTAAACGCCCGGGGGTTTGCCTTGATTTCGACCCGTACCTTTTGAAGGCGTTCGCTATGCGGGGCGATCAAGCCAAATGGAAAACTGCCTTAAAAAATGATCCGGCGCTTATGATTCTGGCGGGTCCGGCCGGGATGATCCCGGATCTTTTTGACAAGGCGCGCGCCGTGCGGGAGAGTTTTAAGAAAAAACACGGACGCGAACTTAATTTAAAAACGATCGACCTGGGTAAAGATATATTTTGGATGGATATCGGCCAGCATGACCGCCTGCGGGAAAAATACATGTCTCTCAACGCGCGGAACGAGCACGGCGTCATCGCGCGAAAACTTGAAGGTATCCCGGACGCGCCTGACGGGGACGGCAACATAATCATCAATTCCGCGATCTCTCATGGTATAAGTGTGAAAGATTCAGTCATTATAAACAGCCGGGCCGAGGGGCAGGGGAGGATCGAGAGGAGTGTTATAAAAGATTCCTTCTTCCGGGACATCGATATGCGAGACGCGTTCGCGGTTTTGAGCCGCCGCACGGGTAAGACGGTCCTCAAGAAAAACAGCGGGATATACAGATCGATCGGCAGTGTTTTTGACACTCTGGTGCTGGAAGACGGCATGAGATCCGGAACGTTACTGACATCATATGGGCCAATAGACATGAGGGTTTCAGAACATACCGATCTCGGAGATAGAGACAATACATATTGCGCGCCGATTTTCGGCAACAAGATCTCGTTTCGGGAAGCGTATGATGAGATGAGCGGTATAAGTTTTGACGAGTTGGAGAGAAGGCGAAAAAACCTTCTGGCAAAAGTTGAGGGAATGGATGAGGGTGAATGGTGAATGGGAAGAGCAGAGTTAAGGGGTAAGAGTAGCAAGAAGTATCAAAGTGTCATCGCTCACTTCGTTCGCTAGTGTCAAAGTGTTAGGAAATAAGGCTTATATTCGGATGTTGTGACACTCTGACACTCTGATACTCTGATACTCTGACACTCTGACACTCTGATACTCTGATACTCTGACACTCTGACACTCTGACACTCTGATACTCTGATACTCTGACACTCTGACACTCTGACACTCTGACACTTTGACACTCTGACACTTTGACACTTTAAAAAGGAGCAGTAGGGCACCCTTTAGGGTGCCGGAGGTGAGTTGAAAAAAGCTGAAGGCTGAAAACTGAGAATTGATATCCGGCTGACAAAAGGGGACGAAAAGTGGATAAGATCATAGAGGTTGTTAGAAAAGGCGCGCCCATATATTTGAAACCGTACGCTGAACCCAAAGTGTGGGGCGCGGGCGGCATAGGCGAGTATTGGTATGGGGCCGAACCCGGAAAGAAAAGCTCTACTGTCGTTATTGATGAGTGGCGAGTTCGGATGGTGGAGTTAGTGAACTCTATCCCGGAAGAAGTGCTTGGAAAAAATGTGGTTAAGTCTTTCGGCAAAACACTTCCTTTGGTCAAGATATTGACACCGAAAGCCCGGCTATCGGTGCAGTTCCATGACGCGAAGAACGAGCTGTGGGTGGTTACAGGCATCGATGACGCTATAGTTTCCGGCTTCCCGAGGATCATAATAGGGTTTAACAAGGAAAAGATCGGAAAATATGGCGATAAGGTCAAAGACAGATACAAATGCGCGCTCGAAATTTATGGCCATGCGCTCAACGCGCTCATCAGCGAACTTGAAAAGGGAGGGCATGGATCCATTCTGAATGAGACCCGCGATGTTATTATCGCGGCGGAGAGTGTAAAAGCCGGTAATGCGGCTGTTCAGGGGCTGCTTGAGGCTTTGTTAGAAGCGGGAAGAACACTGGACGGATTTTACAACTATGTTGAGGTTCGAGTAGGCGATGTGATCCCCGTTCCGCGGGGAACATTGCATGCCCTGGGGCCCGGCATCGAGGTTGTTGAGCCGCAGATACCGGGTCCAACCCAATCTTTGGAGGATGGTTCGACATACCCCGTGAGGTATTACTTTCCCGGGTATCCGGCTTCCGGATCCGGAAAAAAGCTTGATCTTGACAGAATCAATGAGATGAATACCACGGTTTGGGAGACTAAAAAACCGGCGGTGATTGTTACGGATAATGGTGTTAAGATCGAACGCCTTCCGGGTGGATTTGAGGATAAGGGGATGGAAGTTGATAGAATAGCCATGGAGGGCGGCCGAGAGCTGAAATACAACGGGATCAAGAGCTACCATACGCTTGCTGTTATCACGGGTTCGGCTGCGGCAACCGTTAAAGGGCAGGATTATGATATACCCAGGGCAGTTCCGGGTGGGGAAATGATGCTTATTACATCCTGTGCGGAGAATTTTAAGATCCGAGCCAAAAAAAACACCTTGATCTTAGATACATTTACGCCAATTTCGTAGCCGCGGCAGAATGTCTACTTTTTGATAGTGATTGACACGACACAAGTTTTCCTGTACAATAATGTTCAGTGTCTCTTTATAAAGTGTTTTAATAAACATAAACATTAAGAGGAGTTTGGTGGAAGACGGATCCTTTTTAGAGAAATTGAATCGGCAGAAAGTGTCATATCTCTTTATCGCGTTGCCGTTTTCTTTGTTTTTCATATTTCAACTTATCCCATTATTCGCGTCATTTTTTCTTTCCTTTACGCAATACGACGTTGTCCATTCCCCTAAATTTGTGGGATTGGAAAATTACCGGAACATTCTATTTAATGATCCTCTGTTTTGGAAGGCTATCGGAAATACAGTGATCTACGTGATCGGTGTAGTTCCCGTGGGGATATGTATCTCGCTTATTTTAGCGGTCGCGATAGACCAGAGAATAAAATTCAAGAATTTCTTCAAATCCATATTCTTTTTACCGACGGTTACGGCTATCATAGCTGTTTCCGTGATCTGGAAATGGTTATACGCGGGCGGAAAGTATGGCCTGCTCAATTATTTTATCATAAAACTCGGCGGCCAGCCGATCGATTGGTTGGCGTCGCCGGAATGGACGCTCCCCTCGATCATGATAATGTCCATATGGGCTGGTTTGGGATACAATATGATCCTTTTTCTGACTGGGCTGCAAACGATACCGCGCGCGATGTACGAGGCGGCGGAGATAGACGGCGCTGGCTTTTGGTGCAAGTTTTTTCACGTCACTTTACCTTTATTGAAACCGACCATAATTTTTGTATCGATGATGAGCTTCATTTTCAGTTTTCAGGTGTTTGAGCAGGTGTATATCATGACGGGTGAACAGGGGGGCATAGGCGGTGTTCTGAATTCCGGCCTTACGATAGTGGCGTATTTGTATGATCAGGGTTTTCAGAAGTTCCACATGGGATACGCTTCGGCGTTGGCATACATGGTGGCTTTTTGTGTTTTCCTGATAACTATGGTGAATAAGGCCATCACCAAAGAGTCGCGTGTAGATTATTGAGGACGGGAAGGGAAGGGAAGTATGGCAAACCACGATGTGGGCATAAGGAGAGATTCGCTTATCATAAAGGCGTGTGTATATGCCTTTCTGATAGCGGGTGCCGCTACAATGGCCGTACCATACGTATGGATGTTTGTGACGTCGATAAAGCCCCTGGCCGAGATACAGGCGTTCCCTCCGAGCTTTATTGTGAAAAACCCGACATTGGAACCCTACAAGGATCTTTTCAGGATGGTTCCGATGATGCGGTATATGTTCAACAGTCTTTTTGTCGCCGGCAGCATAACCCTTTTTAACGTTTTCGCGACGTCACTCGCGGGTTACGCTTTCGCAAAACATAAATTCTGGGGAAGAGACAAGATATTTTTCATTTTCATAGCGTCTCTTATGATCCCCTGGCAGGTCAATATTATTCCCGGGTTCATTATTGTGAAGAACCTCGGGTGGCTTAATACGTATCGGGGGCTTATCATACCCTCTATGGCATGGTGCGCGTTCGGCATTTTTCTTAATCGTCAGTTCATTTACAGCATACCGGATGACCTTATTGATGCCGCCAGGATCGACGGGTGCAGTGAATTCAGGATATACGCGCAGATTATTTTACCTCTCATTAAGCCTGTTTTAGCGACTCTGGCGATATTTACTTTCCTGCAGCAGTGGAATAATTTTGTGTGGCCGCTGGTAATAATCCACACGAGTTCGATGCGTACTTTGCCGTTGGGATTGGCTGTTTTAACCGGCCAGTTCGGGGCTAACTATGCTATGGTAATGGCCGGCGCCGTTGTGGCGACGATGCCGATGCTTGTTGTTTATTTGTTGTTTCAAAAATACATCATCAAGGGTATCGCGATGACCGAGTTGAAAGGATAGGAAATGAAGAGAATAGTTTTATCTATCGCGTTTGTGTGTGTTTTAGGTGTTATGATCACCGGTTGTTCCGATAGCGGGACGGCATCACGTGAAGCCGCGAGCGGCGAGCGGGGAAAGAAGATAGGGGATATGCTGGAAGTTGCTATAGTTCCGGCGGAGGCACCCTTGTACTATTTACCTGTATCTCGCGCGAAAGTGTCCAGTTTTGATCAAACTCCCGATTGGGCGCCGGCACCGGACCCCATGGCTCCTGTCGACGGGGACATGCTGACCAGATGGTCGAGCGATTATGAGGATAGTGAACAGTGGATATATTTTGATCTTGGTTCTGAAAGTGTGGTAAATGACGTTATCATACGGTGGGAAAACGCGTATGCCACTAAGTTTCTTATATTGGCCTCGAAAGACGCGGAGAATTGGATGGAAGTACACCGGGAAAATGACGGCACAGGCGGTGTTACGGAAGCTGTTTTCCCGGCGGTTAAATGCCGCTACATAAAGATCCTTGGGACGAAAAAGGTAAAGGAGCAATGGGGGATCTCGATCTGGGAAGTGGAGATATACGGTCCCGGCAGTCTTAATCCCGCCGCCACTGTATCCAAAGAAGAGTATGCGGGTAAAGGCGCGGAAGAAGACAAAAAAGAAACCGTACAAAAGTTAATAGAACAGCTTGCGTCGCCGGTCGTTCCCATCAGCGAGGAGCCGTTCCAGAAAGGTGTCGTCTACACGTCATGGACAGCGGATGAGCTATCAACAACGGCATCGGATGCTACGCTTGCCGGGCTTAAGGAAATGGGGTTTAACACTCTCGCCTTGATGGTTCCGGTGTATCAGGAAACGCTTAACTCAAAAGAGATATTTATCAACGACGGTTTGGGCGGGGATACCCCAACGCAGGAAGCCTTGCGGCATGCCATAGAAACCTGCCACAAACTTGGTATGCGCGTGATGATTAAGGTTCATGTGGATCCGAGGACGGATGAGGCCAGGGTCAACATATTGCCTTCCGAAGAATGGTTTGATTCGTATGAAGAGATCATTTTGAGGTATGTTATTTTTTCGGCGGCAAACGATGTCGAAATTTTCTCGATAGGCACGGAACTTGAAGCGACTACATTTGATGCCTGGGATCACCGGTGGAAAAGCATAATATCCAAAGTACGCCTCATTTACAGAGGTGAGCTTACGTATTCGGCCAACTGGACAGAGTATAAGGGAGTTCCATTTTGGCATGAGCTGGACTTTATCGGGATAGACGCGTATTTTCCGCTCACAGAGAATGACGAACCGACGATGGAAGAATTAACGGGCGCCTGGGAAAAGCACGCGGATGAAATAGAAAAGTGGCTTAAGACAAATGACCTTATGGACAAAGGTGTTGTCTTTACGGAAGTCGGGTACACTTCGACGGTTGGCGCTAATCGCCAGCCGTGGGCGGCTGTGTCGAACAAAGAAGATCAGCAGGAACAGGCGGATTGTCTTCAGGCGACATTCAGTGTGTTAACTGAAAGGCCGTGGTTCAAGGGATATGAGATATGGCAGTGTATGCCGCAGAAGAGATGGAGCCCGCTGGGTTTTACCATTAACGGAAAAAAAGCGGAAGATGTAGTAAAAAAATGGTTAAAAACATCTTCAGCGTTGGAGAAAGCACAGCCCGAAAAAGAAATGGTGGTAAATGAAAATGTTACAGAAGAAAAAATTGAAGGAGGAACGAAATGAAGAAAATGATCTTTGCGTTACTGGTAGTAGGATTGATGTTCGCGTCTGTATCCGCGCATGCCGAAGAGGAAGTCCTGTTCGGGTTTGAGAACGGGCTTGAAGGTTGGGATGTGCCGGACTGGGCGTATGAGAAGCCCGATCATGTTCAAAGAGAGATCAATCTTTCCGACGCGGTAGCGCGCGAAGGGACGCACAGCCTCGAGGTTATGGCCGAATTTCCCGGCAATAGCTGGTCGGGTGCGATAGTCGAAGTGGCGCAATATTTCGATTGGTCCGATTACAGCAAAATTGCCTGTGATGTATACCTCCCGGCGGACGCTCCAAAGGGTTTGAAAGTCAAGATGATACTGACCGTGGGAGATACCTGGAAATGGGTCGAGATGAGCAGAGAATTTGCGCTTGTCCCGGGCAAATGGGTGACTGTTAAAGCTGATCTCATGCCGGGCAGCATAGACTGGAAACGTGTACAGGTCGATCCCGGGTTCAGGCAGGATATCCGGAAACTTGATATACGGGTCGTGTCTAACGGACAACCCGCTTATTCCGGTCCGTTTTATATCGATAACGTAAGAGTGATAGAATAAAAGCGCGCAGGGCGCATAGGGCAAGAAGTGATGAGTGAAGGGTGAAGAGTGAGAAACGGGAGGGTTCCCTCCTGTTATCCTGATGCGCCCTTCGACTTCGCTCAAGCTGAGTTCATGGCGAAGAATCTAACTTGACGACAAAAAGGGGAGAATGATGAGGAGTTTACGATCCGGTTTGTTGGTTTGTCTGGTGGTTTGTGCGGCTGGTGTTTCAATGCTTCTGGCCGGATGCGGCGGCGACGGCGAGCCTCAAAAAACGGAACAACCGAAGTCGGTTGAAGTCGGCAATATGCCTTCAAAGAAACCCATAACTGAAGAAAAAACCTATTACGGCTTTGAAGAAGATCTTGCCGGTTGGGAAATACCCGCATGGGCAGCCGGTAAAAGCGACTATGTGGCTACGGATCTGGTTCTTTCGAAAGACTTCGCTTCGGAAGGCACATCCAGCATGCGTGCTACGGTAGTATTTCCTGGTAATAGCTGGTCCGCCGGACTGGTTGAGATACAACAGTATCTTGATCTTAGCGCTTATCGGGTGATAAGCGCGGATGTTTATATTCCCGCGGATGCTCCGCAAGGCCTTAAGGCCAACCTGATCCTAACTGTTGGGAATAACTGGAAATTCGTTGAAATGAACCAAAGTGTACCGCTTATACCCGGTGAATGGACGACTGTTCGCGCCAGTGTCGAACCCGGTAGTTATGATTGGAAACGGGTAGTGCCGGATGAGGATTTCGCGAAAGACGTGCGGAAGATTGCCGTAAGAATAATTTCAAACCGTAAACCGGTATACACCGGTCCGGTATATATCGACAATGTCAGGGTTGGCAGGTAATACATTCGGCGGCGCTAATCCCCGCCCGCCGTTTACGGCGGGGACACATATGAGCCGCCTCAGTATGAATTCCTCCCCGGGAACCCTGGGCTTCAGCCCGTGGAGTTGAAAGGATTCATTGGAGAAAAAGGAACCTAAAATGGGGCGAGAGCCCCGAATAGCAAAGGAAGGCAATATGGCTGCTAAAGGAAAGACCGTGCCCAAAAAGAAGGTTGAAATAAAAAAGGTGGTGACAGTTATCGTTGTTCTGGCGGTTATTGTTGCCGGCGTTCTGGGGATCAAGTTTCTTACCGGCGGAATAAAACCGACGCTTGAATTTCAGAAAGGCATGGGATATTGTTCATGGTCTAAAAACAGGTATGAGGGAAAAACCTCGGAGAGTTCGCTCAAGGCGATGGAAGCGACGGGGACCGATCATACCGCCATACTGGTAACCTGGTACCAGACAAATTGCTGGTCGGGTGACATAAGACGGTTGGGGACCACGCCCTCGGACGAGTCCCTCATATACGCCATACGAAAAGCTCACGAACTTGGCATGAAAGTCATGCTTAAGCCGCACCTGGATCTGATCGATAAGTCGGATGGCAGTTGGCGGGGAGAAATAGGCTGCCTGAAAGAAACGTCGTGGGAGAGTTGGTTCAACAATTACACGGATTTCATAATGCATTATGTGGACATCGCTAAAAAAGAAAAGGTGGAACTTTTCTGTATCGGCAATGAACTGTCTACCGCGGCGACGACAAAAGGTTACTTTTGGAAGGTGCTTGTCAGGAAAATAAGAAAGCGATATTCCGGCCTTCTAACCTACGCGGCACACTGGGACAGATACCAGGATATACGTTTTTGGGACGTATTGGATTATGTGGGGATCAACCCGTATTTTCCGCTTTCCGAAGAAATGAACCCTACTTATGAACAGCTAAAAGACGGGTGGACGAAATGGGTCAGGGAAATGGAAGAATTTCAGGCGAGAGTGCGGAAACCCATAATTTTTCCGGAGGCCGGCTGCAACTCATGTGACGGTGCCGTCATCCGTCCATGGGAACACACCCCCAGGCGGGAAATAAATCTTGAACTACAGGCGAATTACTACAAGGTCCTGATGGAGATCTTCTTTGAAAAAGAATGGTATTACGGCCAGTATTGGTGGTACTGGGGGACTAATCCGGATATGGGAGGGCTTTCGAATCGTTCGTTCATTCCGCAGAATAAACCGGCGGAGAAAGTCGTAAAAGAATGGTACGCTAAACGGGTCTTGCGGTAAACCGGGAGGATTCAACATGAGAGGTTTTCTTGACAAGGAAGCCAGATTGTCAGAAAAAGAGAGACGGAATCTCAGCATTCTTGACGCTATACGCAGGGACGAGGAGATATCCCGGGCCGATATCTCAAAATCCACCGATCTAAACATAGTTACGGTCTCTAACTACGTAAGTAAATATGTGAAAAGCAAACTTGTTTTTGAAACTGGATTAGATATTTCTTCCGGGGGCCGGAGACCGGAACTTTTGAAGCTCAATCCTGAATATTGTTACTCTATTGGCATAGATCTCGGCGCCCCGCATCTTACTTCCGAAACTTCTGTTGTTGCCGTTCTTTTAGACGTCACCGGAAAAGTGGTGGCCAGAGAGCGGGTAAAGAAAGAGAAAGAATCTTTTGAAAAATTATCCGCGCGGGTACTTGATATGGCTCACGTTCTTGTTGAAAATGCCGGCATTTCGTCTTCAAGTATCCAGGGTATCGGGGTCGGTATATGGGGTGTTATCGATCGCTATCGCGGCATGGTGAGATACGCTGTGGAGGATGAAAGCATAGTAAGTTATACCGGCCTGTTGGATCAATTGGAAAGTAGTTTCGGAGTGCCGACTATTATTGAACACGACGCGACACTGGCGGCGTTCGGCGAAAAGTGGTCCGGTGCCGGCGCGATCTCGAGTGCCGATAATCTTATTTTTATGTGTTCCGATTCAAGCTGCGGTCTTGTGATAAAGGGAGAACTTTACTATGGTGCTTCGAAAAGCGCCGGAGAATTAAATTTAAGCCCCCCGAGACCGGACGCTCAGGCCGAGCCGGACAGATGTTGGGCGAGTTATAACTATGCCTGCTGTATGCGTTCAAGAGGGCTGGATCTGGGTATTCCCGGCAGGGTCAGGGAGTATATAGAAAAAAATAGTGATAACGGCGGAGCAATACTTAAGGTTGCGCGGGGGGATACCGGGAACATTGAACTTAAGGCGGTTGTCGCGGCCGCCGTCTGCGGTGACGGTGCCGCGAGGAAGATCATAGAAGACGCGGGGGAATATTTGGGCACCAAGATAGCTTTTTTGGTGAACTTATTTAATCCGGAAGTTGTTGTTATAGGCAGAGGGATTGAAGTCGCGGGTGACATGTTTTTTTCAGCTGTAAGAAAATCCGTGCGTCGGTGGGCGTACGAGGAATCCGTTAAGGTGGCCAAGATATTGCCGGCCTCACTTGGAGAAGAGGCGGTGGCCGTGGGGGCAGCCGCGCTTGTTACGCAAGATTTCTTCGCGAAGATTTAACCAGTGGCATTGGTCGATCGAAATAGAGAGAAGCGTTCATGAGTTTCAAAAGGATCGTCTCAATATTAGTTGTTGTCGGGTACGCTTTGACCTGTGCCGGGTGTGGCGGGGCGGCCAGGAAGGATGAACTGGTCATGTGGCTCGTCAGTTCGGAAGCCCAGGCGCGGACCATAATGGAACTTTCCGGTGAATTTACGGAGAAGACGGGAAAGAAAGTCCTGTGCCAGGCGATCTCGTGGAACAACGCCCACAGTAAATATCTCACGTCTATCGCGGGCGGTGTTACACCGGATATCGGTACGATGGGGCTGACCTGGGGGATAGAGTTCGGCGAACTGGGCGCTATGGTGGATCTTAACGCGGCGTTTCCGGAAGATATTTCAGAACTTTCGAAAAAGAATTTTCCAGGCATAGTGGAATCCACAAAGGTAGGCAATAAGGTGTATGGTGTCCCGCTGGACATGTCGGAACACATCATGTTTTACAGGACAGATATTATCCCCACGCCACCGGCGGACTGGGATGAGTTGATGACCCTTCTTAAAAAACTGAGGCGAGAGGGACGGGGCATGATCCTGGATTGGGGTTCTTTGCAATGGATAAAGTTTGCGCCTTTTTTGTGGCAGGCGGGGGGGGACTTTTTCAACAGTGATTATACGAGCGTCACGATCGATAAACCGGCGGCTGTTACCGCGCTTACTTATTTCGGACAATTGTACGCTAACGGGGTGTCCAGGACAACGGTTCCGTTGGAGCAGGGAATGCGGACCGGAGACTATCCGCTGGCTATATCGGGCAACTGGAAGATCATCAGCTTGATGTTAGGAGCTCCTGAAATAAAAGGAAAATGGGCGATCGCGATGCTCCCACGCGGGCTCTCCGGCAAGCGGACAGCGTTCATCGGCGGAAGAGTAATGGGAGTATTTTCCGCGTCCACCATGAAAAACGAAGCGTGGGAGTTCATAAAGTTCCTTTCCCGTCCCGACATTCAGACAAAATTATATGAAGCCTCTCTTGAGACGGAAGATTCTTACTTACCTCCTAATATGGACACGTGGAGAACTCTGCCGATGGATGAGAAATTCAAAAAAATTCTTGAAAATCAGGCAAAGGATGCCAAAGGTCCGCCGCCTGTTCTTGGCTGGGATTCGGTGACGCGGTTCGTGAATCACGCGATACAGATGGTTGTGTTTAAAAGGGCCGATCCGGCAGTGGAGCTCAAAAAAGCGGCTTCCGAGATAAGAATAGAACTAAGCAAAAAGCGAAGATAGACAGGAGTAAAAATGGCGAACGAAACAGTTTTCAAACGATATAAAGGAAACCCGATAATCACGGCGGCGGCTGTTCCGCGCGCGAACAGCATACACAATAGCGCTATAGTGACGTTCGAGGATGGGTACGCCGGGATCTTTCGCGTAGATGAGATCGATTTCAATTTCACTATGCATGTGGGAATGAGTAAAGACGGCATCAACTGGAAGATCGACCCTGAGGCGCTAAAAATGGAGTGTGATGATCCCGAAATCCCGATCGATGAGCGCGCCTATGACCCTCGATTGACAAAGATAGATGATACATACTATTTCACGTGGTGTATCGATTCCAGGCAGGGACCGTGTATCGGGTTTGCGACCACGAAAGATTTCAAGTCTTTCAAACAGATGGAGAATATCACCATTCCGTCCAACAGGAACTGTGTCATATTCCCGCGCAGGATCAACGGTAAATACGCTATTTTTTCACGCCCGAGTGATATGGGGCACACACCTTTTGGGCCTATGTTCTATTCGACGAGTCCGGATCTGGTTCACTGGGGATGTCACCGTTTTGTGTTTGGAACTGTTAGAAGCAGTTGGCAGTCTACGAAGATAGGCCCCGGGCCGGCGCCGATAGAGACAGATGATGGATGGCTCCTGATCTATCACGGCGTATGGACGAGCTGTAACGGGTATCTTTATTATACCGGCGGCGCTTTGTTGGATAAGGAAAAACCATGGAAAGTCCTCTACAGGACCAGAGATTATCTTCTTGCGCCCACCGAACTCTACGAAAGGGTAGGAGATGTACCGAACGTTGTATTTCCGAGTTCTGCCATAGTCAAAGATGGGGTCCTGCGGCTTTATTATGGATGCGCGGATACCTGTGTTTCGATAGCGGACGCGAAGCTTGATGAACTTATCAGATTTATCAAGACCCATAGTTTGTGATCATAAATGTCAGGGGTATAAAAAAGCGGAGGATCTTTCCTCCGCTTTTTTATATCCGAGTACGTTTTAGAACTGAGCAGATATTTTCATAACTACTTCCTGACTGGCATCGGTATTTCTTCCCCAAAAGGTGAGGCCGTATTGAGCTTCAAATGTCAAAGACTTACCGCCCCTGGTAACCGAATAGATAATGGCTTCGGAAGCATCTTTAGGAGTCCCTTTAGTGAATTTATTCACTATCATGTCATAAATCTCCAAAAGCTCGATCGCCGGTCCGATTCGCCATATGGCGTAATCTTTTTCCGTTGAAAGGTCTCCCGTACCGTTTATACCCCATACCGCGTCGATCTCACTCTTTATGAGTAGCCAATTAGAGGGCCAGAAACCGGCTTCAACAAAACCCGGCACTTCATCACAGACCCGCCTGTTCTTAAGCCTATAACCAAGTTCTCCTGAGACATAAAAAGGTATTTTAGTGTCAAACTTTTTACTCGCGATTATACGCATATCCAGCGCGTCGTTGCCGGCATACAGCTCCGGAACTTTATTTTTTCCATATCCGGTGTAAAATATACCTTTGATTTGTCCGCTAAGAACGACAGGATTCTCAAGTGCCCTCATGCGGGCGCCGACTTCCCAGCTTGTAACAGCACTGCTTGTTTTTGAATATGGTCCCCAGGAAGAAGGGCGTACGTACTCTTTGTAAGTTGAGGTCTTACCTTCAAGAGCGCCTATCAGCGTGAACCAGTCGGTGACACCGTACTCCACTTTAGGAATGAACGACCATCCCCATCCGCGGGCATCCTTTCCGGGACCGCCCATTTTACCGGGGTCTCTGTCAGAGCCAAAAGCCCATTTTTCCCAGTGATATTTCGTGTACCATTCCGCCCAAACACTATTTTTAGGCAAAGTCCATGCCCCTCCAAAGGCGAGCTGTGGTGCGATGAAACAGGCGAGTGTCAGTAGAATAATGACCTTTTTCATAAGTCTCCTTTTGTTGTAGCAACAGCCTCATGCAAAACGCGTAAGGCTTTGTCGCTTCGCTGCTATGAATAACGTCAAACGTCATTTTGCGGGAGTCTTCGTAGCAACCTTATTTTGTTGAATTATACCCCCCACAGAGTAACAAGTCAAGGCAGTTTTAGCTCGAAATTCGAAGTTTGGGGCGATCAAAATGGGCGATCAAAATAGCGTTGACTTCGCTACGTTCTGACTATATCATATATGGACTGTTGGGGGCGAAGAGCACAAGAGCACGAGTTGATCCTTATGGCGAGACACATTACTATACTTTTGCTGATAAGCTTGTTTTTATTCCTTTTCGGTTTGGGTAATATGGCGCTTACCGATCCCGATGAGACCTTTTATGCCCAAACGGCTAAAGAGATGGCCTCGTCCGGTGAGTGGGTGACACCGGTCATATTCGGTCAACCGCAGTTCGAAAAACCCATATTGTACTACTGGCTCATCGAGATCAGCTACAAATTTTTTGGAATAAACGAATTTTCGGCTCGATTACCATCAGCCTTGTTCGGCATAGCCGGCATATTGGGCATATACTTTATTGCCCGGTTAATTTTCTCTCCGCTTTGCGGATTGTTATCGGGTTTCGCGATGGCTTCGTGTGTTCAGTATATCATCCTTTCCAGAGGATGTGTAACTGATATGGTGTTGACGGTTCTAATACTTTTTAGCTTTTTGTTCTTTCTGTACGGATTTTCCGGCAGATGGAAGGGGTGGTATTTGGTCTCGGCGGCCATGTGCGCTCTGGCCGTCTTAACAAAGGGACCGATAGGCCTTTTTGTCCCGGGCGTAGTTATTATGGGGTATCTTGCAAGCGGGGGAAGGTGGAAGCAGCTAAAAAAAATCCCTGTTTTCTGGAGTATCGCGATATTTCTGATAGTGTGCATGCCATGGTACATTTTGATAACAAAGATCCATGGCAGCGGCTTTATCAATGAGTTTTTCGGTTTTAGAAATATGACGCGTTTTTTGGAGGCAGAACATCGCATCGGCAGCAGTCCTTTTTTTTACATCCCTGTTATTATTGGGGGAATTTTTCCTTGGACCTCGTTCCTGTTTTTTGGAGCATGGGCTGTTTGCAGGAAAGATCGTTTTGTTTCAGGTGTTACAGGGCATAAATTGTTCCTCTCTTTGTGGTTTTTAGTTGTATTTGTCTTTTTTTCGGTGTCCAAAACAAAGCTTGTAACATATGTCCTTCCGCTTTTCCCGGTTATAGCTATCGTTATCGCCAGATTTTGGGAGATGGCGATAACGCCTGGCAGCGGCCATAAGATGGCAAGATCCATGAACGCCGCGTACCTGATGTTTATTATACTGACATTTGCAGGATTGATCGGCAGCTATTTATTCGCGAGATATGAATATGTCGGTGCCGCAAAGTATGTCCTGTTGTGCGGCGGGATCTTTTACACGGGTATTCTTTTATCGATCTTTTTTTTCATCCGGGGAAAAAAATTATCATCATTTTTTGCGATCGTGTTATCGGTCATGCTTGTTATTGTTCCCCTGGTAAAAAGCGTACTGCCGTTTATCGAGGCGCGTGAGTCGAGTAAATATCTTGCTTTAAAGGTTAAAGAGATGGCCGGAGAAGATGAACCCGTCGGCGGTGAGTCGGACCATCGCGGGGGTGTAGCTTTTTATACGGACAGGACAGACATTGAAGACATTCATTCGTATGAAGATCTTATCACTTTTATTTCTATGAAAAAACGGGTTTGGGGCATCATAAAGGTCAAACATTGCAAGGAGCTCGAAAAACAACGCAAAGACCTCTATATCGAGACGGTCCTGGGCTCCGGGAAATATGTGATTATCACAAACAAACCGTATCGATCCGGGCGTGGAAACGATGAACAGCCAGAAGGCGGAAAATAAACGATGGAGACCGACAAACGTCTAAGTATATCATTCGTTATGCCGATGTATAACGAGAAAGACAATATTGCCGGTACGATAGATAAGATCAGATCCGTAGCCGGCGAACTGACACATGACTATGAGATAATAGTGGTCGACGATGGGTCAACTGATGGCTGCGGAGAGGTGGTAGATCAAATCGCTGATGCCGATAATGCCATAAGATCTTTCCGCCTGGAGCAAAACACGAAGTTCGGAGGGGCATTCGCGGAAGGTTTCCGCCGGGCGTCCCGAGACGTAATAATGTACATGGATTCGGATATGCCCGTAAGCCTTGATCATATTAAGAGGTCATTTCCGCTTATACACGAAGCGGATATTGTTACCGGATACAGCGAGGTAAAAAAAGGTGACACATTCAGGAGAAAGGTTATTTCCGGAGTTTATAATCTAATGGTACGGGCATTATTCGGGCTTCACATCCGGGATATTAATTCCGGCTATAAGATCGTGAGACGGGCGCTGGTCGAAGACCTGGATTTTATATCTCGTAGCCCGTTCATTGATGTGGAACTTTTTTTGCACGCCAAAAAGAAGAACGCGCGGGTACAACAATTCCCGCTCATTTTCCATTCTCGTACCGCAGGCAAATCATACATTGCGCGGTTGCCGGTTATTTTTGCGACTTTTCGAGATATGATAAAGGTGAAACTGAATGAGACGTTTAATCGTAAATGCCGATGATTGCGGGTGTTCCGCCTCCGTCAACAAGGCCGTCGAAGAGTGTTATCTCGCGGGAAGGATCACCGGGGTGAGCATTATGCCTGCCGGCGAATTTTTCCAAGAAGCTGTATCCATGTTGAAGGATCTGAAAAAGGCCGATGTTGGTGTGCATCTGGCATTGACCGGTGGGCTTCATCCATCCAGTTCTGAGACGGGCCGCCTGTCGGCGCTTCTCGGGCCGACAGGGGTTTTTGTTTCAGGTTACCCGGAGCTGGCGATGAGACATCTGTCCGGCCGGATTCGTTTGGAGCATATCTATCCTGAGCTCAGGGCACAGATCAAAAAAACCGTTGATTCAGGGCTATCGGTGACCCATCTGGACGGCCACGAACACATTCATATGTTTCCCGGTATTTTAAAAGTGCTTCTGAGATTGGCCTGTGAATTCGGTATTCCGTACATACGCGTTCCGATTGAGAACCCTGTTGTTATCACCAGATCTTTTTCGGTGGGCGATCTAATAAGATACACCTTGCTCAGAACGATCGCCGGTATAAACAGGAAACATATGAAGGGAACCGGAATCAAATACAATGACGCGTTTTTTGGACATTTCCATTCCGGGCGCATGACTGATGATATCTTTCGTTTTATTCTTGATCACATACCGCCGGGGATAACGGAGATCGCTACCCATCCGGATATATCACCTTCTAAGAGACCAGGCGAATTCGACATGTTGATGAACGGGGTTTGGAAGGTCCGGGCGGAAGCAATGGGGATAAAACTCGTGTCGCACAGAGAGGCGCTCGTTTCGTGAATAGTGAAGGCAAGAGGCGAGAAGTGAAAAGTGAAGAGTGATGGGTGTCGCGATACGCTAAACGGAGGCGAGAGGCAAGGGTCAAGGGGCTCGTAGGGGCGGGGTTCCCCCGCCCTGAAACGTCTTTGGCATTCGGTCGGGATAATAAATGTTCAAATCCTTTTATTGTTATTGGGCAAAATTTGTGATAGATTAATTTTATTGCAAAGGAAGTTGGGAGCTGGTGCGGGCGAAGGGACTTGAACCCCCAAGGAGTTGCCTCCATATGGACCTGAACCATACGCGTCTGCCAATTTCGCCACGCCCGCAATAGGATTTTATGGATCGGTTGACAAGCAGAAGGAATTATACTATAAAACATGTACAGAGTCAATTCTGGCATGTTACCATGGCCACCTACGGGGTGGGTATGGGTTAACATGGTGCGATTTACGAAAGATTATGGTACAATAAAGGTAGAATCATGACGCAGAAGGGGCCGGTAGTATCGAATCGACAGGCTTTTCGTGATTTCAAGATAGAGAAGATCTTTGAAGCCGGTCTTCAGCTATTTGGTAATGAAGTAAAGTCTTTAAGAGCCGGCGAGGCCAACTTGAAAGGCAGTTTCGCGAAGGTCGATGGCGAAGAGATAGTGTTGCATAACATGCACATAAGCCCATATGAATTTTCGCGTGACGAACAAGATCCTCTTCGGCCGAGAAAACTTTTATTGCATAGATCCGAGATAAGGGCTATCATTACAAAAATAGCGCAGCGTGGATACACGCTTGTGCCGCTTAAAGTATATTTCCGGCGAGGTTACGCAAAAGTGGAGATCGGCCTTGCCCGGGGCAAGAAACAGTATGACAAACGCGCCTCGCTTAAAGAAAAGCAGGTTCGACGGGAGGTGGATCGAGAGGTCCGCAGCAGGCGATAGATAGGTTCTTTGACATAGCAATGGATACTTTTACAGAAGGAAGGAGAGTAATCTTTGAACCTTCATATATGAGGAGGGGGTGACAGGTCTCGACATGTTATCTTGATCCATTGAGCAGCATGCAGAGGTTGTCAGGTGGCCTCTTTAAAAACCTGGCAAAAAAAATAAATGCAGACTACAATCCAGTAGCTGACGCCGAGGCTATTTTAGCCGAAGGCACACTAGCTCCTCAATACGCAGGGGCGGGTTCATTATTTGGCGCTCTGGCCATCTAATTTAACCTTAAACTAAGCAGAGACGCCCGGAGTTTTATCTTCTGCCTCCGGGTCTGATCTAAGAAGGTTGCTTTCGGAAAGGCCCAGTTTACCAGGCCTTCCGGGAAAAGATAAGGGTAGACTAAGCATGTAGATACTCGTTGGGTAAGTTCCATGGACCCGGGTTCGAATCCCGGCACCTCCACCATTTAAAACCAAAAGCGGAAGAGAATAAACTCTCCTCCGCTTTTTTGTTTTAAATGTCTGCAATGCCTTCGGCATTCCAGGTTTATTCGGCTCGTCGCATTTTGTGAATAAATTCAAAAAATACTCCTCACCTCATAAACTTGTGTAGGCACCGGGGTCCCTCGGTCTGGTTGTACAGGGTTGTATCTTCAGACCTCGGTCTCCCGGCACGCTGATATTTGAAAATAAACTTTGGGAAATACAGTACCGTTTATCAGGGAAATACAGGAAAAAGGAAATACAGTACCGTTTATCAAATCAATCCCACACCTGTACCTGGAAATACAGTACCGTTTATCAAATCAATCCCACACCTGTCCCCCACCATTTAAAACCAAAAGCGGAAGAGAATAAACTCTCCTCCGCTTTTTTGTTTTAAATGTCCGCAATGCCTTCGGCATTCCAGGTTTATTCGGCTCGTCGCATTTTGTGAATAAATTCAAAAAATACTCCTCACCTCATAAACTTGTGTAGGCACCGGGGTCCCTCGGTCTGGTTGAATCCGGTTGTATCTTCAGACCCCGGTCTCGCGTTCTTCGCCGACGAAGTCCTTCGTAGCCCAATAAAATGTAAATAATTTGGCGAAGAAGGAAGGCGAAGGTTGATGCTGGGAGGGCGTTAAGCAATGCGACGAAAAGGAGCATTGTAGCCCGAGCAGTGCCGGCACCTCCACCAGTATGTTTCAGCAGAAAGCCGATTTCAGTCACGAAGTCGGTTTTTTATGCTAATTATTCCGATGATTTGTGCATAAAATATTGTTGATTTGTGCATAACGATATGGTATACTTGTAGCCATAAGAGGGAGGGAAGTATGAAATATATTCCACGATGGCTAGAGGTAAGACTTGAAGGAGCTCTTCAGGCGAATCCGGTTATCGTTCTTACTGGGCCTAGACAGGTAGGGAAAAGTACACTTTTAGAATATGCCAATTTCTTAAAAGAGTGGAGATATTTAACTTTGGACGATCCTGACACGTTAGAACAGGCCAAAGAAGATCCCAAGGGACTTTTTTTGGAAAATAAACCTACGATAATTGATGAAGTCCAGAGATGTCCGGAACTTTTGCTTACAGTTAAATATCTTGTTGATAAGTCTCGGCGATCTCGAAAATTCATACTTTCTGGATCCGGTAATATCTCTTTGCGACAGGCACCCAGAGAAACATTAGCAGGACGAGCCAGATATTTACATTTAACGGGTTTTGCTTTTAGGGAATTTCTTGGACTGTCTGCGCAAGGTATTTTTGATCAAATATGGGAGGGTGCTGATATTGAGGCTTCAAATGTCAAAGCGAGTTTCAATATGGATCATACCGTATGGCGAGGGGGTTTACCCGGTATTATTCTTTCCTCAAATGATAAAATAGCCCTAGAGCGCTTGAGTGGGTATGTTGATACATATATTCGTAGAGATATTCAAGATTTGGTTAAAGTGAGACATCCTCAGAATTTTCGCCGTTTAATGGAAGTTCTGGCAAAGTCGGCGGGTTGGGAATCTGTCCAGGAAGAATTATCTAAAGCTTGTGGGGAAACAAGAACCAATGTAAGTAGATATATTAGCCTTTTGAAAGATACGAATCTTTTGTATGATCTTAAGGGATATGTGTATAAAAATGAAAGAGCGTATAGACAGTCGAAGTATTTTTGGTTTGATTCCGGCACCGCTTGTTTTCTTGCAGGTATTAGATCAACTAAGGATCTAAATAGACAAAGAGCAAGAGGAAGGTATTTGGAGAATTTTATTCTGCAACAGATATTGGCATGGACTTCCTTGCAGATTGAAGAGCCGGAGATATTCTATTGGAAACCTAAAAACGCGGATGGAGAGGTTGATTTTGTGGTTACTTCAGTGGGAAAAGGTGTAGGAATAGAAGTAAAATCCTCAAAAGAGATCAAATTTAAAGATACTCGACATATGAGAAGTTTTCTTAAGGTCCATCCGGAAATTGAGAAGGGCATTATAGTATATGCAGGTGAGAAGGTTTACCCGGTAGCTTCGAATGTTTATGCTGTTCCTTGGTTCGTTTTCTAAGGCAAAAAGAGGGTTAGAAAGAATAAAATAGAGGGTAATCTCTGAAAAAACGTAACTACTCAGGTGCCTTCCCCTTCCATGCAATTCCACGAAATTTCATAAAAAACTGGACTCAAAATACAGTACCGTTTATCAAATCAATCCCACACCTGTACCTGATCGCAATCCCACACCTGTACCTGATCGCAATCCCACACCTGTACCTGATTGCAATCCCACACCGGGTGAAAAGTTAAAGATAGACCCGTTCCCGGAATCAATCCCAGGCCTGTCCCCTTGATGGTGACGACGGTTTGAAAACATACCAATAACGACGGATAGTCGGTGTACCATGTACCACGTGTTTTATTACTTTTTATTCCATCCTGAAATCACTACTGTCTCGTTGTTTGAAAAATATGTTTCATATCATCTTGCAGTATAGCCAGTTATACTAAAAATGACTTTTTTCGACTTGAAATCAGTTTACTGAGAAAATAACATTTGGAAACAGATCAGAGAAAAGCGCCCAAGTACATGATGTTGTAATGAGCGTTCTGCAAGCGGCAAAATTAAATAATCCGGATTTTGTAAAGTCACTACACGATATCTTATTGCCGGATGGTAGGAATCCGTTTACAGAAATCCTTTCTTCTCCCAGAACTTGGGATAGGAGACACATCCCGATGATGTTTTCTTTCAAAAAATCGTAAAAATATGTTCACATACACGTGTTCGTCGACATGAGAAGCAGTGTGATATCATGCCTGAACCCGGTATTTTTGCTTGACGCGATCAAATCGTGAGGGGTACAATGCAACAGGAAGGAAACCATGCCGCAAAATATCAAGAAAAGAATAGACGAGCTCAGAAAACAGCTAAACAAGCATGGCCGGCTGTACTACACGCGGGGGGCTCCGGCGATCTCTGATTCCGAATATGATGAGATTTTGAGAGAACTGGAACGCCTGGAAAAATACCATCCCGAGTTTATGTCCCCGGATTCTCCGACGCGGAAGGTGGGACGGGCGGTTCGGGACGGTTATTCAAAGGTAAGCCATACCTCGCCAATGTTAAGTCTGGGAAGTGTTCACTCAGCAGAAGAATGCCGTAAGTTTGACGCGACATCCCGAAAGGAAATTGGGGCCTCAAAAGTAGATTACGCGTGTGAACCGAAACTTGACGGCCTTAGCGTAGAGCTTGTGTATGAAAACGGTATTTTCGTGCGCGGCGCGACCCGGGGAGACGGTTTAGTCGGTGAGGATGTGACGGAAAATATCAGAACCATACGTAATGTACCGAAAAAACTTACCGGTAAAAATCCCCCTGAACTGATAGCCGTGCGCGGTGAAGTTTTGATGCATATCAGGGATTTCCAAGAATTGAATAAAAGGCAAATTTCTATGGGGAAAACTCCCTTCGCCAATCCTCGAAACGCCGCCGCCGGATCTCTCAGACAACTTGATTTTAAGATCACAGCGGAGCGAAAACTTGATGTGTATTGTTACGGAATACTTGAATATTCATGTGATATGCCGGACACTCAGGAAGAAGCTGCTCGCCTGATAAGTGAGTTCGGTCTTAAAACAGCGCCGGACGCGCTTTATTGCCGCACAATAGACGATGCTGTCAAGTATCATCATGAACTCGAAGCTAAACGAGATGATCTCGACTATGAAATAGATGGTGTAGTGATTAAAGTAAACAGGTTCGCGTTCCAACAAAAGCTGGGTATGCGGACGACAAACCCGCGCTGGGCTGTCGCGTATAAATTTAAACCACGTAAAGAGATCACTCGCATCGAGGAAATAATTGTCCAGGTAGGGCGCACAGGGATTCTTACCCCCGTCGCTTTGCTGCAGCCGGTCGAGGTTGGTGGCGTAACTGTTTCACGGGCGACTCTTCACAATATGGATGAGATCGCGAGGCTCGATGTAAGAATAGGGGATTATGTGAAGATACATAGAGCGGGGGACGTTATTCCTAAAGTTATCGAAGTGATATCCGCTAAACGGACCTGGAAAGAGAAAGTTTTTCATATGCCTGAAAAATGTCCAAGCTGCGGTTCCGTTCTTGAAAAAGAAGACGTACATTATAGATGTCCCGGTGGATTTACCTGTCCCGCACAGGTTAAAGAAGCCATAACACATTATGTCAGCAGATCAGCGGCGGATATTGAAGGCCTTTCCGATAGGACCGTTCAGCAACTGTATGAAGAAGGATTGGCAGGCAGTATCGCTGATATCTATTCCTTGAGACGGGAAGACATTTTGAAATTGGAAGGGTGGAAAGAAAAGAAAACAGATAATTTGCTATCGGCTATTGATGCTTCAAAAACTATCACTCTTGACAGATTCATGTTCGGTCTTGGTATACGTAATGTCGGACAGCATATTGCCTCAGTGATCGCTGCGCGTTTTGGCAGCTTAAACGCGATAATGCGATCGTCAAGTGATGAGCTTATGGAGATCAAAGAAATAGGACCGGAAATAGCGGAGAGTGTTATAACTTTTTTTCATGACAAGAAGAATGTAAAACAAATAGAAGCCCTGGTAGATGCCGGGGTTCATGTGATCCAGAAAACGTCTAAAGGAAAATTTTCCGGTAAAAAAGTGATATTTACCGGAAGCCTTGGGTCTTTTAGCCGTTCCGAAGCGAAAAAACTTGTAGAATCCGAAGGCGGGGAAATCGCGTCAAGCGTCTCATCGGATGTCGATTTTGTTGTCGCGGGGGAAAAGGCGGGTTCCAAGTTGGACGCGGCGCGCAAGAAAAACATACCTGTCCTTACGGAGAAAGAGTTCCTCAAACTTACCGATCAGCCTTCAGCGAGGGCAAGAGGATAGAGGTGCGAGGCAGGGTCATTTACGGGTCAAGAACCACGAATCGCAAAAATTCGGCCTTACCGGCGTTTCTTTATGTCATGCATCTGATATGATCCCATAACGTGACGTGAGGGGGCTAATAGATCAAAATCCTCCCCAATCAAAGTTTTTCAACGCTATTTTTCTATCCTTTTGCAGGGTGTTAAAAAATTCACCCTCGAGATCTTTTTTGAGATCTTAACGCCGGGGTTCATACTTTAACACTATCCCCTTCAAAAGGTATAAAAATAATTAAAACTTTGAAATGGGTCACCTGAATTTTAATCTATTAGTCCTTTCACGCACATAAATCTCCCTTCTTGCCTCTTACTTCTTTGCTTCTTTACTTCCTTCTTGCCCCTTGCCTCTCGCCTCGTGCCTCCCTCAGCGTATCGCTTTACCCATCACTCATCACTCTTCACTTCTCGCCCCGTGACCCATGCCCCTTGTCGTTTTGCGTCTCGCGTCTCGCGTTAATACACAACGCATAACGCCGGGCGAGATGTCGTTCCGCGTTCCGCCTCTTGCCTTTCAATCTGTGGACTATCGACCGTGAACTGTGGACCGTGGACTATTTTGCCTCGTGCCTCCCTCAGCGTATCGCTTTACCCATCACTCATCACTCTTCACTTCTCGCCTCTCGCCTCGTGCCTCTCGCCTATTCACGATTCACGATTCACGATTCACGATTTACCTCTCGCCTCCGTTTAGCGTATCGCGACACCGCAAACCTCAAACCGCGAACCGCAAGCCGCACACCGCGAACCGCAAACCTCAAAGCGCGAACCGCAAACCTCTTACCTCCACGAGTTATAAGTTTGACACTCCTACGCATTATAGCTATAATTGTGGTGTTAAAGTGTACCCGTATTATGCAGTATTCTCATTTTTATACTTGTTAACACAAAACGTGGAGAAAACAAAAGATGGATGAGAACATAAAGAACGCCGAAGAGAAGAATGAACTCGTCGAGCAGAGGTATAAGAACCTTCGGAAGTTGGAGGAATCAGGAATAGACCCTTTTGGCGGGAAATTCCCGGATACGGAAAAGGCAATATCGATAAAGAGTAATTTTTCTCCCTCCCGCAAGGTCCGCATGGCCGGCCGGATCATGGCCAAACGGACCATGGGTAAAAGCATCTTTATGGATCTTAAGGACTCTACCGGAAAAATACAGCTGTATCTTAAAAAAGACACAGTCGGCGAGGCCGCCTTTAACATTATCAAAGTACTGGACATAGGGGATATCGCCGGTGTCTCCGGCGAGCTTTTCAAAACTCATTCCGGAGAAGAGACTGTCCAGGTCACCGGATTTACGGTCTTGTCAAAATCGTTACGTCCGCTTCCGGAAAAATGGCATGGGCTCAAAGATGTTGAAGCGCGGTACCGCCGGAGATATGTCGATCTCATTGTTAACGATGCTGCCCGTGATATTTTCAAAGCGCGAGTAAATATTATCAAAAGCATACGAGAGTTATTAGATGGGCAGGGATTTCTTGAGGTGGAGACGCCGATGATGCAGCAGATAGCAGGCGGCGCGGCC
The DNA here is from genome assembly GCA_018813285.1 of Candidatus Omnitrophota bacterium. Taxonomy (GTDB): domain Bacteria; phylum Omnitrophota; class Gorgyraeia; order Tantalellales; family Tantalellaceae; genus JAHJBY01. Next base: position 25,656 of record JAHJBY010000043.1, read on the forward strand.
GGTAAGCCATTCAAGACACATCATGAGGCCCTTGATATGGATCTCTTTTTAAGGATCGCGCCGGAGATATATCTCAAAAAATTGCTGGTTGGAGGATTTGAAAAAGTGTATGAGATAAATCGTTCTTTTCGGAACGAAGGCATCTCAACCCGGCATAATCCTGAATTTACCATGATAGAGGTCTATGAGGCATACTCTGATTGCGAGGGTATGATGAAACTTACCGAAGAACTCATCAGGCGAGCGGCTAAGACAGTTCTGGGTACGGAAAAATTTGAATATCAGGGGCGCCAGATCGATCTATCGCGTTGGAAGAGGGTTTCTTTCGAGGAACTCATGAAAGAGAATTATGGGATCAGCGTTAATGATCCGCTTTCCGCGTGGGTGGAGAAGTTGAAGAAAAAGGGGATCGAGATCGAAGGCGGCAAAGTCAGCAAGACACAACTATTGAATATAGTGGGAGATCTGGTAGAACCGGAAGCGGAAAAGCATCCCGTTTTTGTAGTGGATATATTCAAAGAGTTGAGCCCTCTGGCTAAAGAAAAAAAAGACGCGCCCGGGATCACAGATCGTTTTGAGTTGTTTATCGGCGGTATGGAAATAGCGAACGCGTATTCTGAACTTAACGATCCGGTGGATCAGCGCCGCCGGTTCGTAGAACAGGCAAAAGAAGATCCTGAGGCCAGGATCGACGAGGATTTTATACGGGCGCTTGAATATGGCATGCCGCCCGCCGGCGGACTGGGTATAGGCATAGATCGCCTTACGATGATACTCACCGATTCGGCGAGTATACGAGAAGTGATATTGTTTCCTCAAATGCGTCCGGAATAATAAAATGTGGCCTGTATTTTTAAGCATACGGTATTTTTTAGCAAAGAGCAAAGAGGGGATCATTTCCTTCATTAGCTTTGCTTCTGTCGTAGGTATGGCTATCGGCGTGGCGGCCCTTATCATCGTACTTTCGGTGATGAACGGTTTTGACCGGGAAGTCGAGGCCAAGATAGTCGGTACTTATGCCCACATTATGGTTTTGGGGGACGGCGGGATAGAGCGTCCTGAAAGGATATCATCGGAGATAAAGGCCTCGCCGGGTGTCAAAAATACAGCGGAATTCATAACCGGACAGGCCATTTTAAGAAAAGGCGATGTGGCGCGAGGTGTCCTTTTGAAAGGAGTAGACGTGTCTCAGGAGTGCGGCACTACGGATGTGGCCTCTTTTGCCGACGGTATAGAAAAACTTGGCAGGAACACCATTATTATCGGCAGTGAATTGATGAAGAATACGGGAATCTCTCTGGGGGACACCGTTAATCTGGTCGTGCCGCGTTCAATGGTGGATTCCGCGGATGCCGCTTTTACCGTTGTCGGCGAATTTACATCGGGCAGGTACGATTATGACGCCAATATTGTTGTAGTAGACCTCGTGGCCGCGCAGTGGCTTTACAAAATGGGTCCTCGTGTAAGCGGTATCGCTATCAGGGTTGATGATGGATATGAAGTCAGCAAAATAAAAACACGTTTACAGCAACTCCTGGGGTACTCATATACCGTAAAGAGCTGGATGGATCTTGATCGAAACCTGATCTCCGCTCTGGCTTTGGAGAAGAAAATGATGTTTATCATCCTGGGTGTCATTATTGTGGTCGCGTGTTTCAACATATGCAGTTCTTTGATCATGATGGTGATGGAGAAGACCCGGGACATCGGCGTATTAAAAACACTTGGAGCTAATTCCGCGGGTGTCAGCCTGGTTTTTCTGGTGGAAGGATTTATTGTCGGAGCGCTGGGCGTCGTTCTGGGTACAGGTGCGGGTATTTTTATCGCGAACCGGGTAAATGAGATAATCGCCTTTTTTAAGCAGATGACAGGTTGGGAGATATTTCCGAACGATGTTTATTATTTCAGCACGATACCGGTCGAGATAAAAACGCAGGACATATGCGTGATAATTTCTTTCGCGATGTTGTTCGCCCTGGTCTCGGGCATATATCCTGCCTGGAAAGCTTCCAGGTTAGATCCGGTTGAGGCGATAAGATATGAGTAGTTGCCGGAAGATGCTTGTCGCGAAAGGTCTTAGCAAAACGTTTTTGCAGGGGAGAGGGGCCGTTCATGCTGTTTCGGGTGTGGATATGGAGATCGCCGGCGGCGAAAGGGTGTGCATACATGGTCCCTCGGGAGCCGGGAAATCAACGTTTCTGGATATGCTGGGAGCTTTAAGCAAACCTTCTTCCGGAACGGTTGTTTTTAAAGGAAAAGAGTTGTATGGTATGTCTGATCGCGCGCGCAGTATCGTAAGGAACAAAAATTTTGGTTTTGTATTTCAATTTTATCATCTTTTGCCGGAACTTGATGTGGTGGAGAACGTTATGCTCCCCGGCCTGATATCGGGAAGAGGCAGGACGCGGGATGTGCGCGCGCGCGCGCGCGATCTGATCGAGCGTGTAGGGATGGGGCATCGCCTCAAACACAGGCCGTCTCGTCTTTCAGGCGGCGAATCGCAGCGGGTAGCGATAGCACGGGCGCTCATAAACTCTCCCGACATGTTGTTCTGTGACGAACCGACGGGAAATCTTGATTCCGCGATGAGTGAAGCGATCTATTCGCTTCTTTTGGATATTAGCCGAGAGAAAAACATGAGTGTATTGGTTGTGTCGCACCGTGAAACTACCCCGGGATTTTTTCATGCGGGATACGCGATGAAAGACGGAATATTAAGCGAAAAGGAGAGCTGATGGGACTTACGATCTTTTTGGATGGGGAATTCGTGGACAAGGAGCACGCGAAGGTCTCCGTTTTTGATCATGGTTTGCTGTATGGTGACGGCATTTTTGAGGGGATAAGGGCATATGGCAGGAAAGTTTTCCGGCTTGACGCGCATCTGGACCGTTTATACGCCGGTCTTAAGAAAATACGGCTTTCGCCCCCCATGGCAAAAGAAGATCTAAAGAAAAAGATCCTCGAGACGTTGAAACGGAACGATCTGGATGACGCGTATATCCGTGTAGTTGTGACAAGGGGTGTCGGGGACCTCGGGCTTGATCCTCGTAAATGCGGGAAACCCACAGTTTTTATAATTGCCGATAAGATAGCGTTATACCCCAGGGAGTTTTACACGAAGGGGTTGCCCATAGTGATCGCGAAGACCCGCAGGAACCATCCTTCTTCCATGCCGCCGGAAGTGAAATCGTTGAACTACTTGAACAGCATTTTTGGAAAAATGGACGCGATCGACGCGGGAACAGACGAGGCGATAATGCTTACAACTGATGGATACGTCGCGGAGTGTACGGGAGATAATATTTTTATCGCAAGAAACGGCAAGCTATCAACGCCGCCTTACGAGATAGGGTCTCTTGACGGCATAACCCAGAATGTTGTCATCCAGCTTGCCGGGGAAGCGGGGATCAAAATTAAAAGGGACATGTTGACGCCGGATGACCTATATGCCGCGGATGAATGTTTCTTAACGGGCACCGCGGCAGAGGTGATCCCCGTTATTAGTGTAAACGGTACGTTGATCGCCGGAGGCATTCCCGGCAAAATAACGATCGCCATGATGAATGCTTTTTCCGAGCTTACCGGCATCGAAGGAGTGAAGTATTGAGATGAAGTGCGATGAGTGCGGTATCAGGGAAGCGGCGATCCACTTGACCGAAGTTGTGAACGATAAAGTGACCAAACTGCATCTTTGCGAACAATGCGCCAGGGAAAAAAGCAAGGAGATGCAATCCCATTTTGGTTTAACCGATCTCATCTCGGGCCTTATGGATTTTGGGCCACAGCAAAGGCAGGAAGCCGCCTCTCCGCGAGGAAAGGGTCCCACATGCGGGTCTTGTGGAATGAGTTATAGTGAGTTCCAAAAATTCGGGAAATTAGGTTGCGGTAAATGCTACGAGGCTTTTGAGGATAAATTCAGCTCTTTGCTCAGGAGCATACACGGTTCGGACAAGCATATAGGAAAAATGCCGTTTAGAGGTACAAGCGTAGTGCCTGAACAGGAAAAAATGAGGCAATTAAAAGAAGAACTGGAAGCGCTTATTCGGTCCGAAGAGTTTGAAAAGGCTGCTGTTATGCGGGACAGGATAAGAGAGCTTGAGGAAACAGTGGAGAAACATGGTGAAGATGGATCTTAACGATCTTGTCAACGAAAAAAGCGAGTGGCTTCGAGGAGAAGGGCCCAGATCCGACATAGTGATGTCGACCAGAGTGCGTTTGGCGAGAAATCTCGATGGATATCCGTTTTTTAGCAGGGCAAAGGACGAACAGCGGAAGAACGTGCTGGAAAAACTTGTCTCTGTGTTTAAGAAAAACGATCTTTTAAAGGATGCCGCGTTGATCCGCATCAAAGACATATCTGAAGTGGACAGAGAATTTTTAGTGGAACGGCATTTGATGAGCCAGGAACATGCCGTGTGCGTGGAACGAAAGGGGTTGGTTGTCGGCAAAGGGGAGATCCTCAGCATCATGATCAACGAAGAGGATCATTTGAGAATGCAGATCCTTCGTTCGGCTCTTAATATCCGAGAAGCATGGACGGCTATTGATGCCCTCGATACGAGCCTTGGGAAATCTCTTACGTTCGCGTATTCGAACAGGTTTGGATATCTCACGGCATGTCCGACAAATACGGGTACGGGACTCAGGGCTTCGGTCATGCTGCATTTGCCGGCTTTAGAAATGACGGGACAGATCGAGAAAGTGTACGAAGCTATATCAAAACTGGGATTAACCATCCGCGGTTTTTACGGCGAAGGCTCGGAAGCGGCCGGTAATTTTTTTCAAATATCCAACCAGGTGGCTCTGGGACATTCTGAAGGGGATATTCTTGATAATTTGGAGAGAGTTATTAACAGGACGATATCAAGGGAAGAACAGACGAGAGGCTATTTGATCGATAAGAAAAAGCGGGAGACCCAGGACGGGATCTTCAGGTCATATGGTACGCTGAAAAGCGCGAGGATCATTACGTCAAGGGAGACGATCAAGCTGCTTTCAGCCGTGCGGCTTGGTGTGGATCTGGGGATAATATCCGGCATAGACACGTCCTCGCTTAATGAGATCCTTTTGCTGATGCATCCGGCGCACTTGCAGAAAATAAATTCCAAACAACTTAGTTCACACGAGAGGGATATTAAGAGAGCGGATATGATCAGGGGAAAAATAGGGGGAGGGAATTAATAATGGCGGCATTTAGTAAATTTACCGAAAGGGCGAGAAAAGTTATTTTGTTAGCTAAGGAAGAATCAAAACGGGTTAACCATGAATATATCGGAACTGAACATGTGTTGCTCGGATTGGTGAAAGAGGGGGAGGGTGTAGCCGCGGCAGTGCTGAACTCTCTGGGGCTAGACGCGGAAAATATCCGTAATGAAGTAGAAAAACTTGTTCAACCCGGTCCCACTCCGGTCATGAATACGGACATACCCTTTACGCCTAAAGCAAAAAAAGTCATAGAATTGGCGATGGATGAAGCTCGCAATCTCGGGCATAATTATATCGGGACCGAACATTTGTTATTGGGTCTCATACGCGAAGGGGATGGTGTAGCGGCGCAAGTTCTCCTGAATACGGGGCTTGACCTTAAGAGCGTGCGAGACGAAGTTCTCAACCTTTTGGGATCATCCGTTCCCGGGTATTCTACGACGCCGGATGCTAAACGTAATAAGAGGAAGACTAAAACCCCGGCATTGGATTCTTTTGCCAGGGATCTTACAGAGATGGCCAAGGAGGATAAATTGGATCCGGTCATAGGCCGGGATAAAGAGATACAGAGGGTAGTGCAGATCCTCGGTCGCCGCAAGAAAAATAATCCGGTGTTAATAGGCGAAGCGGGTGTCGGCAAAACAGCCATCGTTGAGGGATTGGCTCAGAAGATAGTCGCAGGGGATATCCCGGAAATACTCAAGAAAAAAAGGGTTCTTATACTGGATCTGGCGTCGATGATAGCCGGTACTAAGTACCGCGGACAATTCGAAGAGAGGATAAAAGCGGTTATGAAAGAGATCAAGTCCTCATCCGAAGTTATTGTTTTCATAGACGAAATACACACGCTTGTCGGCGCTGGCGGCGCCGAAGGGGCTATAGACGCGTCAAATATGTTGAAACCTTCGTTGCAGAGGGGGGATATACAGTGCATAGGCGCCACTACTTTTGATGAGTACAGAAAAACTATAGAGAAAGACCCGGCGTTGGAAAGGCGCTTTCAACCTGTTATCGTAGACGCACCCAGCGTGGAAGACACGATAGGGATATTAAAAGGTCTCCGGGACAAATATGAGGCGCACCATAACGTTAAGTTCACCGATTCGGCGCTCTCGGCCGCGGCTAAACTTTCAGACAGGTACATAAGCGCCAGGTTTCAGCCGGATAAGTCGATCGATCTCATGGATGAGTCGGGGTCTCGGGCGCGCCTGTCTACCATGATCATGCCGACGGACTTGAAACAGGAAGAGATAAAGATCGAGGAATATAAGCGGGAAAAAGAAGAAGCCGTAAAAAATCAGGATTTTGAAAAAGCAGCCCGATTCAGGGATCTTGAAAAAAAAGGAAAAGATGAGCTGGATGAGAAACAAGTGGAGTGGAGAAAACGACAGAACCAACAAGAAGTGTTAGTGGATGAGGAAGATATTGCCACCGTTGTTTCCGAATGGACGGGTATCCCTCTCGTAAAAGTGGAGGAAAAAGAGTCGGAGAAGTATTTAAAATTGGAGAAGAATCTTAAAGAGCGTGTTATCGGCCAGGACGAAGCTATATCGGCTATCGCGCACGCGGTCCGGCGTTCCCGTGCCGGCATAAAAGACCCCAATAGGCCGATCGGGACATTTGTTTTTCTTGGTCCGACCGGTGTAGGCAAGACATTGCTTGGAAAAAAGTTGGCCGAAATAATATTTGGCAATGAAGACGCGATCATTCAGGTCGACATGTCCGAGTATATGGAAAAATTCAATGTGTCAAAACTTGTCGGTGCTCCCCCGGGTTATGTGGGATATGATGAGGGAGGGCAGTTGACCGAGAAAGTGAGACGGAAACCGTATGCCGTGGTTTTGCTTGATGAGATCGAAAAAGCACATCCGGATATTTTCAATATACTGCTGCAGCTTTTAGATGAAGGCCGCCTTACGGATTCTTATGGCAGAAAGGTGAGCTTTAAACATACGATACTCATTATGACCTCGAATATCGGTGCGGATCTTCTTAAGAAGACCGGCGCTATCGGATTTCAGAACCCGAAAGACTCGGATTCATATTCTGACATGAAGGGACGGCTGTTGGAAGAGGTGAAGAAAACTTTTAAACCTGAATTTCTCAACAGGATAGACGATGTCATTGTTTTTCACGGGCTAACCCGAGAGGATATGGATCGGATCGTGGACATTGAAGTGTTTGAGTCCGCATCCAGACTGAAAGAACAGAATATCGTTGTCACACTGGATCGGGCCGCAAAAGATTTTCTTATCGCTAAAGGTTTCAATAAGGCTTTTGGCGCGCGTCCGTTAAAAAGAGCCATTCAGAAGTATCTTGAGAACCCGCTTGCCGAGGAGATCCTCTCAAACGCGTTCGAGAAGGGATCGAAGATACGGGTAACGGCCGATCCGGCCGCGGAGGCTCTTCAGTTTATAGATGAGGTGAACGAAAATAGTAAGAAATAGTTTTTAAAGGGGTGTTTACAAGGTGCGGGGTGTATTTGTTCGCAAGAGAGTGATACGGTTATCGATACTGGCAGTGGTGTTGTCTGTTTACTCTGCCGTTTCTTTTTGGAATATGTTCTGGATGAAAAGTCTTGCCGAGGCCAAGATCTCGGAATTTTTAGGAAACAGATTTGACGTCAGAGTCGGGGGGATAAAAGGCGGCCTATTCGGCAATACTGTATTGCAGGACGTTATTTTGAAGACGAACGGTAAAACTGAAGACGCGGTTTTACGTCTTGAGAGGGTGGAAATATCCTACAGAGTGTGGCAGGCATTCCTCGATAAACTGGGCCTTGTTCCTAAAGAGCAATTCCCGATCAAAGAGGCCGGGGTGTATTTCAGTGAACGAAATCCTTTTATCCGGGGGTTCGTCAAAATATACAGTTCCGGGGGTTCTATAAATGTTTTTGGAAGCGTTTCCCCGGTGATTTTTGGAGATGATAGAAGGAAGGCCTTCAAAGGGACGTTCAGCAAAAGGGATGATGGTTTTTACGATTGTGATATCTTCTGGGACGGAAACCATGAAATAAGGGGCATGATGAATCCTGTTAACAAGTCCCTGGAATTCAGCGTTTTTCCGGTATCCGGCGAAGGAGAAGAAATCAAGGTCACCTGTACGATCGATAAAGAAGGGAAGATCGAAATATATTCCAGATTATACAGGTGGTTTATTAACGGGAAAGAGGTCGTCGGGGATATATGGATGTCTTTAGGGGATGATGGGACCATCTTTTCTGTTAAGGCGAAAAACCTTCTTATCGACAAGTACCCTGTGTGGGATGTCAATTGCATGGGTAGTTATGATCCCGACGCGGGGAGACTCCGGTTCAATGCTCTGGAATGGGGAGGCGGAAGCCTGGTGATGAACGGGATAGTCTCCATAAAACCGCCTTATCCGGTCAGATTGAACCTGTCTCTGCGGAAACTTGACCTGGCGGAACTTGCAAAAGTCGCAGGAGGCGGAGATGAACCTGTCGCCGGTATTTCGACAGGGAATATAGAGTTTACCGGGCCTGCCAAAGGCGCATTGGTGTCTGGCAGGCTTTTTGTGGAAAAAGGAGTTTTGGGTGAACTGGAGTTTGTGTCGATGTTTGCCACTTTAAGCGGCAATCTGCCGGTGATAAAAGTTTCTGACGCGCGCGTTGTAAAAGACGGAGGCCACATCACTGTTAGCGGCGAAGTGGATCTCAGTAAAATGCGTGAAGATACAGCAATGGAAAATCTGATCTTTGAAACAGATAACAAGGTGGCCGTCTGGGAAAAATGGCAGATAACCAAGGATGAAGGGCCTAATAAGGTGGAGGCCAGGAAGGATCGATTGGTCTTTTGCACATCTTTTGAAGGGGATCAGCCGCAACTGGTTCGGAAGGGCGAAGAACACCAACAGCAAGATATGTGGTTTAAGTATAAACTGGATGAGTACAATAGTCTTAAGATGGAAGTGAAAGAAGACGGGGATTTTTTAGGGGTGGAACATAAGGTTCAATTTTAGGGGCGCGCGTTCATGAGATTAAAATTGCTGGTTAGACGGACATATGGTTATTGGAAGAGGGCGGTGCTTGACGTGTTCAGATATACGGGGAGTCTGAGCCTTTTACTTGGGCTCACGATCTACTGGACGTTTGTGCCCCCCCACAGGAAATGGTATACCCTCGAGCAGATGAATAAAATAGGGGTTGCGTCATTTCCTATCATATTCCTGATAAGTTTGTTCACTGGCATTGTGCTCGCGTTGCAGAGTGCCTACCAGATGCAGAAAATGTCCGCGGAGATATATATGGCTTCACTCGTCGCGCTTTCACTGGTGCGAGAGCTTGGCCCGGTGCTCACGGCGCTGATTATTGCCGGCCGTTGCGGAGCGGCAATAACCGCTGAGATCGGAACGATGAAGGTCACTGAGCAGATAGACGCGCTGGAAACGTTATCCGCGAATCCGGTTAAATATCTCGTGGTGCCGAGGTTTCTGGCCCTATTGCTAATGGTGCCGCTTTTGACGATCTACGCCGATTTTTTCGGGATAGTCGGAGGGTATCTGATCGGGGTAGGCAAACTTAATATTCCTCATTCCATGTATCTGAAAATGACGTTTGATCCGATGGTACTAAAAGACCTTCTGACCGGGCTTATTAAGAGTGTGTCGTTTGCTGTGATAATTTGTCTGACATCTTGTTACGAAGGGATGAATTCGGAGGGTGGGGCCGAAGGCGTCGGTAAGGCAACGACGGCCAGCGTGGTCCGGAGTTTCATCTTGATAATCATCGCGGATTGTTTCTTTACGGCGTTATTTTATTTCGCGAAGTAACCGTTCTCCAAGGAGAGTAAGTGGAAAATCTGATAGAGCTTGTGAATGTGAGGAAGTCGTTTAACGCGAGACCTGTTCTTTTAGATCTGAATCTCTCTATCAAGAAGGGGGAATCCCTGGTTATAATCGGAAGAAGCGGTTGCGGAAAAAGTGTGCTACTTAAACATATCATAGGCCTTCTGCGTCCGGATTCCGGAGACGTTATTGTGGATGGGGTGAACATTACGAAGCTCGACAACAGGGGCCTCAGCAGGATACGTAAGAAGATTGGTATGCTTTTTCAGGGATCGGCGCTTTTTGATTCGTTGACGGTGTTCGAAAACGTTGGTTTTGAGCTTATTGAACATTCGGAGAAAAACATGGAGGAGATCGCGGAGCGCGTAGCCGAATGTCTTAAGATGGTGGGGCTGCACGGAATAGAAGAGCTCAAACCGGCGGAATTGTCCGGTGGAATGAAAAAAAGAGTGGGTTTGGCCAGAGCAGTCTGCATATCGCCGGATATAATACTGTTTGATGAACCGACGACCGGAATTGATCCCATAATGGGGGATATCATAAATAATTTGATAAGATATTTGCATCATAAGCTTAATGTGACATCGATCACTGTGACGCATGATATGAAAAGCGCCTATAAGATCGCGGACAGGATCTGTATGTTCTATGACAAAAAGCTTGTAGACGTCGGCACGCCGGAGGAGGCGCGGCATTCCAAAAGCGAGATCGTGCGACAGTTCATAGATGGAGCCGCCAGGGGACCCTTAACAGAAGACACCGAACGTTGACGTTCAGCATCCGGTGTATATGGTAATAATATTGTTTTCAACGAGGAGAAGCAAATGTTCAGGGATGAAAAACTTGAGTTGAGGGTCGGATTGTTCATTGGTGTCGGGATAGTTTTGATGTTCTTGATAGTCTTTTCGATTAAAGACATTTCTTTTATGGGGAAGGGATACGAGATCAATGTAGTGTTCGATTATGTGAATGGAATAACGGAAAGCGCTCCGGTGAGATTAGCCGGGGTGAATGTAGGTGAAGTTCGCGAGATAAAGCTTCATTATGACGAGAAAGCAGGGAAGACCCGCGTGAGGCTCAGTACACGCATCAGGGACGGTGTGAGAATTGAGGAAGACGCCGTTGCGCGGATAAACACATTGGGGCTTCTAGGGGAAAGATACATGGAAATATCACCAGGGGTATCCATGATCTTTGTAAGCGACGGCGATATTTTAGACGGCCACGACCCCGTGGATATGGGGATGCAGATGGAAAAGATGAATGAGTTTCTGGCTTCAGCTACCGCGATAGCTCAACATGTTGAGAAGGGAGAAGGATCGCTTGGAAAATTTGTAATGGACGATGGTTTTTATAACGAGATGGAGGCTTTCGCGGCGGATATCAGGTCGAATCCGTGGAAGCTGCTGAACAAACCACGGAAAAAACGCGACGAGGAGGATGAACAAAAAGGCAGTGAAGTAAGCGTCCGGTAAATATCCGGAATATTGTATATGACCCGATGTCCGGCGGGGATCTTTTATAACCATATTTTTAAAAAAGGAAGTGTGAAATAACCATGATAAGACTAATACGATTGTTCTTTTTACTGTTATCCGCGTTTTGCGGGTATTATTTGGGCTCTATTTTTATTGATTTTTCTTCTCAAGGGGAATTATACGGGATGATAGGCGGTTTAATGTTTGGCGCGTTGTTTATTTTGACCGAGATAAGGTTAAGACAGGTATCCTTGCGGAACCTTTCAGCCGGTGTCTTTGGACTCGCGTTCGGATTTTTCGTGGCCTGGATATTGATCAGGATATTAAGCCTGACACAGATGGATGAAAGTACCCTGGCCGTATTTCAGATAGTGTTTACGCTTGTCTTTTGCTACATGGGGATGGCCATCTCTATAAAAGGCAAGGATGAGTTTAACCTTATTATCCCGTATGTCAGGTTTGCCCGCCAAGAAGAGGATGACAAATTATATCTCGTCGATACGAGTGTGATAATAGACGGAAGGATCACGGGTGTATGTGAATCAGGCTTTGTCAGCGGAAAACTTCTGGTGCCGCGTTTTGTTTTGCATGAGCTTCAAACTATAGCGGATTCCAAGGATGACGCGAGGCGGATCCGGGGGCGCAGGGGGCTGGATATGTTGGAAAAGTTGCGTAAGATATCGGGAGTCGAAGTTATAGTTCATGATGAGGATCTTTCTCAAATAAAGGAAGTGGACGCAAAATTACTTCGTCTCGCCAAAATGCTGGGGTGCTGTGTTCTGACGAACGATTTTAACCTTAGCAAAGTCGCCAAGATCGAAGGTGTGACCATTCTTAACATCAATAATCTCGCTGCCGCCATGCGTGTAGTGGTATCTCCCGGAGAGGAGATGCATGTCTACATACGCAAAGAAGGCAAAGAGAAAAACCAGGGTGTGGCATTTTTGGATGACGGGACGATGATAGTGGTAGACAACGCGCGAAAGCTTATCGGTAAAAGCGTAAAAGTGTCGGTTGCCAGCGTCTTGCAGACGTCCGCCGGACGGATGATCTTCGCGAATCTTATAGAATTGCCTGATAATAACAGGGGAGCGAAAGTACAGTGAGAATGTACGTTGGGATCGGCTATGATATTCACCGGTTGTTTCCCGGCCGGCCGCTTAAGATCGGCGGCGTTGATATCCCTTTTATAAAAGGGTTAGAGGGGCATTCCGATGCTGATGTCCTGCTGCACGCGGTTTGCGACGCGATACTGGGTGCTATCGGAGACGCGGATATCGGTTCTATTTTTCCTGATACAGATCCTGAATTCAAGGATGTTTCAGGTAAAACACTTCTGGCGGATGCAGGAGCCAGGGCCGCGGCAAAAAACCTGAAAATTAGCAACATCGATTGCGTTATTATGGCCGAAGAACCGAAGATCGCCCTTTATAGGGACGAGATTAGACGGTCAATATCTGAGGTGCTCAATATTTCATCCGACGTTGTGAACGTCAAGGGCAAAACCAACGAAGGGTTAGGCGCGATCGGGTCGGGCACGGCCATAGCGGCGCAGGCAGTGGTGCTCGTTGTCGGGGAGTGATAAGGAGGAAAAATGTTGCTGAACATATCGGCAGTTATAGTCATTAGCTTATGTGTATATTATTTTTTGGTCAGATTGCTTTACAGAAAAGAAATTAAAGCTATTTTAGAAAGAGATCCCGCCGCGAAAAGCTACGTGGAGATCATTTTTACTTATGCCGGATTACACGCTCTTATTTTCCATAGCATAGCGCACTTGCTGTGGAAGGCGAAGGTTCCTTTTTTTCCGCGTTTTCTCTCTCAGTTATCCAGATTTACAACCGGCATTGAAATACACCAGGGCGCGGCGATCGGTGAAGGGTTTTTCATCGATCATGGTACCGGTGTGGTTATAGGAGAGACCGCGATAATCGGTGATAAAGTTACTCTTTTTCAAGGTGTGACCCTTGGCGGCACCGGAAAGGAAAAAGGCAAGCGGCATCCCACACTCGGTAATAATGTCGTTATTGGGGCCGGAGCCAAGATCCTTGGAGACATTAAGATCGGGAATAATGTGAATGTCGGGGCGAACGCTGTTGTTTTGCGGGACGTTCCGGATGATTCCACCGTTGTAGGCGTTCCCGGGCGCGTGGCAAGAAAGCTCGGCAGGCGCCTCCCCGGCGGAGTAAACCTGGACCATACTTCATTGCCGGATCCGCTTCAGCAGGCGTTGGAAAAATTACAGCACGAGATAGACCGTATCGAGTCGGAGATCAAAGACTATCACGAAAAGAAAAAAGAGGAAGGTCGTTAGGATATCCATATGCTGAAAATATACAACACACTGACGAAAGAAAAGTCCGATTTTAAACCCATCGAAAAAGACAAAGTAAAGATGTATGTTTGCGGGCCTACTGTGTATGATTCGCCGCACATAGGCCATGCGCGAAGCGCTTATGTTTTTGAGACGGCGCGGAAATATTTTGAATACATTGGGTTTAAAGTGGTTCTCGTTAGAAATGTTACGGATGTAGATGACAAGATCATAAATAAAGCCGCGGGCGAACTTGAAAAAACTTCCGGCATCGATGCCGGCTATGCTCTGCGAGAAAAGTGCAGGGAAGTGGCAAAACGGTATCTTGATGAGTACCACAAGGCAATGGATAGTTTGGATATACGGAGGCCGGACCATGAACCGAAAGCCACAGAAAACATAAATGAGATGATACGGTTCATCGAGGCTCTTTTGAAAAAGGATCACGCGTATCGCGCGGGCGGGAATGTTTATTTTAGTGTTGAGAGTTTTGATAAATACGGGGAACTGTCGGGCCAGGACGCAAGGAACATGAGATCAGGCCCTCGCGCGGATGCTGATGGGGACAAACGTCACCAGCTGGATTTTGCTTTATGGAAAAAAGTTAAATCGGGTGAACCTTCATGGGGAAGCCCGTGGGGAGAGGGTCGTCCAGGGTGGCATATAGAGTGTTCGGTGATGAGCACGGTTATACTGGGCCACGAGTTTGATATACATGGCGGCGGTCTGGATCTCGTCTTTCCGCATCATGAAAATGAGAAAGCCCAGGCCGAAGCTAAAACGGGAAGCGCTTTCGCGCACGTTTGGATGCATAACGGTTTTCTTACCGTTCGCGGCGCGAAGATGTCGAAATCGCTGGGCAATTTTATTACCGTAGAAGACTATTTCAAAAAACATCCTGATCCGGATCTTTTAAAGATCATATTCCTTTCGAGCCACTACCGCAGTCCCGTTGACTATAGCGAAGATAAGGTTAAAGAGGCCGCTGCCGCGAAAGCGCGTATCACGCGATTTATTAAAAATGTGGAACTCGAGATCGAGCGCGATCCGTCAAAGAACGTTCCTATTCCTGACCGGGACGCTTCGGTAAGTTCTTTCCGAAGGGCGATGAACGATGATTTCAATACGCCGGACGCGCTTTCGGCAATATTCGAAGCAGTTCAATCGGGAAACAATTTCTTAACGAACGGAAAAACCAAAGAGGCTTGTCGGGAAAGGAATTTTATTGTCAAATGTGCCGATATCCTCGGCCTTTCCCTCAAAGTCCAGGATGTCGATAAGCGTTCCGCGGGAGAAATAGAGTCTCTTGTTGCCGAACGCGAGATTGCGCGCGGGCGAAAGGCGTTTCAGGAGGCGGATGCGATAAGGGAAAGGCTGAAAGAAATGGGCGTAGAAATAGAGGATACTTCGGAAGGTACGATATGGCGCAAGAATTGACGAAAGGTTTGTTTATTACTTTCGAAGGCCCCGAAGGCAGCGGCAAGAGTACTCATTCTAAACGGTTGTATAGAGATCTTCTGAATGAGGGGTACGATATCACGCGCACTTCCGAACCCGGGGGTACCGCGCTTGGGGAAGGGATAAGGGAGCTTCTTTTGAAGACGGATTCTGTCCGGCTTGACAATATGTCGGAACTATTCCTTTTCGAGGCGGACCGTGCCCAGCACGTGCGGGAGATGATAAAGCCTTCCCTTAAGGCGAATAGAATAGTGCTATGCGACAGATTCAATACCGCCACTTTTGCTTATCAGGGATATGGGCTGGGTATGCGTATGGATTTGATAGAGGAACTTGACGCATTGGCGACGGATGGGGTTCGGCCGGACTTGACCGTACTGTTGGATGTGGATGTCCCGACCGGTATGGCGCGAGCAAAAGCCCGCGGACCGGCGGATAGAATGGAAAGACGGGATATAAAGTTTCATGAAGATGTCAGGCGCGGGTATCTCGCTCTCGCGGCTCTCGAGGCGGAAAAGATCCGGGTGGTGGCGGCCGGTGATGATATTGATCGAGTGTACGACAGCGTAAAGAAAGAAGTCTATGGTCTTATTGAACGATATAAAAGGACAGGATAACGCTCTCCGGTACCTTCGCAATTCTCTTTCAGCGGGCAGAATAGCCAATGGATATTTGTTTGTCGGGCCTCTTGGCGTGGGAAAGGCGACCGCGGCAAAAGGTTTCCTGATGGAGCTTATGTGCGGCGTACCGGGAAAAGGGGCCTGCGGAGAATGCGCTGTGTGCAGGAGGGTGGACGCCCTGAATCATCCCGATATCATGTGGATAAAACCCGAGAAGGCAAAGCGTATCAGGATCGGGGAAATACGTAAAGCAAAAGACATGCTTAGCCTTAAACCGTATGAGTCATCGGTTAGTGCCTGCGTTATAGAAGACGCGCATCTCCTGACGCGGGAAGCGGCGAACGCGCTTCTTAAGGTGTTAGAGGAACCGCCGGGCCGGGCGCTTGTGGTACTTATCTCTGGTAAGCGCGAATTACTGCTACCGACGGTTATTTCACGATGTATGGAAGTCAGGTTCCATTTGTTATCTGCTGATGAGACAAGAAATATCCTGCTTGAGCGCTCCGATATCAACGCGGAAGACGCGCGGTTCCTGGCTAATTTTTCCGGAGGTTCTCCGGGAAGAGCCATCGCGATGGCTGCCGGAAATATTCAAGCGCGTAAAAAAGAGATCTCGAAGTTACTTGACGCGATAGCGGCCGAGGAAGACCCTTTCCTGATGGCCTGGGACAGGGAGGATAGAACAGGCATTCTGGAGGATCTGGAATTCCTGATTATGTTTTTGCGTGATGCCGCCGCGGCGCGCCCCCTTGTGGGTTCAGCGGATCCCGTTTTTTTTGACAAATATTCAACAGGTGAAATATATGACATTCTCGGACGGCTGATAGACCTTAAGAGGGCATTGGAGGGTAATGTCAATCCGAAGCTTGTTGCCCCGGTCTTGCCTGGGATCTTAGGAAGGGATCAAGGGTCATCCCTCGATAAAATCCCGAGCGCAGCCGAGGGGCTCGGGACAGGAGGGCCAAGGGTCAAGAGAGCTGAAAACTGAAGGCTGAAAAAGGAAGTAATATATGGATGAGATGATAAGGGTTAAGCTGAGGTCCGCGGGAGATATAAGATGTTTTTTATCGAACGGGATGAAATTTTTACCGGGTGATGCCGTTATAGTGGAAGCGGACAGAGGGTTGGAGTACGGAGAAGTTGTTTCTGCCGGAGATGCCCCTCGCGATTCGCGTTCTATTCGTAACCCGCTTCGAAAGATCATCAGAAAGGCCAACCCCTGGGATGAAAAGCAGATAGAGAAGAACAAAGAAAAGACCAAAGATCTCATGAACATATGTGTTCAGAAGATTCGGGAACATGATCTTCCGATGAAGTTGGTAGACGCGGAATATTCGTTCGATCGTTCGAAAATAATATTCTACTTTACGTCTGACAGTCGTGTGGATTTCAGACGTTTAGTTAAAGATCTGGCCAGTATTTTCCGTGTGCGAATTGAGTTAAAACAGATAGGCGTAAGGGATGAGGCGCGCATGGTGGGCGGGTTCGGTCCGTGCGGCCGATCGCTTTGCTGCGCTATCTTTTTGAAGGATTTTAACCCTGTTACGATAAAAATGGCAAAGACACAGAACTTGCCGCTCAATCCTTCGAAAATATCGGGGCTATGCGGCCGCTTGATGTGTTGCCTCGGGTATGAACACGGATGTTACAGGGAGCTTTCGAAGGGGCTCCCCAAAATAGGTAAGGATATAAAAACAGAGCACGGCAAAGGAAAGGTCATAAAAGTGAACCCGATAAAGAGAACCGTGACCGTAGATTTCGGAGAAGGGGATATAAAAAACATACGATTAGATGAGAAGGAATCTAAATAATGTTTGAAAGGCGATCATGAAAAAATTTTATATCACCACCCCTATATACTATGTGAATGCGAACCCGCATATCGGTCACGCGTATACGCAAATAGCGGTTGACGCCGTCGCGAGATATCATAAGATGTTGGGAGATGACGTTTTTTTTCTTACCGGCACGGATGAGCATGGTGAAAAGATAGAGGAAGCTTGCATTGCCGCGGGTTTTGGGAAAGGCAAGGAGAGGGAGTTCGTCGATTCGATAGTGGTTAATTTTAAAAAGGCATGGGATGTGTTGGACATCGCGTATGACCGGTTCATAAGGACCACAGACGATGAGCACAAGAAAGTCGTTCAGGAATTCATGGCGTGCCTCGCGGATAACGGGGACATTTACCTGGGACAGTACGACGGATGGTTTTGCGCTCCGTGTGAGACCTTTTGGACCGATACCCAGGCCGAAAACGGGGTCTGTCCCGATTGCGGGCGCGCTACCGGGAGGATAAAAGAGGAAAATTATTTTTTCAAAATGAATAAGTATCAAAAATGGCTTACTGACTACATTAATGATAACCCCGGTTTTATTATGCCGGAATATCGCAAGAATGAAGTTTTGGGGTTTCTCAGAGAAGACCTGACAGACCTGTGTATTTCACGGCCTCGAGATCGTATGTCCTGGGGCGTTCCGCTGCCGTTTGATGAGGATTATGTAGTGTATGTATGGTTTGACGCCCTGATAAACTACCTTACCGGATGTAATTATGCCGGCGGCGGGAAAGATTTTTCTGAGTGTTGGCCGGCGAATTTTCAAGTTATTGCTAAAGATATTTTGCGGCATCATGCCGTATATTGGCCGATCATGCTTAAAAGCGCGGGGCTCGCTATGCCGCAGGTCGTTTTCGCCCACGGATGGTGGAAAATGGGCGATGAGAAGATGTCAAAGTCAAAAGGGAATATCGTCGATCCGTTGGATCTGGTAAATAAATACGGGGTTGATCCTATCAGATATTTTCTATTGAGAGCTGTTAAATTCGGTCAGGATGGTGTCTATAGTGAAGACGCGCTGGTTACCATGTACAATAATGACCTCGCGAATGATATGGGCAACTTATTAAACAGAACGCTCACTATGGTGGACAAATATTTTGACGGTATCGCCCCCACGGCTCCTGCGAGAGCGGCTGATAATGTCCTCGCGGCGCTTAGTGGAGCTATTGAGGAAAACGCGAAAAGCATACCCTCGGATGTTGACATGTATTTTAAAGATCTTCGCTTGAACATGGTCCTTGAACGTGTGTGGCAGCTTGTTGGTATGGCAAACAAATATATAGAGAAGTCTGCTCCATGGAAATATTCAAAAGAAGGCAACTCTCCAGCCGTTAAGACCATAATAGCGGATCTGTTGGAAGTGCTTAGAATTGTCGCTATATTTGTTTTCCCTTTTATGCCGAGGACATCTATGGAAATGTGGAAACAGCTGGGGCTTTCGGACGATGTGAGCCGGGTGTCCTTAAAGAAGCTCAACACCTGGCGTGGTTTTCCGGCAGGTACAAGGATCGCTAAAGGTGAGCCGCTCTTTCCCAGGATAAGTAGTGCCCTCTAAAAACCAGAAACCAAAAACTATGCGACTTACAGATACACATTGCCACCTTGAACTTGAAGATTACGCGAGTGACCTCGAAGAGGTTATAGATCGTGCGGTGCTTGGCGGGGTCGAAAGGATGATCTCACCCGGCATAGACCTCGCGAGTTCGCGCCGCGCGGTCGAAATAGCGCGCAAATATCCGTCTGTCTTTGCCGCGGTTGGTGTTCACCCGATAAGCGCCGATACTGCCTGCGAGAAAACCATTCCGCGTCTCAGAGATCTATGCGCGGCCGGAGGCAAAGTTGTGGCGGTAGGAGAGGTAGGGCTGGATTATTACCGAAGATACGCGAGTGAAAAAAACCAGAAGAAATTATTCAACGAATTCATCGAATTCAGCATAGAGATGGATCTTCCGCTTATTCTGCATAACCGGGCGGCGTCGGAGGATTTTCACGATATGCTCAAAAGAACGGGACAGGGTGTTATTCGGGGTGTTGTCCATTGTTTTTCCGGAGATGAAAAGCTTTTAGAGGAAGTTCTCGCGATGGGTTTTTTTATTTCGTTCGCGGGAAATATCACGTTTAAGAAGGCGGGACCGCTTAGAGAACTTATCAGGCGTGTTCCGCTGGACAAGCTTCTTCTGGAAACAGATTCGCCGTATTTAGCGCCGGAACCGGCGAGAGGCAGGCGGAATGAACCGGCCAATGTGCGGTATCTTTTAGATACATACGCGGAGATATACGAGCATACCCCCAGTGATATCGCGCGAATAACGACACACAATGCCGACGTGCTTTTTAAACTGGGATTGGGGGATACCGGCAAAATAGCTTACGAGATAAGGGATTCGGTGTATCTTAATATCACCAATCGTTGTACGAATGAATGCACTTTTTGTACACGGGAAGTCTCCAACTACGTAAAAGGCCATAATCTTAAGTCTGACCGGGAACCTGAAGCGGATGAGATCATTCTTGAGATGGGGGACATATCCCGTTATCGCGAGATAGTATTTTGCGGTTTTGGTGAACCAACTATGCGTTTGGACACGGTTAAAAAAGTGGCTGATCACGTAAAACGCGAGGGTGGAAGGGTTCGGATCGTCACCAACGGCACGGGTGATATCATTAACGGCAGAAACATATCAGGAGAGCTTAAAGGCCTGGTTGATGTTGTTTCGGTAAGCCTAAACGCGCCTGACGCGGAAACGTATGATCGTATCTGTCAACCTGCGTTTGGAAAGGATGCTTATCAGGGCATTTTAAAGTTTATCAAAGAATGCAGGGAGCAGGGTATAGAAGTTGAAGTTACGTGTTTAGATATTATCGGTGAGGAAGGCCTTGCCGCATGCCGTCGTATCGCGAACGATCTTGGGGCGTTTTTTCGTTTGCGTCATTTGAATGAAGTCGGGTAATTCAAGGGGCAAGAGGTAAATCGTGAATCGTGAATGGTGAATCGTAGGGGCGAAAAATATTTCGCCCTAAAAAGTGAATAAATGATGGATGGAAGAGGCACAGAGGCACAGAGGGGCACGAGGCGAGAAGTGAAGATGACAGTCGAGACGATACGGTGGAAGAATAACAGAGTAGAACTGATAGACCAGAGATTGCTTCCGGCAAAGTTGAAATACGCGATCTGCGTGACAGATAAGGATATGTGGACGGCCATCAGAACTCTCAAGGTGCGGGGGGCTCCAGCCATCGGGGTTGCCGGTGCC
This sequence comes from Candidatus Omnitrophota bacterium, assembly GCA_018813285.1. Taxonomy (GTDB): domain Bacteria; phylum Omnitrophota; class Gorgyraeia; order Tantalellales; family Tantalellaceae; genus JAHJBY01. The sequence continues at coordinate 46,626 of JAHJBY010000043.1, forward strand.
TACGGGGTTTACCTTGGGGTAAGAGAGAGTAAGGCGAAAGTCTACAAGGCGTTCAGGCGGGAAGTTGACAGAATAATCGAGTATCTTGCCCGATCAAGGCCGACCGCGCGTAATCTTTTCTGGGCACTTGAACGCGTTTTGGACGTTGTCGAGAAAAACAAAGATAAAAAAATATCGGTGATAAAAAAGATCATTCTGCGGGAAGCGCACACAATCCTTAAAGAGGACAAGAAGACATGCCGCGCTATCGGCAGATACGGTTCGGTGCTTATTCCCAGGGGTTCAACAGTATTGACACACTGTAATGCCGGCGGCCTGGCAACGGTGGATTATGGGACCGCATTAGGCGTTATTTTTACCGCGAGAAAGAAGATAAAAAGGGTTTATGTGGATGAGACCAGGCCTGTTTTGCAGGGAGCCAGACTTACCGCGTGGGAGCTGAAGAAACAGGGCATTCCTGCGACACTTGTGTGCGATAATATGGCGGCGTCCTTGATGGCAGACGGGGAAGTGGACACGATTATCGTGGGGGCTGATCGCATTGCCGCTAACGGTGACACGGCTAACAAGATCGGGACTTACGGTCTCGCGATTCTGGCTTCCTATCACAATATACCGTTCTATGTGGCGGCGCCTGTCTCGACTTTTGACCTATCTATTTCAAATGGCAGAGAGATCCCCATTGAGGAAAGGGATTCTCTGGAAGTTAAGAAGATAGGAAAGGAGTATATTACTCTGAAAGACATGGATGTTAGAAATCCCGCTTTTGATGTAACACCGGCCAAGCTGATTACGGCGATCATAACGGAACGCGGCCTGATCAAATCGCCGTGTCGAAAGCGGATAAGGGATGTAGTGAATAGGCAAGACGCACGAGGCAAGAAGTGAAGAGTGACGGGTGATGAGTAACGCGAAACGAGTCAATACTATAAACATCAAATAATGAAAGAACTTAAGATCGCAGAAGAGATCAGGAAGACCGCCGGGAATCCGGGCAAAGGTGTGCATGTGGGCATAGGCGACGATTGTGCCGTGCTTACGTATGATAGGCGCAAATATCTCTTATGGGCGGCGGACATGCTTATCGAGGATGTTCACTTTAATGTCAAAAGCGCAGGTTATGAGAGGATCGGGCGTAAGGCCGTCGCGGTTAATATCAGTGATGTTGCCGCGATGGGCGGTGTCCCGAAATATATTACGGTTAGCATAGGCATACCGCCTGCCAGACGGGTCGCGAGTATCGTAAAGACTGTTTACAAAGGGATAAACAAGGTTTGTCGCGAGTATGGTGTAAAAATAGTGGGAGGAGACACCAATCGATCGGAAAAATTAGTGATAGATGTGTCTATAATTGGTTTTGTCACAAAAAAACAGCTTGTAACCCGCGCCGGCGCGAAAGAAGGAGACTTGGTTCTTATCACCGGACCGGTGAGAGACGGCAAAAAAGCGCATTTGGATTTTGATCCGAGAGTAAAAGAATCCGGATCGCTTGTTCGAGATTATAGAATACATTCGATGATAGATGTTTCGGACGGCATTGCCCCGGATCTTGGAAGGATATGTGACCGGAGCGGTGTGGGTGCCGTGGTGTCGGCAGATTCCGTTCCTCTTTCAAGAGGGTTGAGCCTTAAGGACGCCCTTTATTACGGGGAAAGTTTTGAGCTTCTATTTACGATGTCTACCTCAGGCGCGAAAAGACTGCTAAAGGACAATGCTTTCCGCCGCGAAGGTTGTAAGTATTTTGTTATCGGGGAAGTAACACAAAAAAAAGACGGTCTGCGGCTTATGGACGAAAAAGGCGTGGAGACCGCGTTGAAAATGCGGGGATTCGAGCACCTGTGAAGTGGAATGATCATGTTTGAGGAACGAGTAACAACATATTCGCCGGATGAAACGATAGCGCTTGGGGAGAAGGTCGCCAAAGATCTTAAGAAAGGAGATGTAATTGCCCTGGAAGGCGGACTTGGCGCGGGTAAAACCGTTTTTGTCAAGGGCTTGGCGAAAGGTCTCGGGGTTCAGGATCACTTTTATGTGAATAGTCCGACATTTGTGATAATCAAAGAGTATCAGGGAAGGCTTGACTTGTACCATTTTGATGTGTACAGGCTGAATGAAGAGCATTTCTCGGATACGCTGGATTACCGGCGTTATTTTTACGGCGCGGGAGTGACCGTGATCGAGTGGGCGGATAAGATAAAGGGCTTACTCCCGGATGAGCATTTGGAAGTCAGGATCACCCATACAGGTGAGACGGAGAGGCAGTTTGAGTTTCGATCTCATGGAGTAAGTGCAGATCACATGGTGGGGATTTGAAAAAAATGTTGCGCAGAGAAACTAATAGATCAAAATTCTCCCCATCAAAGTTTTTTAACGCTATTTTTCTATCCTTTTGAAGGGCGTTAAAGAATTCGCCCCGAGATTTCTTTCGAAATCTGAAAGCTGGGGCTCATACTTTAACGCTGTTCCCTTCAAAAGGTATAAAAATAGCTAAAACTTTGGAATGGGTCCCTTGAATTTTGATCTATTAGTTCCTCATGTGTCAACAGTATGGGAGCAATGGGAACAAAAGATGAGTATTTCTGTGTAAACAATGAAAGTATCGGTAAAAAAAGCGGCGCTATAGACAAACACGATACTCAATATTCAATACGCAATACGAAAAAGATAAAGCCTTAACAATGAAAACACTGGCGTTTGATACATCAACAAAGTTTTTAAGTATAGCTCTTCTTGAAGGTGATCGGCTTATTGCCGAGTCGCATGAAGAAGCGGGGATAAGACACAGTGAATTGCTTGTTCCCGTTATCAAAGATATGCTTGATGAGGCCGGATGGAAAGTTGATGATATTGGTTTGATAGCCGTGGGCCTGGGCCCTGGGTCTTTCACCGGACTCCGTATCGCGGCCGCGACAGCAAAAGGCATGGTGGCCGCGACCGGAAGCAAAGTGATCGGAGTTCCCTCAATGGATGCCATGGTTAGAAATTTTACCGCCGGCGGAAAGAAAAAATTGATACCGCTCATAGATGCCCGGAAAGAAAAAGTGTATGTGTGTATTTATGATTATTCGGGCCAGGAACCGGCAAGGGAGTCTGATTATATGCTTGTTTCGATAGATGATTTTCTCCTCGTCCTCCGGGATGAAGCGGTATTCTTTGGGGACGCGGTCATGAAGTATAAAGAAAAACTAGACGCTTGCCCCCGGGCCGGCTATATTGAAGATATTGACTGGTATCCGCGCGCTTCCTGGATCGGCCGGATCGGAATGGAGAGGGCGCGGCACGGAACGGACGATCCGGATACGCTCGAGCCGTTATATCTGCACGCGAAAGAATGTAATGTCGTGAATCGTGGATAGTGAACCGCGAACCGCAAAGCGCAGGAAGGGGCAAGAAGTAAGAAGTAAGAGGCAAGAATAACAGACAGTGTCAAAGTGTCATCGCTCACTTCGTTCGCTGGCATCAAAGCGTAAAAAAAATAAGGCTTATATTCGAATGCTGCTATATCCTGACACTTTGA